>CAXYYJ010000031.1:0-67290 GCA_964293475.1 uncultured Draconibacterium sp.
AGGAATATGTAGAATTGCAGATTTTCACGTGTTAAATTTGTTTTTCTTGAAAGGTAATTTACGAATAAAAACAAAGATATCAACATATTTATTTATTTTCCAGCATTATGTAAATCATATTTTAAATCATTCCAGATATTTTTTACTTTTGTGCATATAGAAAGTGTAGTGAAGAATATTGTTAGAAATATTATTGTTTTAGTCTTTTCAGTATTTTCTGTTTCGGCATTGGGGCAATGTCTTATTGCTTCCGATTTCCATGAATATAACACCAATGGTATGTCGTCCACCATTCAGTGGAATCTTTTAGACAGCCAGAATGTGGTATGTTCTTCTTCCGACTGGCAGCCTTCATTCTTTGTCAACAGCGATTCATTGCTCAATGTAAAAATCACTGGAAATATCTATATTCCATCAAATACCAACGACGATGATTTTGTGGGATTTGTATTTGGATATAAATCTCCAACCATTGGTACCGCTTCCAATGACAATCGTTTCTATTTGTTCGACTGGAAAAAGGTAGCTCAACATGCACCAACAGAATTCGGTGGTTATATGGCATATGAAGGATTTAACCTTTCATATGCGAATGGAATATTTCCACGTGATCCGATTAACACTTACAAATATTTTTGGGGACACGAAAGCAGCGATAATTTTGTTCAGTTGGCCAGTAATTATGGTAATAACCTGGGCTGGGAATACAATACAACCTATCAATTTACTTTGATTTTTACTTATAATAATATTCAAATCAGTATTGATAATGATTTGATATTTAATGTATCCGGATGTTTTGAACCCGGTCTTTTTGGCTTGTATTCACTCAATCAAAATGGGGCAAAATATTCTAATATTGAAATTCAACAATATTATGGTTTGAAAATTGATACAGAACAGCAAACTTATTGCGAAGAGCAGCCTGTGCATTTTAGTTTTCTCGATAGTACTTGTTTTAGTATGCCTTCAAGTCTTTTAAATTTTGAATGGAATTTTGGTGATAGTAGTATAAATTCTTCTGACCCATTTCCTGAGCATATATTTTTAGATGCTGGTACCTATGAAGTTCAATTAATTATAACCAATACCGAAGGATGTAGAGATACCATTATTCACATAATTACAATTGAACCGAAACCGCAGATTTCCAGTCATCCTGAAAATGTAAATTGCTATGTAGGCGATCATATTGAGTTTTCAATTGAAGCTGAACATGCAACTGAATATCAGTGGTATTTCCAATCGCGTGATATGAACTATTGGAGCCGTTTATTCAATAATGGTACTTTTACTGGAGTTCAAACCCCTGTTTTGCAGGTATATAATGTTCGTCAGAATTATGATGAAATGAAATTCCGGTGTATTATAAGTGGAGAATGCAATAATTTGGTTACATCATCCTATGGCCAAATATTAATTACCGATATTCCGGTACGTGGAAATTTAATTGCTGTTGATTTGAGACTCTGTACCTACGACTCAACCACCCTGGTAATTAATTTACAGGAGCCATCCCTCATTAAGGCGGCTAATTTGCGCATTTTGTTCGATTCATCCGCTTTCGAAATTTCCAGATATATTACTTATTTTCAGAATATTGATTTTGATGTTGATATTTCTACAAATTTTATCAATTTTTCTCTTAACGTGCTCTCTCCCGTAAATATGCAGGAAGCAATTATTGCTTCAATTAATTTTAATTCGAAGGCAAATGAATCTGCCCTTAAAAGTTTTGTTTGGGATAATGCAAATACTTATTTTATAGATGAAGCCGGAGATACTCTTCTAAATTTTCTTTATTCAGCTGATATACAATTATATAATCCTATTCATCCAACATTGCCTGACTCAATTAATATATGTTTGGGGGATATATTATCGGTAGATAATGATAATTATAATTATATCTCGTGGAGCAATGGATCCAATCAACCTTCTACTGTATATAATGAAGAAGGAGTTTTTTGGGTTTCGGTTATCGATACCAATTCCTGCCAATCGTCCGACACTTTTTATTTAAAACCTGAGCAAACTCCTTCGGCTGCCGAACGAATTGCTGTGGGCCGCGAATTCTACTGTTCTTTCGATGATAGCCTTCAAATTGAAATTATTGGCGGTAGTGGCTCGCATTTGAACTGGAGCTATCTGGATAAAACTTTTTCGGACAGTCTGGGTTACCAACCTATATATCAAATTGAAAATCCGGGTCAGAGTTTTACGATATCAGCTTTCTGGTCTAATTTCTGCGGTGCTTCAGATATCGTGGAGCAAGAGGTAATTGTTTTCCCCGAAAGTACGCCAGCAATTGAAGTTTTTTCTTTATCTAATGAAATTTACCCGGGCGATTTGGTTCAATTTGAACTTCATACTGAAGACAAAGGAGACAATCCGCATTTTGTCTGGGTTTTGGACGGTGAGCTCTTGAAAATGGGTGCGGATTCAACAATGAGTACTGTGGTTAACAGGAATAACCAGATGCTCAAAGTGATTCTTTATTCCGATGCGCGATGCATCAGCGGAAGTACAAGCGCAATGGACAGCCTGTTAATCAGGCTTATGCCATCACCCGAATTTCATATTCCCACCCTGGTTACCCCCAATAATGACGGTCTAAATGATTCTTTTAAGGTTGAATTTGGAGATAAAAATGTGGTTAAATATAATTTGCAAATTTTCGATCTTACTGGAAGGAAAATTTTTAGCAGTACAAACTATTTGGAAGCATGGGTTGGTGAAAACCTGCCAAACCCCGAAGTTGTTAAAATGCTCACCTACTATCTGGTTTTTCAATATGAGCATGAATCAGAAAAAGTATATTCGGGTAAGTTTATGTTTATAAAATAAATGAGTTATTCTATATAGAATGGCTAAGAAAAGTAATTAAAATATCACACTAAATCCTTTATTATGAATTTGTTAAAACAAAAAAGTCTCATCATTTATATCTTCGTCTACCTCTTCTTTTTGCCAGGATTTGTTCTCTCTCAGGATCAAATAGATACCACAAAGAATAAAATTGATTCAAGAGGATTTAAACAAGGTGAATGGATAACAAAAGATGGTCGAAACACAAAAATTGGAAGTTATACCGATGACCAAAAACATGGTCAGTGGGTTACATTTAACGAAAATGATTATGTCAGTTTGGTTGAAAACTATGAGCATGGTATTTTAGATGGCTTTGTGGTGAAAATGGATAATAGGGGATATGTAAACTCTTCGGTTTCGTGGAATATGGGTGAGAAAGATGGTAAAGAACTGGAATACACCTATGGAGGAAGAGTAATTGGATTAAAAACCTGGAAAAACGGTCAGCTCGATGGTCTCACGACTCTTTATTATGACAATGGAAAACTTCAGGAGAATGGCAATTACTCTCAAAATAAACGACACGGATTAACAACCTGGTACGATTACGATGGTAATAAAATTGCAGAATATATGTACTATCAGGGTCAGCTCAATGGCGATCAGAAAACATTCTATCCCACCGGAGAATTAAAAACAAAAGAAACTTATATCTATGATATTATGCAAGGCGAGCATGTTCAATATCATAAAAATGGGGCTATTTGGTATAGAGGCCTTATTATTAATGGAAAAAAAGATGGAGTTTGGTTTGAGTACGACGAGAGCGGAGTTCAAAAAGCCAGATTGAATTATAAAAACGGCCTTTTGGTAAAATAATAAAAATTTAATTTTAAAGGCTCTACAACTGTCAGAATTGTATAAATTTATCGAAAAAAAGCATGAGCTGGATTTTACTTCTAATATTGATTTTTGGTGGGCTAATTTTGCTCATTATTGAGTTGCTGGTAATTCCCGGAACTTCGGTTGTTGGTATTGTTGGTTTTATCATGATGGCAGTTGGGATTTGGCAATCTTATGCTGCATTTGGAGTTACAATCGGGACAATAATTCTTTTGGGCACAGCTGCTCTCTCCGCATTGACCATATATTTTAGTCTTAGGTCAAAGACCTGGGAAAGAGCCAAATTGCACAGCAGCATCGACTCAAAAGTTAATACCAATGCGCAAAAACTGAAAGTTGGCGACCGCGGAGTTACTATTTCCCGATTGAACCCAATGGGAAAGGCTTTGTTTCACAGCGAATTTCACGAAGTTTCCAGTTTTGTAGAGCTGATTCCCAACGATACTTCAGTGGAAATTGTAGAAATCGATGGTAATAAGGTATTTGTAAAAGCCATTTAATAAATAAATTATAATCTAAAAAAAATACTATGGAAGCAAATATTGGTGTTTTAATTGCGATGATTGTTGGGGGATTCATTCTTTTATGGATACTCTTTTATTATGTACCAGTGGGACTTTGGTTCTCTGCATTGGTTTCCGATGTCAGAATATCGCTCATCCAACTGGTTTTGATGCGTTGGCGTAAAGTTCCACCGCAAGTTATAGTTCAGGCCATGATTGCCTCAAAAAAAGCTGGTATCGAGCTTAAACGCGACGATTTGGAAGCGCATTATTTGGCAGGAGGTCAGGTGAAGAGAGTTGTTGACGCATTAATTTCGGCAGATAAAGCCAATATGGGGCTCGATTTTAAAACCGCAACCGCCATCGATTTGGCAGGACGTGATGTTTTTGAAGCAGTTCAAATGTCAGTAAATCCTAAGGTAATCGATACGCCACCTGTAACTGCAGTAGCCAAGGATGGTATTCAGCTCATTGCCAAAGCCCGTGTTACCGTGCGCGCCAGCATACGCCAATTGGTAGGGGGAGCTGGTGAAGAAACCGTTCTGGCCCGCGTTGGAGAAGGTGTGGTTTCATCTATTGGGTCCGCTGTATCCCATAAGGAAGTGCTCGAAAATCCTGATTCAATCTCCAAAGTAGTATTGGCCAAAGGATTAGATGCTGGAACAGCATTCGAAATTCTTTCCATTGACATTGCAGATATCGATATTGGTAAAAATATTGGAGCCGTATTACAAATGGATCAGGCCAATGCCGATAAAAATATAGCCCAGGCCAATGCTGAAAAACGCAGAGCTATGGCTGTTGCTTTAGAACAGGAAATGAAAGCCAAAGCCCAGGAAGCCCGTGCGAAAGTTATTGAAGCGGAAGCTGAAATTCCAAAAGCTATTGCGGAGGCTTTTAGAAATGGAAATCTGGGGATTATGGATTATTATAAATTCCAGAATATTCAGGCCGATACAGCCATGAGAGAAAGCATAGCCAATCCAGTTGTAAATAAGCCGAAAAAAGAAGACCACGGAAAATAAACATTAGCGGTAATTCACCAAAAGCGTTTAGGTCTCCGGAGATTTAAACGCTTTTTTTATATCAAAAGCCATGAAATTGCAATAATTTTGGCTGCTCTTTTAGAATTATCAATCAAATGATACTATGAAAAACTTTAAAAACTTTATTGAGTACATTCAAAAGGTGGCTGATGAAATTGGTCTTAATCAGTATATTGCTGCTATCGATGAGTTTATTAACCACGATACCACAGTTCAGATATATCAGGGAATTCACAACGAAGATTTGCTCGAAGGAATAAAAACGATTCTAAAAGCCAACCTAAATGCTCAGGCTACTGTTTTTACTGCAGCAACTTTAACCTATACCCACCATTTCAATGAGTTGCCAGTCAATTTAACCAAAACCTATTCCGAAGAAATTCAGCGGATTTTAGAAGGAATCCGGAAAGTACGCAACGTTCAACACGCCAAAGCACTGGAACAACCCGATATGCAGCGCAAGCTCATTCTAAGTCTTTCGCGCGATACGCGTTCCATCCTTATTCTTTTGGCCGAAAGTCATTTTTTACTTCGAAATTATGACCAAATAGTGAACTTTGAACAACGTCAGGAAATATTAACCGGAGCCATTACTGTTTACATCCCCATTGCTCACCGGCTTGGCTTTTACAAGATGAAATCGGAAATGGAAGATTTGGTGCTCAGCATTCGGAATCCGGAAATTTACGATAGCATAAAGTCGAAACTGGCTGAAAGCGAGAAAGAAAGGAATAAAATCATTAACAAATTCATCGCCCCACTCATCATGGAGATGAATGCCCAGCAATTGCCCTATAAAATAAAAAGCAGGCTCAAATCGGTAAATTCCATCTATCAAAAAATGCTCAATCAGGGTGTTCCTTTCGAAAAAGTCTACGATTTATGGGCCATTCGAATTATCCTGGATGCAGAAGCCGAGCGGGAAAAAGAAGTCATTTGGCACACTTATTCTATCGTAACCAATATTTATGAGCAAAGTTTGAGCCGGCTGCGCGATTGGATTACAATCCCCAAAAGCTCAGGTTACGAGAGCCTGCATGTTACTGTTAAAGACGAAGATGGACGTTGGACCGAAGTTCAAATCAGATCCACCAGAATGGATGAGGAAGCTGAAAACGGCATGGCGGCGCATTGGCGATATAAAGGTGGGAAAAAAGCTCAGGGTATCGATTTTTGGCTGAGCGAAATCCGCAGAGCCATTAATGATGAAACAGACCCCAACGAACAATCTCAGCTTCAACCGGAGAAATTTTCGAACGAAGTATTTGTATTTACGCCCGGTGGAGAACTCAAAAAACTGAGCTATGGCGCCACAGTGCTCGATTTTGCCTATTCCATTCACAGCGAAGTGGGCAATAAATGTACCAACGCCAAGGTCAATGGTAAAATAGTCCCCATAAAGCATGTGCTGAAAAATGGCGACCAGGTGGAAATTATCACATCGAAAAATCAAAAGCCGAGTATCGACTGGTTAAAGTGGGTAGTTTCTACAAGAACAAAAACCAAAATCCGCAAAGCTTTAGATGAACAGAAAAATCTGGAAGTTAAAAGGGGTAAGGAAATATTGGAACGCAGGTTTAAAAACTGGAAAATTGAGCTTAACCAGGAAACCGTGGATAAATTGGTAACCCTGCTAAAACTCAAGGAGCATAATGATTTGTATATCAATGTTTCTTTAGAAAAAATCGACGCGCTTGTTCTAAAAAAGCTCCTTTTGGGCGAAGAAGCTGTGGTGGAAAGAGATTTGGAATCGCAGGTTCATGAGATTGAAGAAGAAGTGATAGAATCAGCTCATAAGGATATTCTCATCATTGATAAAATTGATAATATAAACTATAAGCTGGCCAAGTGTTGCAACCCCATTCAGGGGGATAAAATCTTTGGTTTTGTTACTGTAACCAGTGGAATATCAATACACAGGCACAATTGCCCCAATGCGGCAGAAATGAAAAAGCGTTATGCCTACCGCATGATAGAAGCCCGCTGGAAATCGGGGGTGAAAAAGGTAAATTTTAAAACCGGAATTAGTTTACTTGGAACCGACGAGCTGGGATTGGCCAACAAAATTACTCAGGTGATATCCAACGAAATGAGAGTGAACATCTTGTCCATAAATTTTATTTCGAAAAATGGCTTATTCGAGGGAAAAGTGGGTTTGCTAATTCACGACAGCGAACATTTGGATGCTCTCATCGAAAAGTTGAAAGGGATAACAGGAATAAGCCGCGTATTTCGTGCCGACCGATGATTATTGCGTGTTAATTTATTTTTTATATTTTTGCAACGCATTCGGGATATTAACTCAGTTGGTTTAGAGTGTTACCTTGACAGGGTAGAAGTCACTGGTTCGAGTCCAGTATATCCCACAAAAAAAGCCCTTTTTAAGGGCTTTTTTTATAACTCAGTGTTTCTAATTCAACACTCGTTCTTCTTCAACAAAACTTACCCCCAAACCTTCGAGTTCTTTTAAAATTGGAGTGTAGATACAAGGGTCGATGGGCAATTTCACCCCCCTGGCTTTTATCTGTCCGGTTAAAATCATTTTAGTTGCAATGGCAACTGGATAACCAACTGTTTTTGACATGGCTGTATGAACCTGATCTGTGCCTTCAACTACCATACTGCTGAGGATTTCCTTCGTTTTTCCATCGTGTTTGGCAACAAAGCGATGCTGCATCACTATCATATCTTTATCATCCTCGGCCAGCACCCATTTTTTAATTAAAATATGTTGAAGAATCTGAGCTGGGGTGGCTTTTTTTAAACCGATGAGAGTTTCGTCGAATACCCCCAGCCAACGTAGTTTATACATAACTTCACTGTCTTCGTCAATGCGCAGGTATTTGGCTAATTTTTCTTCAACCGGAATATTTGTTTCGTATTTAAGGAAGGAATTGATAAACTGACGGTTGGTCATATTTTCGCTGTCTTCGATTACGAAAGTATCGTCGGTGCAGCCCAACTGAACAAAAACATTCCAGGCTTTCGAAAATCCAGGTCGGCGAATGGTTCCGCGGTACATGCTTGGAATATTGGCCAATCCATATATTTCTCTGTATTTCAGGCTATCGCGGTTAGGATACATTTCAAATTCCCCATAGTTGAGAATATTGGTTCTCAGCAATCGTTGAAACAATTTATGGTATGGAATGTATTTATAGCGGCCATTTTTAATATACATACTGGTTCCTTGACCCGCTAAAACCACATTGCGCGGATTCCAGGTAAATTTATAGTTCCAGGGGTTATTATCGTATTTGGGTGCCACGAGTCCGCCGGTAGCTGAGTAGAATTCCAAAATTTCTGCCCCCTGACTTTTTAAATGGTCAATCACCTGCATGGCCGACATATGGTCGATGCCCGGGTCTACGCCCATTTCGTTGAGAATGATAATGTTTTTTTCGAGAGCCTGTTCTTGCAAACCCAGAATTTCCTTTGAAACATAACTGGCGGTTACCATGTTTTTTCCAAACCCCACGCATGCTTTTGCCACACTAAAGTGCATGCTGGCAGGCAACATACTCACCACAATATCGGCTTGTGATACTTCAGAATTGCACTGTTCCAAATTGGCAACATCAAAAAAGAAGGCTTCACCGTTGGGATGATTGTTAATTTTTCTTTGAGCGGTTTCTAATGATAAATCGCCTAATCTAATGGTCCATTGATATTCATCCGATCGGTCCAACAAATATTTAATCAAGGATGAAGCTGATAGCCCAGCGCCTAAAATCAAAATCTTTTGCATTTTCTATTCGTTTAATTGTGGTTTAATATGTTTTGATAATTTATGTACAGGTTTTTATGTCAATTAGTTAGACAAGAAATTTTTTCATGTATTCATAGTCGGGAGTAAACTCGCCGTTGTGAAGAATCAGGGCTCTTTTGATGGGAGATGGCAATTCCAAATCGTCAAAGTTTACGCTGTAATCGCATTGAGTGATGGGCTCTACAAATTCAAACAAGGCATTGGCAAATGCAATGGATGAATCTCTTGGCAACTCGCTGGGCAAAATATCAACCGCCATCACCAGAATTCCATCTCCTTTAAAACCCATTTTGGGTTCTCCTGTGGCGGGGTCATATACAAAAACGGGGTCTTCTATATCGGTACCTTTATGGGTAATTTCTACGCTTCCATTTGGGTCGCAGGTAACATCGCCAATGACTTTGGCTTTAATTTCACCTTGCGAATTCAGCATTTTTAAGTAATCTTTAGTCACAATTTTCGGATATCTTGTATCCCAATACATGCAATTCATGAGTATGGTGAGCATTGGGAAATACCTGTCGAATTGATTTTCGTAGGCCTCTGGATGTTGGTAATAATGTTGTAAATCGAAGGGTTGATTGGATTCTTTATGTCTGGAAATATGCGATTCCTTAAAAGTAACTCTGTAAAGAACATTTGATGGGAGAGTTTCGTTGTTGCAAAGGTTCTCTAATTCTTCGGGGAAAACTTCGGTAATAGGAAGTAAATCAGCAATTTCCAGTGCACCTTTGGCCACATTTCCATAGCCGGTAAACCCAATAACAAAAGGATTTAATGATTTGGGAAGTCCCTGCTCTCTAATCATTGTTCCCACGGCTTTGACAGCTTCTTTAGCTTCTTCGAGTGAGTAATAATGATGGGCCTGTTTTAATTGCACAAAGGGTGTTTCAACTCCAAGCTCTTTCATTCTCATTCCTAAGCTCCAAAGACTGTTTATCATTCCCGCCAGTCCCGCAAATCTTCCGAAGAAAATGAGTCGTCGCTGTTGGTCATCGGCAATTTTTTCGTAATCGATCAGATTCACTTTTTTCTCCACCATTTGCTTGAGCATGGGCATGTTATAGGGTTGGCCTTTGATGGTATGTGAAAAGAAAATATAAGTTTTATGGGGTTCAAAAATGGAGATGGGCATTTCTTTTAAGCCAAAAACAACAGGAGCATTACTAATATCTTTCGATACTGGTACACCTGCTTCGGTATACTCATTGTCGTTAAAAACTCTCTTGTCAGACGATTCGACAATAACGCTGAGACCTTTATCCATAAGCCTTTTGGCATGAGCAGGAGTGATGGCCGTGCGACGTTCCATCAGGTATTTATCCTCATGACGAATGGCTAAAATATTGTTCTTCATAGCTGATCTTATTTGATTTTTTGAACATCTCTCAATGGCGGGGCAAACTTAAAGATTTTTTTGCGGTTGAATCCCCAAACTTTAAAAATCAGTATAACTTGCACAAGGTGGTGAACCTTTGAAACAAATTTCTTTATTTTCCCGCCTGTTTCTCAAAAACAGTTTGATTTTATGGGGCTTTTGGAAATATTTGTTATTGCTGTAGGTTTGAGCATGGATAGCTTTGCGGTGAGTGTGGTGAATGGTATGTTAATGCCTCATATTAAATTCTATCGTGCTGCTTCAATGGCCGCCATTTTTGCCATCTTTCAAGGAGCTTTGCCAGTGCTGGGCTATTTGGCGGGTTCGCTCGTTGAAAAGCAAATACAATCCTTCGACCATTGGATAGCTTTTGGCTTGCTGGTTCTGATTGGGGGGAAAATGGTTTTTGAGGGCTGGAATAATAATTCAAAGGAGCAGACAAAACAATCATTGGCTCAGATAAGCTGGTCGCGATTGGTCACTCAGGCTCTGGCCACCAGTATCGATGCACTGGTTTTGGGTATCGGGTTTGCATTTCTTGAAACAAATATCTTATTGGCCTCCTTTATTATTGGTGCTGTTACCTTCTTTTTTGCCATGCTCGGACTTAGATTGGGCAAAGCGGTTGGTGTAAAAGTTAGAAATGGCATCGAAATGATTGGTGGACTTATGCTGATTATTATCGGCTTTAAAACATTGTTTGAGCATCTTCTCTGATTCGTCGCACTAAAGGTCTCTTACCGTTAAACAAATGTTAATTTGTAATGCTTTGGCAACCATTGCGTTTTTCAAATTACTTTATGATACCTAGCCAAACAAAATACTAATTTAATGAAGAAGTACTTATTATTAGCAGCTCTGCCTTTTCTTATTGCAAGCTGCAAACACGATGTGGTTATTCCCGAGTTTATGGAAACCCCAAGCCAAAGCTATGAATGCAGCAGCGATACCGTTTATTTTGTCAACGATATTCAGCCTCTGCTCAATTCAACCTGTGCCACAACTGGCTGTCACAGCGATGAATCGGCCGAACATGGAGTCAAATTGACTTCCTATGTCAATATCATTCAGACAGGAGAAGTAAAACCTTTTCGACCCGAAGACTCGGAACTTTACGAAGTGCTTTTTGAAGATGGTGAAGATTTAATGCCACCTTCTCCCCAATCTCCTCTTACTGCTGAACAAAAAGAGCTCATCAGAAAATGGATTATGCAGGGCGCAAAAAACAACGAATGTGTGGAAGATTGCAATTTGACATCGGTGGGATTTGCTGCTGATATTGCTCCCATTATTTCGACCAATTGTGCCAGTTGCCACAGTGGTGGAAGCCCCAATGGCGGTATCAGCCTTACAAATTATAGCCAAATTGCGGCTTTAGCAACTTCAGGAGCGCTTAAAAATGTGATAACAGGTTCCAATGGAGCTCCCCAAATGCCTCCTGGTGGAAGAATGAATGACTGTAATATTGATAAAATTTCTAAATGGATTGAAGATGGTGCACAAAACAATTAAACTTTTAACTCTGGCTTTGTTTGGAGCTTTGTTTTTTACAAGCTGTTACTACGATAAAGAGCAGGATTTATACCCTTTTTCGGCTTCAAGTTGCGATACTTCCAATGTCACTTTTTCAGCTGCCATAAAACCTATTCTCGACCAGTCGTGCGTGAGCTGTCATAACTCGAACAGCCAATCAGGCGGAGTGCGTCTGGATACTTACGATCAGGTTAAAATTGTGGCAGATAATGGCCGCCTTTACGGAAGCCTGAATCATGAAAATGGTTTTGCAGCAATGCCTGCCGGTGGCGGAAAACTTGGAAGCTGTACCCTGGCACAGATTAAAACCTGGATAAACAGCGGTAGTCCAAACAATTAACCCTTAGACTAAAAACCTAAAATCAAATAGTTATGATAAAAAAAGTAATCATCGCATTGGTTATCATCGGTGCCATTGGAGGGGCTTACGGCTACTTCTTTATGTATAATAAATCGCATCCAGACTATGAAAAACTTGATGCCGATATTTCCATATCAGCTGCTGAGCTCTTTGCCAACTGCAGAGACAATGGTCAGGCAGCCACTTACACTGGAAAAGTTCTGGAAATAACCGGGACTGCTCAATCGCTCGAAAAAAATGCCGGGGTTTATACGTTGGTTTTTGTATTCGACGACGGAGTATTTGGTGCCGAAGGCGTAAGAGCCACATTTTTACCCAATTATAATACGCGGTTAGAGGGTCTTTCTTTGGATCAGGAAATTAAAATTAAAGCTTTCTGTACAGGTTACAACGATTCCGATGTAATTCTGGAGAAAGCATCATTAATCAACTAATAATGAATCACCAAAAACAACTTAAATCTATGAGAAAACTATTGTTTATTCTGATTGCTGTTGCCATGAGCGGATCGCTGATGGCTCAGAAATATGTTACCAAATCAGGTCATATTAAATTCTATTCCGAAACCCCCATGGAAACTATTCAGGCTGATAATCATCAGGTTAATGCCGCTTTTGATGCCGAAAAAGGGGATTTGGTTTTTAAAGTGCTCATGAAGTCGTTTGAGTTCGAAAAAGCCTTGATGCAAGAGCATTTCAACGAAAATTATGTGGAAAGCGATACTTATCCCAATGCCATTTTCAAAGGTCAAGTTGTGGGTTTCACGAGCGATATGGCTTCGAAAAACGGAGAAATTTCAGTAAAAGTAAAAGGCGACTTGACAATTCATGGCGTTACTAAGAATGTTGAAGCCGATGGTGTTTTGAAAATTGACGGCGATAAAATTACCGCAAACTCTAAATTCAATGTGAATCCAGCCGATTTTAATATTAAAATTCCAGGAGCAGTAGTAAAGAATATTGCTGAATCCATTGAAGTTACCGTGAATGCAGAAATGGTTAAACTTGCAAAATAGTAAAAACGCAGAATGATGAAGAAATATGCTCTTTTGTTGGTGTCGGTTATTTTTCTCAGCACCCAACTGATGGCCCAGGACGACTTGATGGATGTTTTTGGGGAAGAAGAAACAGTAAGTTATACATCAGCAACCTTTAAAACCACCAGATTGGCCTTGGGTTACAGTGTGGAGAATCCAGTGAAAAACGATTTGGTTTTTCTCATTTCCCATCACTTTGGAACCATCAACAGCGGAGCCTATGAGTTCTTTGGGCTGGATCAGGCTACCATTCGTTTGGGGTTTGAATATGGTATCACCAACAGACTCACCGCCGGAATTGGCCGAAGCAGTTTTAACAAGACCTACGATGGTTACCTGAAGTACAAAATCCTTCAGCAATCCACCGGAGCCAAAAAAATGCCGTTAACTATGAATTTGGTGGCTGGCACCTCGTTGAACAGCCTGAAATGGGCCGAGCCCGACCGCGAAAACTATTTTTCAAGCCGCATGACCTATATGTTTCAGGTTTTAATGGCGCGGAAGTTTAGCAAGAATTTCTCTCTGCAATTGATGCCGACAGTGGTTCATAAAAATCTGGTGGCTTCAACCGACGATAAAAACGACATCATCATCATTGGGGCGGGCGGTAGATATAAAATAACCAACCGAACCAGCGTAAACGTTGAATATCATTATGTTTTGCCCGACCAGATAGTTTCCTACGAGTATAAAAACTCACTCACAGTTGGGTTCGACATTGAGACTGGCGGGCACGTTTTTCAGTTGTTCTTCACCAATTCTGTTCCCATCAACGTCACCGATTTCCTCACACAAACCAACGACAGCTGGGGAAATGGCGATATCTACTTTGGATTTAACATCTCCAGAATTTTTACCCTGGGCAAGAAACACTAAGATTTTTTCAGAAATAAGAAAGCCTGATTCTCAATATGAGTTTCAGGCTTTTTAGTTTTTGGGGGATATTCAAATGTTAAACTCTTTAAGTCGCTTTATTTCATTTGAAATCTGTTCTATCACATCTTGATTAGCTATTTCGCCATCGAGGCTATATATGATAAACACCTTTCCAAGATATTGGGATTCAAAACTTTCGAAGCTATGTTTCATTCTTTCAGATGCGGAATAGTTTCCAAAATTGGATTTAGATGTTACAGGTTTTATTTGGATGCCAAATGCAATATTATCGGAAACATGACCTAAATAATCAATATCTCCAGCGTGGTCAAGTTCTGATTGACTTTCATCAAATCGAATGTCTTTGAATATTTTGGCTAATCCATCATTCACCACCGATTTTTCTCTTAAGTAGCCATCAAAAGTTCTGTTTATGGTTAAGTTAAAAATGTAATCTTCGCAATCTTGTAAGGTCAGACTTTTGAATGCATCCTGCCATTCAGGAATAACGACCTCAGTAATTTTTTCATAAAGCCGTGTTCCAAGTTCTGAAAGGCTTTCTCGTGTAATTTTAAAGGCGTTTTTCCCATTAGTAAATGCATTTTCGAAATACCAGTTTTCCCATTCTTCGATGGTTTTCGGTTGGCATTCTCTTATGAGCGCCATTACAGCACCAACTTTGTTGGGTCGTGATAATTGGTAAGTTTGGCAAGCATAGTTCAGCACTTTTTCTTTTTTTCCGAACTCTAAGGAATTCTTGAGTATTATTTTCTTTGCCATATAATTTGCTTTGTTAATAGCTTATAATCTATATATTTATGTATTCATCTGTGGATATTGTTGAGCAGGATGATTTCTTTTTTGTATGAAGCTTTTTTTTAAAATATTTTGGTTAATTGGGGTAATAGCTGTTAAATTTTGCTTTGTATTTGTAACTATATGAATTATCCACGTAAGCTAAATTCTCTTTCAATAAATGGGCATTAATAAAGGTCTTGTTTTCAAGGTATAAGTATACCATCAAATGGTTTTCAGCATCGTGCTTTGTTTCATCATATTTTAAATATACCTTCTTTCCTTTAAGCTTGTTAATTAAAAACTCAGTAGCACTACCATTGATTTGTTGATTTTGCTTTATTCCGATAAGTCTCACTATCAAACCGTTGCTTAAACGTATTAATTCTGGACTAATCACTTCTTTAACAGAGAAATATTCTTCGCGGTTTCCAGTACTTTCTGAATCCAATTTCGAACCAAACTGAATAGTTTTAACATCTATTTTTTTATTTAAGCGATGGGTATCGACAAAATTATACGCTAACTCCATTACCTTTTCATTAAAATTAATATCAATTGGTTTTTGTTGAATTACATTTACTTCCACCTGAGTAAATGCATCATCTCCACCAATTTTATCTTTAATAATACGGATAAATTCCGGATTAATTTCATATCCCACGGAGTTTCTTCCAAGATTCTTGGCTGCTAATGAAGTCGTTCCGCTTCCTAAAAAAGGGTCTAAAACTGTTTCGTTAGGGAACGAAAACATTTTAATCAGTCTGTGAGGCAATTCTTCCGGGAACATGGCTAAATGCTTATCCTGCCTTGCCCCAGTGAAATACCAGTGTCCATTGAAATAGGTATTCCATTCTTCGTTGGTCATTACTGCATTATTCTTTTGTTCTACAGTTGGTTTAGGAGCATTTCCCTGCTTTTTAAATAATAAGATATATTCAAAATCTAATTTTACAATGCCGTTTCGAGGGTGGGGGAAGCTACCCATGATGCTGGCACCGCCAGAGGTGTTCATGGTAGTAGTTTTTTGCCAAATAATGGATCCCATGAAGTCTAAACCAAGGATTTCGCAAAACTTTATTATTTCGGTGTGAATAGGTATTATTTTGTATCGCCCATAGTAGACTGAGCGAGCAAATTGGTCTCCAATATTGATGCACAAACGACAACCATCGTGTAGAACTCTATAACATTCTTTCCATGTCAGGTTCAAATGATTGATATAGGTCTCATAATCATCGTTAAAACCTATTTGATTCTCAGTTCCATAATCCTTCAATTGCCAATATGGAGGCGAGGTTATAATCAAATGAACACTATTGTCTTTCAGTTCATTCATTTGCCTGTTATCGCCATTAATTATAGTATGTGTTGTTTTGGATATCATAATGTTAATTTAATTCAAAGATAGTAAAAAGGGTTAGTAACCATAGTTAGGTTTATCATTTTTAATCAGATGAAGCCCCATCTATATACAGGTTCAACTCAGCTTTCACAGTCCCCACAATAATGGGTGCAATCACTCTTACCGGAATCTGTCGCCCGTCGTCGCTCACCCAAATGGTAATGGTTTGGTTGCTTTTAAATATGGTTCCTTCAATAACTTTTGTGCTGATTCTGAAACAATTATAGGTGGTTTTGTTGTCCAACACCAATGATTCTTTTCCTTCGTACCTGATGGGAATCTGGTAAAGTTCGCCATCAATGATGATGGAGAAGGTGTAGGTTTCGCCCATCGTGGCCGTTCTGAAGTCGAGAAGACGGGCAAAATAGACTGCGGTTTGCAAATCGAAAATCCCCGGCTCATATTTTATGGATGCCTTTCTATGACCATCGTCACTATTATAGAGTTTCATATCGATGGTTTGATTGGCCAGATTGAAATGGGTTTCGTTGCGAACCAGATAATCGCCTTCGTTGGTGCTGCGTTTGTAATAGACCGGAATGAAATCGGCTTTGAGCACCCGACTTTGAAAAGTATCTCTTACTTTGAAAATCCAGTCGTACTGCGGCAGGCTATTGCCGATACTTCGAAAATGAAACTCTTTTTGCTCATTCGCTGGGCTCTCGTCAACGCTAAATTCTACCAAACCAGCTTTTATTTCTATAAACCCCCATTCGTATAGCGCATGATAACTCACTTTTTCCCCCGCAGAAAAAGGAAAATCTTTTAATGGCTTTATCTGCGCCCATAGCGATGATTCAAATAGAACAATAAAAATAAGCAGAGTCAGCCTCATATAATTTTTTCAGAGCACAAAAATAGTAAATGGCGGATAGTCCAATGAGGAAAAATTCAGGGTCGGAAAAAGCAAAAATCTACAAGCCAAGTTCCAGGGCCACCAATTCGGCAATATCTAAGTTTTTCATGGTTTCTTCCTGATGGGTATATTTAATGCCATCGGTGAGCATGGTCATGCAAAACGGACAAGCTGTAACCACTATATCGCAGTGGGTTTCAGTTACATCGTCCATGCGCTCCAGGAATACTTCCTTATTTCCTTTTTCGGCTTCTTTAAACATTTGTGCGCCACCGGCTCCACAACATAATGCAAAACTCTTGTTCCGCTTCATTTCCACACGGTTTGTGCTTACAGAATCGATTACGAATCTTGGGGCATCGAATTCGCCATTTCCACGGCCCAGATAACAGGGATCGTGATAAGCGATTTTTTTACCTTCCAGGCTCGATTTTCCCAATTTTAGCTTTCCGCTGGAAATCTGGCTTTGCAAGAATTGGGTATGATGTATCACTTCGTAATTTCCGCCATAATCCTTGTATTCATTTTTTAAAGTGTTGAAATCGTGTGGATCACAGGTGATTATCTTTTTCACTTCGTAGGCATTCATCACTTCAATATTCATCATGGCCTGCATTTGAAAGAGCATTTCGTTGCCTGCACGACGGGCGGCATCACCACTATCGCTCTCTTCGGTTCCCAGAACGCCATAACTTACGCCCAAATGATGCAAAATTCTAACAAAATCGCGGGTCACTTTTTTGTAACGGTCGTCGAATGCGCCTGCACTTCCCACCCAAAATAAATATTCGGGGGCTTTTCCTTCGGCAAATAACTCGCTGTAAATGGGGACTTCTATCTTTATTTTTTCTTTAGTTTCCATAATTCAATTCATTAAATGGTTGATAATCACTAAGCATTCATATATAACTCGTCGGTCCATTTCAATCGGTCGTCCTGACTAAACTGCCATGGAGCGCCGTTGTTTTCGATGTTTTGGAATATGGTATTCAATTCGCTGGGGGCAGCACTTTGTTCCATAACCAAATAGCGACGCATATCGACAATGATACTTGGGTGATTGATATTCACCGGACATTCCTGAGCGCAGGCGTTGCAGGTAGTGCAAGCCCACAATTCTTCAGCGGTGATATAGTCGCCCAATAATGCTTTTTTGTCGTCAAAATCTTTCCCGTTTTTTATCAATCCGGCTCCTTTTTCTTCCATTCGGGTGCGGATATTCATGATGATTTTGCGGGGAGAAAGTAATTTACCAGTGATATTGGCTGGACAAACAGAAGTACAACGACCACATTGTGTGCAGGTTAACGAGTCCATATAGTTTTTCCAGTTAACATCTTCAATGTCTTTCACTCCAAAGCGCTCCACTTCGCCACCATCGTCGGGTGCTCCGGAAAAGGCTGCATTGGGGTCGAGCATCAGTTTTACTTCTTTGGTTATGGATTCCATATTATAAAGTTGTCCGAGTGGTTCCAATCTGCTGAGAAACACATTGGGAATGGACATATAAACGTGAAAATGCTTGGAGTAGGGGAGATAATTAGCAAAGAAAAAGATGAGTAGAATATGCGCCCACCAATTGATTTCGTGCCAGAGATGAACATCGGCATTGCCCACAAAACCAGCGAAAAACTGGCTAACTGGATAAACTCCAACTATTTCTTCACCTGCCAGAGTTTTTTCCGCCACATAGAAAGTATTCATCCCCAAAAGGCTTACCATGAGCAAGAGTATGATGGTGAGAGCCATATGAGCGTCGTTGTGTGCTTTATGCGACATTTCAACACCATCGAACCGCTTCACTTTCATCACCAAACGACGGTACAGAAAAACTAACATGGCAACAGCAATAAACAAAGCCATCACATCGCCCGAACCAACAACAAAACTATAAAATCCGCCTAAAATTCCCAGAAAACGGTCGGTACCAAAAAGCCCGTCAATCACCATTTCCATGCTTCCCATGGTTATCACAAGAAAACCCCAGAAAACCAGAGCGTGTATAAGACCAATAACAGGGCGGCGCAGAATCTTATTCTGACCAAAGGCCACCTGCATCATCATGTTAAACCGCTTTCCATAATCTCCTATCGGAAGTGAGCGGGTCAGCTTAAAATACTGATAGTATTTGTTTACCGAATAGGCAAAAATGCCCAAGGTGGCAAGCAACGAAACACTAAAGAGAATTTGCTTTATCATAGGATGTTTTTTTGGTTGAAGTGACAATATTATAAAAAAATACCATGCATGCATAGTAAATATTTTAAGTTTTTAAATTTTTACGGCTTATTTTGAAGCATTTTAAAGATGAAGTAACAGGTATTTCGAAGAATTGAAAGTCAATTGAATCAAAAACATAGTACTCGTTTTATAGTAAAATCTTAGTAATTTCGCGGCCTGATAAAATTTAATATGGGAAAAAAGAAAAGGCGCCGCGATTATCCGGTGATTGAGAACGTTGAGATGCAAAAAATTGCAGCGGAGGGAAAATCATTCGCCAAAGTAAATGAAAAGGCAGTTTTTGTCCCATTTACTGTTCCCGGCGATGTGGTTGATGTAAAAATTACGGAGAGTCGCTCCTCTTTTATGGAAGGAAAAGCCATCAGATTTGAAAAATATTCTGACATGCGCATTGAACCCAAATGCGAGCATTTTGCCACCTGCGGTGGTTGCAAATGGCAGATGATTCCCTACGAAAAACAACTCGAAGCCAAGCAACAACAGGTTCTTGACAATTTTCAGCGGTTGGGAAATTTCGATTTCCCGGCGCACGAGCCCATCTTGGGAAGTCAAAAGCAATATTATTATCGCAATAAACTGGAGTTCACTTTTTCCAAACGTATTTGGGTGACAGATTATTCGCGTGAGCTGGATTTTAAAGACCTGAATATGAATGGACTGGGCTTTCATATGCCCGGTATGTTCGATAGAATTCTGAACATTGAAAATTGCTATCTGCAGGCTTCACCCTCCAACGAAATCCGTTTAGCCATTCGCGAATATGCCTGGAAAAACGATTTAACCTTCTACGACCAGCGCGAGCAAACCGGATTTTTAAGAAATCTGATTATTCGCACAGCTTCCACAGGCGATTTAATGGTGATTCTGGTGGTGGGAGAACCCCAAATGGATTTGTTAAACCCCATGCTCGATTATATTAAGGAAACCTTTCCGCAGATTACCTCGCTCATGTATGCCATCAACGAAAAGCTAAATACCATCATCACCGATTTGCCCATCTACACATACCACGGCAATATTTATCTGATGGAAGAAATGGAAGGTGTGAAGTTTAAAGTGGGGCCTGTCTCGTTTTATCAGACCAACAGTCCTCAGGCTTACGAGATGTACAAGCTGGCACGCGAATATGCTGATTTAAAGGGCGATGAGCTGGTTTATGACTTGTATACAGGAACTGGAACCATAGCAAATTTCATTGCCCGAAAGGCAAAGAAAGTAGTGGGAGTGGAGTATGTTCCCGAAGCCATTGACGACGCCCGGGTCAATTCGCAAATCAATGGAATCTCCAACACGGTTTTCTACGCCGGCGATTTAGCGAAGGTTCTTAACGAAGATTTTGTAACTGAAAATGGCCGTCCCGATGTGATTATTACCGATCCGCCACGAGCCGGAATGCACGAGAAAGTGGTTCAGCAAATGATAAAGGCTGCTCCTAAAAAAATTGTCTATATCAGCTGTAATCCAGCCACTCAGTCCCGCGATATCACCTGGATGAAAGATTTCTACAAGGTAGTAAAGGTTCAGCCGGTGGATATGTTCCCCCAAACCCACCATGTGGAGAATATTGTGTTGTTGGAGCGGTTGTAAACCCGTTTTTTGTTTTTAACATATTTTAACAACCCTTTACTTGATTTGCCTTTAATAATGATTCTATTTTTGCGAGTGAATATTCACTCACATTAATTTGAATTATGAAAGAAGATTTAACAGCCCGCCAGATTGAAATAGTAAACGCTTCACTTCAACTCATAAGCGAGAGTGGCATTCAATCGATGACCATAAAAAATTTGGCTAAGCGTATTGGATTTGCTGAGTCAGCCGTTTACAGGCATTATGAAAACAAGATTCAGATTCTGATGGCCATATTGAATATGTTTAAGCAGAATTCCGATCAGTTTTTTGATGCCCAATTAAATAGCGACGATAATTCAATTGCTAAAATTGAGAGCCTGTTCACCAATCATTTCAATAAGTTTGCTCAGAATCCAGCCTTGGTTACCGTAATATTTTCGGAAGAGATTTTTAGAAACGAGGTCGAATTGTCCAACAGAGTTTCTGAAATAATGGATAAAAATATCAAGAGTCTGGAGGTCATTATTCAGCAAGGGCAAGCCAAAAACGAGATTAGATCCGACATAGAAAGTTTTGATTTGTCAACCATTATTTTAGGCTCCCTTCGCATGTTTGTGAAACAATGGCATATTTCAAATTTTAGTTTTGATTTGAATGAACGAGGCAGGCATTTTATTGAATCGATCAAGCTCCTTGTAAAACCACAGATTTAGTTGCATTAAATTAAACATTGTTAAATTTATAATTATAGATCACATGAAAATTGTAGAAATCAGAAACATGGAAACAGTTCAAACGCCACATTCAGTGGATGTTAGAAAGCTGTACGATAAAGAATCGGCTCAGGTAATGCACATCACACTCCGCCCTGGCGAAAGTTTGAAACCCCATATAACTCCTGTAGATGTTTTTTTCTTTATTCTGGAAGGAGCTCCTCACGTTTTGGTTGGTGATGAGAAAATACAGGTTCATAACAATAGCCTCATCGAAAGTCCCAAAGACATCGTTCATTGCCTTTACAACGAGACATCAACTATTTGCCGCATCCTGGTAGTTAAGGCTCCTAAGCCACAAACCCAAGCCAGGCTTTTATAAACAGTATTTATTAAAACAAAAAATTTTTACAAAATGATGTTAGTGAATACTCACAAACTTACAAAATATCTATTAATTGGAATACTATTTCTAATGATGGATAAAAGCCATGCGCAGTCATGGTCACTGGAACAGTGCATCGATACCGCCCAGAAATATAATAGAAATCTGGCCATGGTGAATAATTCCATGCTTTTATCTGCGGAAAAAGAGAAAGAAGCATTGTCAAACCTTCTACCAAAGATATTTATAACAGGTGATTATAAATATTTCTTTGATTTACCCTATCAACTTATGCCAATGACTGCTTTTGGAGGCCCGGAGGGTCAGTTTAAAGCAACACAATTTGGAGTCCCTCATAGCATCAATGCTGCCGTTCAGCTCAATATGCCGCTTTATAATCCGCAGATTTATGGTGCCATCCGAACCAGTAAAATAGGCAATGAACTAGGGCTGCTGCAACTTAGAAAGACTGAAGAGCAAGTTTTTTATGAAGTATCAAACCTATATTATAACCTACAGATATTAAATCATCAAATTTCGTTTATCGATGGTAATCTGTTGAACAATAGTAAATTGCTCGAAGGGCTGCGCCTTTTGAACCAACAGCTCATGATTCCCGGCACCGAGGTAGATAAAGTTGAATTGCAGAATGAAATGCTAAAAACACAAAAGGAGCTTGCACTGGCTCAACTAAATCAGGCAACCAATGCGCTTAAATTTGTGATGGGAGTTTCTATTGGCAGGTCAATAGAAATACAAAGGGATTTAACTCCTTTTTTACCAAAGGAATACGATAAAAATTCCAATTCCGATTTCCTTATTGCCATGATTCAAAAGGATATTATTGAAAGTGACCTTAGAACTTTACAACAATCGCGGCTTCCTTCGGTAAATCTATACGGAAGTTATGGCCAATCTGGCTTTGGATATGATGAGGAACCCAATGAATTTCTCGATTTTTATCCAAATAGTTTTGCCGGCATCCAATTATCAATCCCCTTGTTTAATGGAATGGTAACCTATAGAAAAATTAAACAAAAAAAGATTGAGCTGGCCAATAGTTCCATTCAGTTAAATATGGTGGAAGAACAAAACCATATGAATATTGAAAACGCCATGCAACAACGTATGGTTTCGTATCGAACTCTCGATAATGCTCTGCAAAATATTGCATTGGCTCAAAAAATTTACGACCAAACCATTTTGCAGCAACAGGAAGGTATTGCTTCGGTTACAGAGGTAATTCTGGCCGATAATGCCATTTCGAGTGCTCAACAAAACTATCTTTCGGCTCTTGTCGATTATCTAAAGGCAGATTTGGAGCTCAGAA
Source organism: uncultured Draconibacterium sp. (assembly GCA_964293475.1). GTDB lineage: Bacteria > Bacteroidota > Bacteroidia > Bacteroidales > UBA12170 > UBA12170. The sequence continues at coordinate 23,514 of CAXYYJ010000031.1, forward strand.
AGTTAACAGGTAATATTTCAATAAATAAATAAAAAAATAATATGGCAAAAAGGATAATCCTTATAGTGGTTATAGCTATAATCGTTGTAGTTTCGGTTCTACAACTCAGGAACAATAAAACAAAAACCGAAGACAGAGTTTACCAGTTTAATAAAGAAACGCCCATTGCGGTTCAAACCATCACAATCCGAAGCGAAAATGCAAATATTAGCAATAGTTTTAGCGGAATTTTTGAAGCAGACCGAGAGACCAAACTCAGCGCCGAGGTTCAGGGGAAAATAAACAAGGTTTTGGTTGATGTTGGAAATAAAGTGAGTAGGGGACAGGCGCTTGTTCAGCTCGATAACTCGTTGCTCCAATTGCAGTTGGAAGCAGTTGATGTTCAGATAGAAGGGCTGGAAAAAGATGTGAAACGATATACTGTTCTCACAGATGCCGAGGCTATTCAAGGGGTGCAGTTGGAAAAGACGGAGCTTGCGCTCAAAGCATCAAAGGTTCAAAAGGCCACCATTCAGGAACAAATAAACAAAACTACCATTCGCGCGGCCTTCGATGGCATTGTTACCGCCAAATTAGCCGAAGCCGGTGGATTTGCAGCGCCGGGACTTCCTCTGTTGCAAATTTCCGATTTATCGCAGATGAAATTTAATATCTCTGTTCCGGAGAAAAACTTATCGATATTCAATGAAGGTATGGTGTGCAATATAAAAGCCGATGCATTTGCCGATACCTTGTTTTTGGGTACTCTCAAGACCATCAATAGCAAAGCTAATTTTGGGAATACATTTTCTGTGCAATTTGAAGTGAAAAATCATAGGAAGTCAAAACTCATGGCTGGCATGTCGGGGATTCTAAACATCTCAGAAAGTGATGGTATTCGATCAATCATTATCCCTTCTTCGGCCATTGTTGGAACTCATTTAAATCCTAAGGTTTACGTGGTTGTGGATGGTAAAGCAAAACTTCAGGAGATTCAGGTTTCGCAACGATTTAGCAATAAGGTTGTGGTTTCGTCGGGAGTTAAAGAAGGCGATATAATTGTGACCAATGGGTTTATAAATGTTTATGATGGCGCCAATATAATATTGAAATAGAAAAAGTTATGAATATTACAGAAATAGCAATAAAAAGACCATCGCTCATTGTAGTTTTGTTCAGCGTATTTACCCTTTTGGGAATCATTGGGTATTATAATCTCGGCTATGAATTACTTCCCGATTTTAATCAACCTGTTGTAGTTATTAAAACTGTTTATCCTGGTGCTGATCCTCAGGAAGTTGAAACTTCTGTATCCCGAAAAGTAGAAGATGCCCTTTCAAATCTTGAAGGTGTCGACTTTTTGGAAACCAAGAGTATGCCCAACGCATCTGTTATTGTGGCAAATTTGAAATATGCTGTGGATGTGGACAAAGCCATGCAGGATGCTCAACGATATATAGATAACATAAAGAAAGATTTACCTGCTGATATCGAAGGCCCCGTAATGAGTAAGGTTTCTCCCAACGATTTGCCAATAATTTCAATCAGTGCAACAAGTTCACTGTCGGAAACTGATTTTTATCAAAAAATGACTGATGAATATTTGCCTCAGATACAACAATTAAAAGGTGTGGCAGAAATAACACTTCTTGGAGGTGAAGAGCGGGAAATTCAGGTTAAAGTTGATCAAAATAAGCTTGTCTACTACAAGGTATCGCTCAATCAGGTGGTTGATGCTGTAAATCGCTCTGGACTTGATTTGCCTGCTGGAAAAATCCAAACTAATACCGAGAATAATTCAGTACGACTTATTGGAAAATTTAATTCTGTGGACGATATCCGAAATGTACAGGTCGCCATGCCAGCTCCCAATAGCCCTATCTATTTAAAAGATGTGGCTTCAGTGGTAGACGGAGTCAAGGAAATTAATTCAGTTAGCCGTTATAATGGAGACAATGGAATAGGTCTTTTATTAAAAAAACAAGGAGATGCTAATGCTGTTGAAGTATCGAAACTGGTTCGCGAAAAACTCCTTGATATCGAGAATCAAAACAAGCAGCACCAGGTCAAATTCATTATTGCCGACGATTCTACCGATAAAACTATTGCAGCTGTAAATTCTGTTGTTTTCGATTTGTTTTTAGCAGTTATTCTGGTGTCACTGGTGATGCTGCTTTTCCTGCGGAGTTACAGAAATTCGCTCATTGTGCTCATTTCAATCCCCACATCTTTAGTCACTGCCTTTGCTGTGATGTGGCTTCTTGGCTACACTTTAAACTTAATGACACTTCTTGCTATGTCTCTGATTATCGGTATTTTAGTTGATGATGCTATTGTGGTTTTAGAGAATATTCAGCGTCATTTAGATTTAGGAAAAGAGAAGCGTTTAGCGGCTCTCGAAGGCAGAATGGAAATTGGCTATTCAGCTATATCAATAACTTTAGTTGATGTTGTGGTTTTTCTGCCAATATTATTTCTTCAGGTTTTTGTGGCAGATATGCTCAAGCAATTCTCTATTGTTGTAATAACAAGTACTTTGACCAGTTTGCTGGTTGGTTTTACATTAACTCCCTGGTTGGCATCGCGAATTGGCAAAAAGGAAGACCTCAAACCCACGAACCTTATCAACAGATTTTTACTCTGGTTTGAGCATAAATTGCAGGCTTTCATTGAATGGTATGGGGAACAATTGAAATGGGTATTAAATCATAAACTAGTTTTTACAGCGTTTGTTCTCTTTTTATTTGCTATTACCCTTGTCGTCATGAAACAAGGAATTATAGGAAAAGAAATGATGTCTACAGGGGATCAGGGCAAGTTTAGGCTTAACCTGGAATTTGATAAGACTATTACTGTACAGCAGAACAATATTGTATCGAACAAGGTTGAGCAATTCATTCTGAATTTGGATGAAGTAGAATCACTATTTAGCAATGTTGCTGGCCCTAGTACAGGAATTGGTAGCTTAGGAGTGGCTGAGGCCAATAAGGCAGAATTTACCATTCAGCTTGTAAACGAAGACGAGAGGCAAATAAAAACCGAAGCCTTCATGAAAGAGCTTTTGAAGGAATTGAAGAGTGAGTACCCGGGTGTTAATTTTTCAATGGCTGTAGTTGCACTTCTGCCAAAAGGGGCTCCAATAAAGCTAACACTAAGTGGAGAATATTTAAATCTTGTTATGCAAACTGCAAAAGAATTAAAATCGGCTATAGAGATGGTACCTGGGGCAGATAATGTTCAACTATCAGTTACTGAGGGTAGTCCAGAGTATAAGATAATACCAAATAAAGACGATATGCAAAGGCTTGGCCTCACAACAGCATGGGTGGGCACAAGTATCCGAAACGCTTTTACTGGGAACGACCAGTCTACAATTACCGAAAACGGAATTGAATATCCGGTAAGAATTTTACTCGACGATTTCGACCGAAGGAATTATGACGATATCTGTCATATGACCATTCTAAATCCAACTAATGAAAAAGTGGAGATATTACAGTTTGCCAATGTGGTACAGGATTACTCTCCTTCGCTTCTTGAGCGATACGACCGTCAATCCTCAGTAACCATAACGGCAGAATCGTTTGGGCGTCCTTCTGGAACAATGGCCGACGATGTAATTGCATATCTTGATGCCAAGCCATTGCCTACTGGAATTCAGATGAACTGGGGAGCTGATATCAAAACCCAAAACGAGAGTTTTGGAGCTTTAGGTTCAGTATTGATTCTTTCGTTCATTCTTATATATCTAATTATGGTGGCATTGTATGATAGTTATATCTATCCTTTTGTGGCACTTTTCGGAATTCCGGTTGCAGCAATTGGCGCTTTTCTGGCTCTCAATCTTTCATTGAACGATCTTACCCTTTTTGCTCAATTGGGGTTGATTATGCTGATGGGGTTAGTAACCAAGAATGCAATCTTGATTGTTGACTTTACCAATCAGTTAAAAGCAGAGGGAAAACATTATAAAGAAGCTTTGGTTTTGGCAGGTAAAGAAAGACTTCGGCCTATTCTGATGACCACTTTGGCAATGGCCATTGGTATGCTTCCCATTGCTTTGGGTAAAGGAACAGCCAGCGAATGGAAAAATGGATTGGCTTGGGTAATAATTGGCGGACTTATTTCATCGTTGATTTTAACTGTTTATCTGGTTCCTGTGGTTTATTACGTGGTTGATAGTGTTAAAGAACGATTTTCAAAGAAAAGCAGGGTATGATAAATAGCCTCCTTCTCATGATTAATCTTTTGTATCTGGTAGATAATCATCAAACAACCCGTAAAAATGATAATGCTCACAGCATTACTGTGAAAGTAGAAAACCTTCGCAACGCAAACGGGATTGTACAATTTGCACTTTATAACAACGATGTTTCTTTGCCCGACGAAAACTACGAACACTATTATAAAATTGGATCAGCCAAAATAATTGGCACAACTGCAATATGCACTTTCCAGGATTTGCCTTCGGGTCAATACGCCGTGAATATTCTTCATGACGAAAACTTAAATGGAAAGATTGATAAAGGTATTTTATTACCTGTTGAGGGGATTGGCTTTTCCAACTTTAAAACGATCAACTTGACTAAAAGACCCAGTTTTTCCAGGGCTTCCTTTTGGTTGACATGTGATACCGAAATAGATATTATCATGCTATATTTATGATTAACAATGATTTATAATAATCTAAAGATTTCGATGGGTTATGAAAAGTGCTCGTGTTTATATGATTTTATTAGTTGGAAGTATATTGATTATTTCCTGTTCTAAAATTTTTGATTATTCACCTTATGTCATTAATTTTGATGAAAATGAGCGCGATTTAAATGCAAAGAACTACAACAGATTAAAATCAGATTTAGCTTTTGATAGTATTATAACTATAGCTTGCACGGGCGATTCACATAGGTTTTATGACGAAACCGAAGCCTTTGTGAATAAAGTGAATGCTTTGGATTCGGTAGATTTTGTGCTCCATGTGGGTGATATTGCTGATTTTGGATTGCCTAAACAGTACCAATGGGGAAATGGATTGTTGGAGGAGTTAAAAGTTCCCTATTTTGTAACTGTGGGCAATCACGATTTGGTTGGAAACGGACTTGAAGCCTATCAAGCCATGTTTGGCAGTTTGGATTATAGTTTTATTTATCAGGGCATTAAGTTTGTTTTAATTAATACGAATAGCCGCGAATTTGAATTTAATGGAAGCGTTCCCAACCTACAGTGGCTTGATAATGAACTTACTCCATCGGCAGCCTTCACAAAGGCAGTCGTCGTTTTTCATGTTCCACCGTTCGATGTAGATTTTGATAATCAATTGGAAACCAGATTTGAAGAGACTCTTTTGAAACACAATAATGTACTCTTTACGGTCCACGGACACCTTCATCACCACAGCATCACAGAGCCTTATTCTGATAGTTTGGTTTATGTAAACGTATATGGAGCTGAGCATCTACGATTTAATGTAATCACTATTTCTAAATCATCATATCATGTGGAAACTATTGAAATATAGTGTGATAGCTGCTCTATTGCTTGCGGTTTCAGAAACAGTGGCTCAGAATGATGGCCATAAAAATCAACCATCGAACCATAAAAAATGGACATTTCTTTACCCTGAACACGTTAAAATTCAGTTTGCTGGTGGTATTGGATTTTTATCGGCAGGCTTCGGTTATTCTTTCTTTAGGGAAAAACTCGATGTGACGGCTTTCTATGGCTACGTACCCAGGGGGTTGTCAGATTTTGATTTGCATAGTGTTAGTATTCAAATGACTACAAGATTTGTTCGAATCTACATATTAAATGATTACGTATTGTTTCCGCTGAATTTGGGATGGTTCCTTCACCATACTTTTGGCGATGAGTATTGGGTAAAACTGCCCGATAACTATCCCGAAGGCTATTATTGGTGGTCTCCCGGGCGAAATGCCGGCGTTTTCGTTGGTGGTGAAGTGAAGAAAAAGCTAGACGGGAAAGGGCTGAAACCTTCTGCCGTTTCACTATATTTCAGGCTTGGAACCAGAGGATTATATCTGGCCAGCAAATTGGGGAATAGCTCGATCCCAATAGACGATGTTTTGGAGTTAGGGTTTGGTATTACCATCTATCAATAGAATAACTAGTTAAAATATAATGCTTTATGATAGTAGAAAATAATATTGCGGAGTTTTTAAGTAAAGTAAAAACAATCTTTATAGTTGTGTTTGTAAATTATAGTCAAACCATTGTCGTTTTTAGACCTGGAGTTTTTGTATTGTGGATATTTCTGGTGTCTTCTATGGGTGGTTTATATTCGCAATCAATATCCGATACCACCGAATCCCTTGTATTACCTACAATAGCTCAGGTAAATCAGGGCAACAGTTATATTACTTTCCCAACTGACATTGGAAACCTGCAGCCTCTGTGGTTCGAAGGAAATATTATTCCGAATTTCTTCTTGCGCCAAAGCAGCAACTCTCGCTTATTGGGGGTGCTTACTCCACAAATTATTATCAGGATGTATCAGGAAGAGTCATTTCCTGTAAGGACTCCAAGCTATGTGCCTCAAATTACGCTTTACTATCAAATTTGCCAGAACAAAAATCAATATCAAATTAATTTGTATGCTCGCATAGCCCACCATTCCAATGGTCAGGAGGAAAGTTTTTTTCTCGATAATGGGGATGTGAATAAACGTTCGGGCGATTTTGCTACAAATTATTTGGAATTGGGGCTTATCAAAACAAATTATAGCCAAAGGCTAAATGCTCATCAGTTCTTTAAAACTTCTCTTGAATATCATCCAAAACCCTGGATGGCTTTGGAGCTCGATGGAATATACTCCAATTTGCGATGGCATAATTCATTTTCAATTTTTAAACTCCCATCTAAGTCTGTAGCCCGCACCAGCCAACGATCCGATATATCTTTAAAGCTCGATGCAACATGGCTATTTGGTGATGTAAATAAATGGGAATCAGTTTCGTGGGATCGGCTGAATCTGAGTCTGGTGTTTTACTATCATCCACGATTTCTCAAAGATATTGGGCTGTTTGTGCAGTATTACTCAGGTTCCGACTACTATAATATCTACTTCGGTCAGCATATTAATATATTACGATTTGGAATAATGACCGATATATTAAGTTTTTGAAATGATTTCAGGGCGAACCTATTCAAGGGTGGTATCATTTGATGCATTTACAAATCGCCCGAAGTGTTTAACTTTTAATATTTTTGCAAAAAAATTAAAATGTGCAGGCAGTTAATAGCATGACCGAAAAACATCAATATAATACAACCAACATTACAAAAATCCATAGACTATCGGAGGATGCTTTTGTCTATTATTTTATGAAATTGTTTTCCTTCAATCCCGGAGAGGTAGTAGCACTAACCCTACACGAACAAGAACCCGCCCGGCTCTACAGCATTTGCAGCGGCGTGAACGATTCAGAATTGGCCATACTTTTCAAGGTGAAGCCCGATGGGTTTTTAACCCCCCGTTTGGCTCAAAAAACAGTTGGAGACCAGGTGTTTATGAGTAAGCCCTTCGGAGCGTTCTATGGCACAAAAAGCTCAGATTACTGGATAGCTGCCGGAACTGGAATTGCTCCGTTTCACAGCATGACTAAAAGCGGTTTAGCTCAAAATAAAACCCTGATTTATGGCGGACGTGAGCCTGGAAGCTTCTATTTTCATGAGGTGTTTCAAACCATTGAAGGCCTGAATTATATCCCCTGTAGCTCCACATTGAAGGATGATGGTTTTTATGAGGGCCGCTTGACTTCTTATTTGAAAAGTGAACCACTTGATATTCAGCAAAACTTTTTTCTCTGCGGAAGTGCCGAAATGGTGGTGCAAAGCAGAGATATTCTCATTGATAGGGGAGTGAAATACGAAAATATAATCTCAGAAATTTATTTCTAATGGCTAAAGAAAACCTATTTGGTAAAACGAAAAGCGAATTGCAGGAAATTGCAGTGAATCTGGGATTGCCCAAATTCAATGGAACTCAGATAGCCGAATGGCTCTACAAGAAAAACGCCCGCAGTTTCAGCGATATGCACAATATTTCCAATGCTGCCAAAGCCAAACTCGGCGAGCAATACGAAATTGAGAGAACGGAGTATACCACAGTGCAGGAATCGGTGGATGGAACCAAAAAATATCTCTACAAAGTAAATATAGGTCAGTTTATCGAAGCGGCATATATTCCTGATAAAGAGCGAGCTACACTCTGTGTTTCGTCGCAGGTAGGTTGTAAAATGGGTTGCTTGTTTTGCATGACCGGTAAACAGGGGTTTCAGGCTCAACTCTCATCGGGCGATATTTTAAACCAAATCTACAGTTTGCCTGAGTTCGAAAAGCTGAGCAATGTGGTTTATATGGGAATGGGAGAGCCTTTCGACAATCTCGATCAGGTTTTAAAAAGCATCGAAATTCTAACCGCCGATTATGGTTTGGGCTGGAGCCCCAAAAGAATCACAGTTTCTACCATCGGAATTATTCCGGCGATGAAAATTTTCCTGCAAAAATCCGATGCTCATTTGGCCATCAGTCTGCATTCTCCTTTTGAGGAGGAAAGAAAGAAAATTATGCCCATCGAAAGTGTGTACAATCTTCCAAATCTGATTTCCGAAATCAAAAGCTTCGATTTTGGCGGGCAAAGGCGGTTGAGTTTTGAATATATCATGTTCAAGGATTTCAACGATACCAAAGCCCATGTGGATCAGCTGGCCCGATTGCTCAATGGGCTCAAATGCCGCATCAATCTCATTAGGTTTCATCCCATCCCCGGAACGCCTTTGCTGGGCTCCGACGACGAAACCATATTTCAGTTTCAGGCCAATCTTAAGAAAAAAGGAATCATGACCACCCTGCGCGCATCTCGCGGACAGGATATTTTTGCGGCTTGCGGTTTGTTGTCAACCAAAGAACTCGTTAAGCGTAAGGAAGAAGGCGATTTTTAATTTTGCTTAATAAGTTCCCGAAGAAGCTCTTTCACGCTGTTTCCACTCCACTTCTTATTTCCGGTTTCTCTAACTACAATTTTCCCGTGCTTGTCTATGATGAATGTGGTGGGTAAACTATTGCTTTGCAGTATCTTAGGTTCCTGATTTGCGGGGACATAGGTTTTGAAATCCCATTGTTTTTCGCGTAATAGCGGGATGGTTTTCGTAAAATCTTCATAACTGATGAAAACGAAATGGACTTCCTGGCCAAATTCTTTCTGCAGCTCAGCTATGGAAGGCATTTCGGCCAGACAAGGAGCACACCACGTAGCCCAGAAATTGATAAAAATGGGTTTGTCTCCAAATTGTTCCAATCGAACTTGTTGACCACTTTCATCCACCAAAGTCCATAAATAGTCGTTGCTATTTAGCTTTCCGTAATCATCTTCCGCCGAAACGGATGGACTGAAATTGGTTATTTGCTTAAAAAACACCAAAATTGGGGTTCTGGTGGAGGGAATGATGAGTCCAACAATTAGCAGAATCATCAAAACATCGGTAATCTTTGACCACAAAGACTCCTTTTTCTTCTTCTCGATATAATTTTTTAAGAATTTCATAGTTTTTATTAACATTTAAGTGAGATTAGCTCACATTTTATAAATTTGAAACCAAATTACACAAAACCATAAAACACATGTCAAACCTTTTATTAAAACTTTTTTCCCATAGAGATTATCTGGAACAAGGAAAAAAGATTATTAGCGTTCACAGGGGCAAATACTCCACCTATCAAAAGTATTTAAGTACCGATCCGCAAATTGCCGAAGATTATTTGCTCTTTGTGGGCAAACATCCTGAAGCTGTTTATATTAAATGGGATAAGGAGAAGCACAAGTTTACCTGTTAGACTAAATTAAACAGTATTTCATAAACCCTTCCAGAGCCGAAATTGTTCTCTCTGTTTCCTCAGCCCAGCCCATGTGAGCTGCGTTGCCCAAAACTATTATTTCAGCATTTTTTGCTGTTGAAGCCTGTGCCAATCCTTTATCCAGAGGAATTCTTGAATCCTGTTTGCCCAAAATAAACAAAACCGGAACTTTCGAGAATGCAACAACATCCAATCGCATGGGTCTGTTTTTCATAGCTTCCAGTGCACCAGTAATGCCTTCAGGTTTCATTTCATTGGCTTGTTTTAACTGATTTTCGATTTTGTCTTTTAACGGTTCTCTGTTGCTTTTGGCAAACAAATCGGGAATAAACTGATTAATAAAACTGGTTTTATTTTGTTTTACCAATTGAATGGTCCTGACGCGGTTGGTTTTCGCTTCTTCTGTATCGGCCAGCGAATGACTGTGAAACAATCCAAACCCCAGAAGCTTCTCCTTGTATTTCTCGGCGAATGCAAGGGTTACATAACCGCCCATGCTGTGACCAATCATTACACAGGATGTTACTTTCTCTGCATCCAAAACCACCGAAACAATCTCTGCCATCCATTCCATGGAATGATTATTTGGCCAGATTCCGGTTTTCCCATGCCCGGGCAAATCCACAGAAACTACCTTATACTGCTTCGATAAAGCGCTTGAGTGCTCCTTCCACATGCCCGAATCCTCCATAAATCCATGAAGCAAAACCAATACTTCTCCTTGTCCTTCAACGGTATAGTGAATGTTTTCTCCCTGATAGATGATGTGTTTTTCCATTGATATAGTTTTCCCCAAAAATAGGTATTTCGACAGGTTCTATTCATTTTCAGGGGGTAATTTAACTAATTTTGGAAAAAAATAATCATGTCGGAATTTACTCAGCACAACGAAACCCGCATTTCCTTTTTAATTGAATTGGCTCAGGCCATTCGAAACAAATCCAATGTTAATGAGCTTTACCACTTGTATAGCAGGCAGATAGATGAAATTATGCCTTCGGATATCATAGTTTTAGTTCATAAAATAATGGACGATTCTATGGATTTGGAAGAAACTAAGATGCTGGTAAATAAACTATTAAATCTGGTTTTTAAATCCATTAACCAATACCCGTCCATCGAATTGCCTAAGGAAAGTTTTTTGTGGTATTGTGAACAAAATAATGTAAAGGCTCACGAGCTTCTTTTGGCATCACGCCCCCTGATTAAACAGCTAAATTCCGAAGCTAATCCATTGGTAACAAAGCAATTGATTAATATTTACTCCGAGCTGCAAATTTTTACACAGCTCTATTCCATCAAGGAAAATGTGATTTTTCCGCTGCTTGAGAAAAAATGGAGCCATTTTCGCTGTGTTCAGCTCATGTGGGCTTTTCATGATGATATTCGGGCCAACCTTGCGGATATTATTAAAGAATTGGAGCCGGCTGAGAATTGGCAACTTCCTGTCATTAACAAACTGGCGGGCGATATAAGTTTTAGAATCACGGCCATCATATTTCGTGATGAGAAAATTCTTTTTCCCCACATCATGGAAACCATTGACAAGCCTGAGCTCGATGCCTTATTTCTTTTGACCGACGAGCTTAGTTTTCCTTTCGTTCAGCCAAGTCATGCCAATCAGTATTTCGAGCCCGAGAGCCCGGAAGAAGGTGTGGTAAATCTGGGGACTGGGTTTTTGAAGGTGAGCCAGATTCGACAAATATTCAATCACCTGCCTGTTGACATAACCTTTGTTGACGAGAACAATCAGGTTCGCTATTACAGCACGCCCAAGCACCGCATTTTTCCCCGAACTCAGGCAATTATTGGCCGCGATGTGAAGAATTGCCATCCACCGGCATCGGTGCATATTGTGGAGCGAATTGTCGATGCCTTTCGAAAAGGCAATAAGGACAGTGCTTCATTTTATATCCATCTTGGCAGTCAATATGTTCTTATTCAGTATTTTGCGGTTCGTGACGAAAACTCTGTTTATCTGGGAGTTCTGGAAGTGTCGCAGGAAATCAGCCAAATTCAGGCGCTCAGCGGCAATAAACGACTTTTAGATTGGGAGGATTGAAATAGGAATGAAAATTTCCTATCTTTGCATAGATAATCGGTAATTTGCCGATTAACTATGTAATTTCAGGAAAAATGGACATTGATATTGAGAGAGAATTATTAAAATTAACTAATCATATAGTTGATTATGCCAGTTTAAGCAGCGTGCTTAAATCTTTGGGATATAAATCGGTAAATAATAAAATTGAAGATTTGATGAAAAAGGCAATTCTCTCACCTTTGAAAAGGGGGTTGTACGTCCATAAATCTAAGGTACATCAACATGCTGTTTCTCTGGAAAGTATCGCCAATCACCTGCTGGGGCCATCGTATATATCCATGGATTATGCTTTAAGTTATTACAATCTGATTCCTGAGCGCGTTTATGAAGTGACTTCAGTCACCACCAAACGACCAAAAACCTTCAATACTCAGTTCGGGCTTTTTTCCTACCGAAAAATTCAAACCGAATTGTTTCCCTTGGGGCTGGCGATGCGTAATGGCAATAATGATAAATTTCTTATGGCCACAGTAGAAAAGGCAGTTTGTGATAAAATTTTCCTTTCAAAAGACACAGATATTCAATCAATTGAAGAAATGCGAGCTTATTTGGAGGATGATTTAAGAATAGAAATGTCCGAATTGACAACTCTGAATCGTGAGATTATCTCAACATATTATGAAGTCTCAAAATCAAAGAAAATAAACCTATTTTTAAAACTAATTACCAGGTTATGAGCATCATCAATCAAATGCTGGAGAAATATTCCATCGAATCTGAACAGGATTTAACAGGAGCTCTAAAGGAAATATATCAGGAAATCACACTGTTAGGATTATATAGGGGGCAGTTTTTTACAAAAGCCGCGTTTTATGGGGGAACTTCTTTAAGAATTCTCTACGGATTGAACAGGTTTTCTGAGGATTTGGATTTTAGTCTTTTAGAGAAAAATCCATCCTTTAAGCTTGAACCCTATTTTTCTTTTATAAAAAATGAATTTGAAGCTCTTGGAGTTCGTATTCAGATTAATTCAAAACTCAAAACCAACGATTTCTCTAATATCGAATCAGCTTTTTTAAAGAATGATACTTCAGTTTTTGAGCTTAATTTGTCCCCTGTTTTCCATCCTTTTATCAAACAAAAGCAGAGCGAAAAGAGCATAAAAATAAAAATTGAAGTTGATACAAATCCGCCTTTGGTTTTTCAAACTGAACACAAAACCCTTTACGATCCCATTACTTTTAATGTTCTTTCAATGACTCTGCCCAATCTCTTTGCTGGTAAAATGCACGCGGTGCTTTGCAGAAAATGGAAAACCAGAGTAAAAGGAAGAGACTGGTTTGATTTAGAATGGTATTTGAAGAAAAGAGTTCAGCTTAATTTAGAGCATTTGGAAATCAGAATGATAGAAAGTGGCGACATTTCCGCTGAAACCAAACTCACTTCACCATTATTTATGCAATTGCTTTTGGAAAGGGTTGAAAGAATTGATTTTAAAAAAGCATCGGAAGAAGTTCGTCCTTTTTTAAATCATGGTGAGAGCGTGGATTATTGGTCGGCTGATTATTTCACGCAGCTAATATCTGATAGGTTAGTGCTGTAAAATTTGAGTATTTCTTTGCAAAGGTCACAAAAACAAGTCCTTACAGAGTAGATAATCTAAGATTTACATTAGCTTTTCTTCTCCAGTTCCCGCAAATGCTCCATCTTTTTTCGGGCTAAAAATTCCTGAATTCCTTCAAAATGCTCTCTTACCCGCTTGTGTCCAAATTCGAAAACCTTACTCACCATTCCATCCAGAAAATCGCGGTCGTGCGAAACGAGAATCAAAGTGCCATCGTAATCCATAAGTGCTTGTTTTAGAATGTCTTTGGTTCTCAGGTCGAGATGGTTGGTGGGCTCATCGAGAATAAGCAGATTCACAGGCTCCAGCAGCAGTTTTATCATGGCAAGTCGTGTTCTTTCTCCCCCTGATAAAATTTTAACGGGCTTGTCCCAGTCATCGCCGCCAAACATAAAAGCCCCCAGAATATCTTTTATTTTATTCCTGATTTCGCCTTTGGCAATATAATCGATGGTTTGAAAAACGGTTTGGCTTTCGTCGAGCAGTGAGGCTTCATTTTGAGCAAAATAGCCAATAAGGGTGTTGTGCCCCAGACTTAGTTTCCCATCAAAATTTATCTCACCCATAATGGCTTTTATCATGGTCGATTTTCCCTCGCCATTTTTACCCACAAAGGCTACTTTTTCGCCACGCTGTATGCTGAAACTGGCATTCTGAAATACCAGATGTTCATCATAGGATTTTCCAACTTCTTCGGCAGTTACTGGATAGGAGCCTGAGCGGGGAGAAGGCGGAAACCGCAGTTTTAAATGGGAAGTATCTACCTCGTCAACTTCCAGAAGCACAAGCTTCTCGAGCATCTTCACCCTCGATTGAACCTGAAGCGTCTTGGAATAAGTTCCCCTGAATCTGTCTATAAATTCCTGGTTATCAGCAATAAATCGCTGTTGTTCATCAAAGGCTTTTTGCTGCTGGTCTCTTCGTTCCTTTCGCAGTTGCAAATAGGTGGAGTAATTTACTTTGTAATCGTAAATTTTTCCCATGCTTAATTCGATGGTTCTGTTGGTGATATTGTCGATAAACATTTTATCGTGCGATATCACCATAACGGCTTTGGCCCCGTTAATCAAAAAATCTTCCAGCCACTGAACCGATTCAATGTCAAGGTGGTTGGTGGGCTCATCCAAAAGAATCAAATCGGGGTTTTGAAGAAGAATTTTGGCCAATTCAATTCTCATGCGCCATCCGCCGCTGAATTCGCTGGTGTTTCGGTGGAAATCTGTCCGCTCAAAGCCCAAACCCATCAGCGTTTTTTCCACTTCGGCATCGTAGTTCACTTCGCCCTGACTGTAAAGCTTTTCGCTCAAATCCGACACTTTCTCAATGATGCTGTAATATTCTTCCGATTCATAATCGGCGCGTTGTGTCAACTCAAGGTTGAGCTCGTTGAGCTCGTGCTGCATATTTTGCATATCGCCAAAAGCCAGCGAGGCTTCCTGAAACACAGTTCGCTCATTATTCACAATCAAATGCTGGGGCAAATAGGCAATCACAGATTCTTTGGGGGCGGTAATTTTTCCTCTCGTGGGTGATTTTGCTCCGGCAATAATTTTTAGCAGGGTCGATTTTCCGGCTCCGTTTTTGCCCATCAGGGCAATTCTGTCTTTGTCGTTCACCACAAACGAAATATCTTTAAAAAGGGTTGTTCCGCCAAATTCCACGGCCAGTCCATCAATTGAAATCATTCTGCTGTTTTAAAATTTTGGGTGCAAAGATAGACAAATGAGCCAAAGGCCGAAGCCGATTTTGGCTTCAGCCTAAAATGATGTTTATGTGCTGAAAATCAATAGAAAATCCTTGCTAAAGCTGAAGTCGGGTTTGAATCTGTTGCACTTCTTTCTGCAGGCTTTTCAGGCTTATGGCCAAAGCTTCGGTTCGCATTTCGTTGGTTTCGGGCAATTCGCCGCTGATATAGTTTACAAATTTCCAAACTTCTTTAACATCTTGAATTTGAATATCGTAGGGTGAAAAAAGTGGGTTTAGTGAATGGAGAATGAGCTTCCCATCCGATTCTATTCTGTTTTCAACCACCTTAAAAACAATGCCATCGTTCAGGGTGACAATGATATGGGCTTGTTTGTTTTTGATAAAAGTCCAGTTTTGAACAAACTCTCCGGTAACAAAAGAGCCGCTGGGAATGGGCAGCATGGAATCGCCGCTAATTTGAAAAGTGCGGTATTTCTTTTGTTTCGAAAGAAAGGGGAGCTGAAAGGTGGGCAATATTTTAATATACTCCGGATCGGCAAATCCGCTGGCATAGCCCGCCTGTGCTTTTTCGGGCACGAGTTCTATGTTTTCTTCGTTGTCGGCATTTACCGATGTTACCAAAACCCGCAATTTACTCCCTTTAATATACACATCGTAACCCCGTTCCAACTGGTTGAGCTGACTCTCGGGCAATGCGCTCAAATCTATGCGGATGAGCGTGTCGACCGAAACATTATAATACTCCGAAAAACTGATTAATACAGCCATGCCGGGCTGGGCAATCTCGTTTTCGTAGCCACTCAGGGTGGAGCGTTTCATGTGCAAACTCTCCGCCACATCTTCCTGAGTAAACCGCTTTCTTTTTCTTAATAACTTGATGTTTTCGCTAAAAATTGACATAATACCTGATATTTAAAATCCCTGTTTTATTTTCTGTTCGCTGTTTCGCATTTTGCCGCAATCATTTTGCAATTCTCTTTTTTTAACAATTTCGGCTCACCACTTTAAAAATATAATGATTATATTATAGCCGCAAAAATGATTAAATAATAATCAAAATTAAACAAAATTTTGAATGCTGCAATTTTTTTATAAAACTTTTTATGCCAACAGATTATCACAACAGAACCATTGCACATTTCGACCTCGACAGCTTTTTTGTTTCGGTGGAGCGGCTCATGAACAGCAAGCTGGTGGGGTTGCCTGTAATCATTGGCGGAACGTCGGACAGGGGAGTGGTGAGCAGTTGCAGTTACGAAGCCAGGGCTTTCGGAGTTCATTCGGCCATGCCCATGAAGCTGGCTCAGCGCCTTTGCAAAGACGCTGTTATCATTCGGGGCGACATGGATAACTACAGCAAATACTCGCGGTTGGTTACCGATGTTATTGCCGATAAAGCTCCGGTTTACGAGAAAGCTTCCATCGACGAGCATTACCTCGACATTACCGGAATGGATCGTTTTTTTGGCTCCTATCAATGGACCCACGAGCTGAGGCAGCAAATCATCAAAGAAACCGGATTGCCCATTTCCTTTGGCCTTTCGGTGAATAAAACAGTGGCTAAAATGGCCACCGGCGAAGCCAAACCCAATGGCGAGCTTCAGGTAACTCCCGAAATGGTGAAGCCTTTTATGTTCCCTTTGTCCATCCGCAAAATTCCCATGATTGGCCAAAAAACCTACCACCTTCTCCGCTCCATGGGCGTTTCGACCATCGAAACTCTCAGCCGTATTCCCCCCGATATGATGGAACAGGTGCTCGGAAAATCCGGAACCATCATCTGGAAAAAAGCCAATGGCATCGATTTGAGCCCCGTGGAGCCTTACAGCGAACGGAAAAGCATCAGCAGCGAACGAACTTTCCAAAAAGATACCACCGATGTGGTTTTCTTAAGACTTCTCATTATCTCCATGGTCGAAAAACTTGCCTTTCAGCTCCGCAAAAAGCAAAAGCTCACGGGCTGTATCACCATTAAAATCCGCTATTCCAACTTCGATACCCACACCCAGCAAAAACATATTCCCTATACATCGTTCGATCATGTGCTTATGAAAGTAGCCACCGAGCTGTTCGAGAAACTCTATAACCGCCGCATGCTTATCAGGCTTGTGGGCGTGCGGCTCAGCGATTTGGTTTATGGGGTTCAGCAACTCAACCTTTTCGAAGATACCCCCGAGATGATTAGCCTGTATCAGGCCATGGACAAGGTGCGGCTGAGATTCGGAAGCCAGGCCATAAAACGGGCATCATCGCTGTTTAATCAGGCCATGGACGAAGACACCGAAACAGAAACAGAATAAATTTAGAACCTATGAACTACGAAACCTACCGGAAAATCAAATCCATGCGATCCTTCAGGCAAAAATTTGCCGAGATGATAAACGAGTACAGAAGCGGTTTTATCAGAAAACCAAAAATCTGTTCACCAGAGAAAAAAACAGCGGAAAGTTGAAAGCAACGGAATTATTGATAATCAGGCATATGAAGACGAAAAGTGCGTTCTTTCAACAGAGAATTCTTTTACAGATTTTTCGGGTTTCCCCATCCGGATTTCTTTCTTATTTTTGCCAAAAATAGCACACAAATTGAAATTAGGCGATTTACTCTCCCGTTATCAGTCAGATAAAACAAAACAGTTTTTTCAGTTATACGACCATAAACAGCAAATTGGACTCAAAGGCCTGATAGGCTCTTCATTATCCATCTACATGTCATTGGTTTTTATAGAGAAAAAAGGGTTTCACCTGGTGGTAATGCCCGATAAAGAGTCGGCGGCCTACTTGTACAACGATCTTGAAAATCTTCTGGATGATGTGGGAGTGGATTACTACCGCAAAAAAATCATGTTCTATCCTTCGGGTTATAAACGTCCCTATGAAACCGATCATCCGGACAGCGCCAACCTGCTCTCGCGAACCGAAGTTATTACCCGACTCACCTCCGGAACAAAAGATTTAATGGTTATTAGTTTCCCCGAAGCCCTTTCGGAGAAAATAGTATCGAAGAAATATGTAACCGACCACACCATTCTACTCCACTCAGAAGAATTAATGGAGCAGGACGAGTTGCTCGAAAAACTCGTTCATCTGGGCTTTTCCCGCGTCGATTTTGTGGTTGAGCCCGGACAGTTTGCACTCAGGGGCGGATTGATGGATGTGTTTTCCTATGCTTTCGATTATCCCTATCGCCTGGAGTTTTTTGGCGATCAGATTGAGTCCATCAGAACTTTTGATCCAGCTACTCAGCTCAGCATCAAAACGTTGAAAACCGCTAAAATACTTCCAAATCTTCAGCGTCAGGAAATAAAAGAGAAAAGAGCTTCCTTTGTCGGAATGTTGCCTGCCGAAGCGCGTTTGTGGTTGCATCAGGAAGATTTTATCTTCGACAAGCTGAATCAGGGCTACGAATCGGCGTTGAAGCACTACGAAAACCTAAAGGGGGAAATAAAACATTTGCACCCCGAAGAGCTATTTGTTACTGGCCATTCAGTAAAAACCGACATGGAACGAATGCATGTGGTCTTTACCCAGCAAAAAGCTGACAAAACCCCCGATTTATCCTTCGATATTCAACCGCAACCCAACTTCAACAAACACTTTGAACTGCTCATCGACGACTTGAACACCAACAAAGCCAATGGCATTAAAACGGTGATTGTCAGTGAGTCGGAAAAGCAGCTTTTGCGCTTGCAGCAAATTTTTGAAGATTTGCTGGGCGAGAACGGACATCAGATTTACAATAGCATTCAAATAGGTCTGCATCAGGGGTTTATTGATAACGATAACCAAATAGCGGTTTATACCGACCATCAGATTTTCGACCGTTATCAGCGCTTCAGACTTCGCGAGGGATTCGGCGGAAAAGAAGTCATCACCATCAAAGAACTCTACGATTTACGAAAAGGAGACTATGTAACTCATATTGACCACGGTATCGGTCGCTTCGATGGGTTGGAGAAAATTGTTAACAACGGCAAAGTGCAGGAAGTTATCCGCATCATCTATAAAAACGATGACCTGCTCTACGTAAATATTCACTCGCTTCACCGGATTTCGAAATTCTCTGGAAAGGATGGAACGCCCCCGCAGCTCAATAAAATTGGGTCGCCAGCCTGGAAAGCCCTGAAAAATAAAACAAAAAGCAGGGTAAAAGACATTGCACAGGAACTGATTAAGCTCTACGCCGAGCGAAAAATGCAACCCGGTTTTAGTTTTGCCCCCGATACCTATCTGCAAAACGAGTTGGAAGCCAGTTTTATTTACGAAGATACTCCCGACCAACTCAAAGCCACTCAGGCAGTTAAAGCAGATATGGAACTAGAACATCCCATGGACAGGCTAATTTGTGGCGATGTGGGATTTGGGAAAACAGAAATTGCCATCCGGGCTGCTTTCAAAGCAGTGACCGACAGCAAGCAGGTTGCTGTACTTGTTCCAACCACCATTTTAGCCTATCAGCATTACAAAACCTTCAGCGAACGCCTAAAGGATTTTCCGGCAAGGGTGGAATATATCAGTCGCTTTCGCAGTGCTGCAAAAATTTCATCCATTTTAGCCGACCTGGAACAAGGTAAGGTTGATATATTGATCGGGACACACAAACTTGTGGGTAAAGAAGTGAAATTCAAAGACCTGGGCTTGTTGGTTGTGGACGAAGAGCAAAAATTTGGAGTATCGATTAAAGAAAAACTCAAGCAATTCAAAGTCAATGTTGATACACTTACTTTAACTGCCACACCCATCCCACGAACTTTGCAATTCTCCCTTATGGGAGCCCGCGATTTGAGCGTAATCAATACGCCGCCACCAAACCGCCAGCCTGTGCTCACCGAAGTCAGGGCATTTTCGGAAGAGATTATTCGCGATGCCATTCATTACGAAGTGAGTAGGAGAGGACAGGTGTTTTTTGTTCACAACAGAGTTCAGAATATCGAAGAAGTAGCAGCCATGATTCATCGCTTTGTGCCCGACGTAAAAATTGCCATTGCACACGGTCAGATGGATGGAGCTAAACTCGAAAAAACCATGCTCGATTTTATCGAAGGCGACTATGATGTGCTGTTGGCCACCAAAATCATTGAATCGGGACTCGATATTCCCAATGTGAATACCATCATCATCAACGAAGCCAACCACTACGGGTTGAGTGAGTTGCATCAGATGCGCGGACGCGTTGGCAGAAGCAATAAAAAGGCTTTTTGCTATTTGCTGGCACCCCCCGAACTGGCTTTGACCGATGAAGCCCGCAAGCGACTGAAGGCCATAGAAGAATTCTCCAACCTGGGTTCCGGATTCAATATCGCCATGCGCGACCTCGATATTCGCGGAGCGGGAAATATTCTTGGAGCCGAGCAATCGGGATTTATTTCGGAAATTGGCTTCGAAATGTATCAAAAAATTCTCGACGAAGCCCTGCAAGAGCTTAAGGATGCTGAATATTCTGATACAAGCCACGTTCAAACGCCCTCCGATTTTGTGAATGAATGCCAGCTTGATACCGATTTAAACGCCCTGATTCCAGATGATTATGTGGAGAATATTGCCGAAAGATTATCGCTTTATAAGGAACTTTCGCTCATAGAAACAGAGAACAAACTGCAGGAATTCGTTAATGCCCTGCACGATCGGTTTGGTCCTTTGCCCACAGCGGTTGAAAACCTGGTTCAGTCCATGCGAATTAAATGGCTTGGCAAAGATTTGGGTTTTGAACTCATCCGAATGAAAGGAGATTATTTATATGCCTATTTTATCAGCAATCAGGAGAGTAAATTCTATTCCACCGACTATTTCAGCAAGATGCTCTCGATAATACAATCCAATTCCAATTGTAAACTTCGCGAAAAGAATGAAAAATTAAGCTTGATATTCAGTCATGTACGCTCCATTAAGGATGCTTTAAAACTTTTGGAGGACCTAAAAGTCAGGATGCAGAATTAAACCCGCTGATTTATTCTGTAAATGCATCTCTCAATTTGGCAATAATCTGTTTTTCTTCCGAAACAATACCACCAAAAGCTTCGGCAACCTTAACCACCGAATCAATACAGAATTTTTTAACCACTGAGTTGAACAAATATTTATGATTGGAGTAGTAGTCAATAAATTTATCCAGGGCTATCTCCGAAGGAAATTCAGCGTCGTAGCTACTCAAAAAACCAGAATCGGTGAGCATGATATCATAATCATCCGACTCGAGATTATGAGCTAGTTTAACCAGTTCATCCTTTGTAATCTTTTGAAATACAGAAATTTCTTCGTCTTGAATTTCCATATCCGACTTGGCAATGGCATACAATAAATTCCCGAAGGCCAAATAAAAGCTGTGCGGTAACATGGTGCTTGTTTTAATTAGATTACTAAAATAATTAATTTGATGAATATCGGAGTAATTTTTTTATAAATTTGACAAAACAAGTGATAAATGGGCCTATTTGGTAAAAAAAGCTCTGGCGGCAACTCTAAAGCCGACAGTTCATATGGAGATTATAAAGGGTTCGACCAACTATTTGCGATTCTTATTGCTCATATTGATGGAACCATCATCTCGTTTAATGATTTATTTTCCATTCAGTTTGGTTATAAAAGCTCTGAATTTGAAGGCAATCCGGTGGGAGTAGTTCAGCTGGGATTAATGTCGAAGGAGGCTTACAGCGCCATTTATACAAGCATCCAATTGAGTGAGGCTTACCAGACTGAAGTACAGATAAAATCGAAAACGGGGAACCTAAACTCCTATAAAATGAAGGCGGCTCCACTGCCCGATAATAAGTTTTTGCTGGTTTTTGAGCCAGTGAGAAAAGAAAAAACAATTGTTGACGATGCAGCAGAATCCAATCGTCTTTTTATGGAGATGATTAATCATATGCCCGACATCATTTGCTTTAAGGATGGAGCTGGTAAATGGTTATTGGCCAATGATGCAGATTTGGAGTTGTTTCAGTTAAAAGGCGTGAGTTATATTGGAAAAACCGATGCTGATTTAGCACCTTTCACCCACGAAATTTACAAGAACTCTTTTTTAACCTGCATGGATACGGATGAAAAATGCTGGATTGAAAGAGAAATAAGCAGAGGCGATGAGATTATAACTACACCAGGTGGTAATCAAATGTCCTACGATGTTTTAAAAATTCCGGTATTCAATGTCGATGGAACCCGAAAGAATCTTATTGTGGTGGGGCGCGATGTTACCGAACGACGCAATACTGAAAAGGAACTTATAGCATCTAAATTAAAAGCCGAAGAAGCCGACCGTTTAAAATCAGCTTTTTTAGCCACCATGTCGCATGAGCTCAGAACCCCGCTTAATGCAATCATCGGTTTTGCCAACCTTATTTTTGAAGAAGAGAATATCAACGAAATCAGAGAATTTTCACGGATTATTAATAACAATTCCAATGTTCTGCTCAATCTCATTGAAGACATTTTCGATATTTCTCTCATTGAGGCTCAACAAATGCAGGTTGAGCGGCATAAATTCGATATTGTGAAAACAATCTATGAAGTTTTTGAGATATTCCCCCACGAAATTCATATTTTGGATAAGCTTGATATCGATTTAAAAATCCTTATAAATGAACCTGGAATGCTGGTTTGTGGCGACGAATACAGGGTTAAACAAATACTCATAAACCTGATTCGCAATGCCTTGAAATTTACCATGAAAGGCTATGTCCATATCAAGCTTAGAGAAACTGACGATTTTGTTGAAATTGACATTGAAGATTCAGGAATCGGTATAGCTTCCGAAAAGCTCGATTTTATTTTCCAAATGTTCCAACAAGTCGAAGAAGGATCAAAAAGAAAATATGGGGGAGCTGGTTTAGGACTTTCCATTTCAAAACAATTGGCGGTTATGATGGATGGTGATATCACCGTAAAATCCGAATTGGATAAAGGCTCTGTATTTTCACTTCGACTACCCAAAACATCGCAGCAGAAATAGCTCTGAATTTCAATTTCAGTAATTTACCTATTCCTTTTATTATTTGCACACAAGGTGATATTTTATTTCATAAAGTGTTGTAAATAAGATAATTAATTCCATTTTTTTTCATGATTTCTGTACCCTTCAATTTAAAATATTTCTAAATTGTAGCCACCACCATCAACTGCGGTCTGCCCGGCTAACTATCTTATTTAAAATAGCTAATTTCGCGCATAGATGAAATTTAATATCAGAAAAAGATGGCAAAAATCAAAGGAGCAATTGTAGTAGACGTGGAAAAATGCAAAGGCTGTAGCGTTTGTATTCCGGCATGTCCTACCGATGTTATACTGTTATCAAAAAATGTTAACGGTAAGGGGTATAATTACGCCTATATGGAGAATCCAGATGCTTGTATAGGCTGTGCAAACTGCGCTGTAGTTTGTCCCGACGGAGTAATATCAGTTTATAAAGTGAAAGTAGCTTAGTTAATAACAATATCAAAGACATTTATATGGCTGAAATAAAATTAATGAAGGGAAATGAAGCAATTGCCGAAGCCGCTATCAGGGCTGGTTGCGATGCTTATTTCGGTTATCCCATCACGCCGCAATCCGAAGTAATAGAATACCTCATGATGGAGCGGCCTGAGGAAAGAACAGGTATGGTTGTTTAACAAGCGGAACGCGAAATAGCCGCCATAAATATGGTTTATGGTGCCGCTAGTGCAGGAAAAAAAGTAATGACATCTTCGTCAAGCCCGGGTATCAGTTTGAAATTGGAAGGAATTTCCTATATAGCAGGCGCCGAACTACCCGCCGTTATTGTGAATGTGGTTCGCGGTGGACCAGGTCTTGGTACCATTCAACCCTCACAGGCCGACTATTTCCAGGCAACAAAAGGTGGCGGACACGGCGATTATCGCTTGTTGGTTCTTGCTCCTTCTTCTGTTCAGGAAATGGCTGATTTTGTGGCCGATGCATTTCGTTTGGCTTTCAAATACCGCAATCCGGTTCTCATTTTATCCGATGGTATCATTGGTCAAATGATGGAGAAAGTTTCCATGCCCGATCCGCTTCCACGTTTAACCGACCAGGAAATTAAGGAAAAATATGGCGAATGGGCAACCACAGGTCGTCCTGCTGGAAAAGAACGAAATATCATCACATCTCTGGAATTGGATCCTTATAAACAAGAAAAACACAATCATAAGCTTCAGGCGAAATACGCTCAAATGTGCGAAGAAGAAATTCGTTATGAAATGATTAATTGCGACGATGCCGAATATATTTTTGTGGCTTATGGCTCCAGTGCCCGTATTGCTCAAAAAGCTATGGAACAAGCCAGAGCTAAAGGTATTAAAGCTGGTATTTTCCGACTCATTACACTGTTCCCTTTCCCCAAAAAAGCCCTTTATGAGCTTGCAGGAAGAGTAAAAGGATTCTTAGCCGTTGAAATGAGCGCGGGTCAAATGATTGAAGATGTTCAGCTTTCTATTGAAGGTCGCGCAAAAGCAGCTCATTTTGGTCGCTATGGTGGCGTGATTCATTCACCCGAAGAAGTATTAACTGCTCTGGAGCAAAAAATTATTGGAGGATAAAACATGGATATTCAAGATATTATAAAACCCGAAAATCTGGTTTACTCAAAAACAGCCAACATGACCGAAAAGGTGCTGAGCTATTGCCCGGGTTGCGGACATGGAACAGCTCACCGGATTGTGATGGAAGTGGTTGAAGAAATGGGAATAACCGAAGATACCATCGGAGTTGCTCCAGTGGGTTGCTCGGTTCTGGCTTACGAGTTCATGAACATTGATATGGTTCAGGCTGCTCACGGAAGAGCTCCGGCTGTGGCAACTGGTATTAAACGCGTTTGGCCTGAGAAATATGTATTTACCTATCAGGGTGACGGCGATTTGGCTGCTATTGGTGGTAACGAAACCCTTCATGCCTGCAATCGTGGCGAGCATATTGTTATCATTTTCGTGAATAATGGTATTTATGGAATGACTGGTGGACAAATGGCGCCTACCACACTCAGCGGAATGAAAACTTCTACATCTCCCTATGGTCGTGATGTGGCCACCATGGGAAATGCACTAAAAATGACAGAGCTTATCGCCCAGTTGCCTGGTACTCATTTTGTAACCCGTCAGGCTGTTCATACTCCTGCGGCGGTTAGAAAAGCCAAAAAAGCCATCAGACAAGCTTTTGAAGTTCAGCGCGATAAAAAAGGTTTAGCCTTTGTCGAAATCGTTTCCAATTGCAACAGTGGCTGGAAAATGACTCCTTTAGATTCTAATCAATGGATGGTTGACCATATGTTCCCCTATTTCCCCATGGGCGATATTAAGGTGGATGGAAATTTTGTGAAATAAACTGCTAAAACTGAAAATTATGACAGAAGAATTAATTATAGCTGGTTTTGGAGGACAAGGTGTTCTTTCCATGGGAAAAATTTTGGCCTACAGTGGAATCATGCAGGATCAGGAAGTAACCTGGATGCCAAGTTACGGACCAGAAATGCGTGGTGGTACTGCCAATGTAACAGTAATTATCAGCGACGAACGAATCAGCAGCCCTATTTTAACAAAATACGATACTGCTATCATTCTCAACCAGCAATCGATGGATAAATTCGAAAGCACCGTAAAAACTGGGGGAGTACTTATTTACGATCCCAATGGAATCATACATCATCCCACCAGAAAAGATATTACCATCTATACCATTGAAGGAGCAAAATTAGCTTCAGAAATGGGAAATAGTAAGATTTTCAATATGGTGATTTTGGGAGCTTATTTAAAAGCCCGCCCCATTGTGAAACTCGAAAATGTAATTCTGGGACTTAAGAAATCTCTTCCAGAGCGTTACCATAAGCTCATTCCTCTCAATCAGGATGCTATTACTATGGGAATGAATAACTTAGTAACATTATAGTTTAATTTATACATCCAATAAAAAAACCGGTGACAATGTGTTACCGGTTTTTTTTCGTTAGAGTTGCTAAATTATTTTATAGCATCAACAATGGCTTTAAAAGCAGCATGATTGTTCATGGCTAAATCGGCCAAAGCTTTACGGTTAAGTTCGATACCTTTTTTATGGATTTTGCCCATAAAAACTGAGTAAGACATTCCATACATGCGGGCTGCAGCGTTAATACGAGCAATCCAAACTTGTCTGTAAAGTGCTTTTTTGGCTTTTCTGTCGCGATAGGCGTAACCCAAACCTTTTTCATAAGAGTTCTTGGCTACTGTCCAAACATTTTTCCTGCGACCAAATTGACCTCTGGTACGGCTTAAAATCTTTTTACGTCTTGATCTTGACGCAACTGCATTTACTGATCTTGGCATTTTTTTTTAATTTTTTCGTTTTAGCGTTCAAATTGAAACTTTAAGGCTAAAACAACAGTTTTGAAACTTTAATAAATTACCTTGCAAGCATGAGTCTAATTCCAGCCTCATCGGCTTTCTCAACCATTGCTGCATAACCTAAATTACGCTTTTGCTTTTTAGTCTTCTTAGTTAAGATGTGACTTTTATAAGCATGCTTTCTTTTAATTTTACCTGATCCGGTAAAGGTGAACCTTTTTTTGGCACCGGATTTAGTTTTCATTTTTGGCATTAGTCTACAATTTTTTATTTATAATGTTGCTAACTATTACTGCAACTCTCGTCACAGCTAATAAGCTTTCACTTATTCTTTTTCTTGGGGCTAAGCATCATAATCATCCTTTTCCCTTCTAATTTAGGTAGATTTTCTACCTTACAGTAATCCTCCAAAGCTTCCGCAAAACGCAAAAGCTGGATTTCTCCCTGTTCCTTATAAACAATGTTCCGTCCTTTAAAAAACACATCAACCTTCACTTTCGCACCTTCCTCAAGGAATTTCTGTGCATGGTTGACTTTGAAATTAAAGTCGTGATCGTCGGTATGGGGACCTAAACGAATTTCTTTTACAACAACCTTAGCAGTCTTTGCTTTAATTTCCTTTTGCTTTTTCTTTTGCTCGTATAGGAATTTTTTATAATCCACTACTCTACAAACCGGTGGACTTGCAGTGGGTGATATCTCTACCAAATCCAAGCCTACATTCTCTGCAACATCCAAAGCATCTCTAAGATTAAAAATGCCTGTTTCCAGATTTTCACCCACAAGCCTTACAACCGGAGCGGTAATATACTTGTTAATTCGGTGGGCATCCACTGGTTTTTGGTAAGAGCCTCTGCTTCTTCCCCTAAAAACATTATTTGTTACTGCCAATATTCTCCTGTTTTTTAATTAAATTTCGTTATTTCATTCACCTCGTCCTGAATTTTCTGGACAATAGCTTCAATGCTAAAGGTTCCTAAATCTCCTTCTCCATGTCTTCTCACAGATACGGTGCCATCTTCAGCTTCTTTTTCGCCTACGATAAGCATGTATGGAATTTTACGAACTTCGGCATCGCGTATCTTACGACCCATTTTTTCACTCCGTGTGTCAATTTGGGCGCGAATTTCGGCATTTTCCATTAATTTCAAAACATTTTCGGCATAATTTTGATATTTCTCGCTGATTGGCAGGATAATAAGCTGTTCCGGAGTTAACCAGAGCGGGAAATTACCTGCACAATGCTCAATTAATACCGCAACAAACCGCTCCATGGAGCCAAAAGGCGCTCTGTGAATCATTACCGGACGGTGCTTTTCGTTGTCAGCGCCCACATATTCCAATTCGAAACGCTCTGGTAAATTGTAATCTACCTGAATGGTTCCCAATTGCCATTTTCTGCCCAAAGCGTCTTTAACCATAAAGTCCATCTTCGGACCATAGAAAGCTGCTTCGCCATAGGCTACAATGGCGGGAATTCCGCGTTCGTCGGCCACCTCGCGAATGGCATTTTCGGCATTGATCCAGTTTTCTTCCGAACCAATATATTTTTCTTTATTGGTGAGGTCGCGAAGTGAAATTTGAACCAGAACTTCTTTGAAGTCCAAAGCCTTAAATATCAAATCGATAATGTCCATCACTTTTTTAAATTCGTCTTTCACCTGATCGGGTGTGCAAAAGATATGGGCGTCGTCCTGAGTAAATCCGCGAACCCTTGTCAGGCCGTGAAGCTCTCCACTTTGCTCATAGCGATAAACTGTTCCAAACTCGGCGTAACGGATGGGTAAATCCTTGTAGGACCGTGGCTCGGTGCGGTAGATTTCGCAATGGTGGGGGCAGTTCATGGGTTTTAACAGGAACTCTTCGTTGGCCACCGGTGTGTGAATGGGCTGAAAACTATCCTGACCATATTTGGCATAGTGGCCAGATGTTACATAAAGCTCTTTTTGACCAATATGGGGAGTTATAACGGGTTCATAACCATAGCGTTTCTGTACTTTTTTAAGGAAAGATTCCAGGCGATCGCGCAACATGGCACCTTTGGGTAACCACAAGGGGAGGCCTTTTCCCACTTTTTCGGAGAAGGCAAACAATCCCAGTTCTTTTCCTAATTTTCTGTGGTCGCGTTTTTTGGCTTCTTCCAGAAGTAGCAGATACTCGTCGAGCTCGCTTTTCTTGGGGAAAGTGATTCCGTATATTCGGGTAAGCATTTTTCTGTTTTCGTCGCCACGCCAGTAAGCACCGGCAATATTGAGCAATTTAATGGCTTTTATGGGGCTGGTATTGAGAAGGTGAGGCCCGCGGCACAGGTCAACAAAATCGCCGGTTTGATAAAAAGTAATCTTTCCATCCTCCAAATCCTGAATAAGCTCCAGTTTATATTCGTCGCCTTTTTTGGTAAAATATTCCAGCGCTTCGGTTTTGGTGACTTCTTTTCTCACATATTCCTGCTTGTTTTTAGCCAGTTCCATCATTTTTTTCTCAATGGCTTCCAGGTCTTTTTCGGCAATGGTGTTTTGACCAAAGTCTACATCGTAGTAAAAGCCATTGTCAATATCGGGTCCGATTCCAAATTTAGCCCCGGGGTATAGTAGTTCGATGGCTTCGGCCATCAGGTGAGCCGACGAGTGCCACATGGCAGCTTTTCCTTCGGCGTCGTTCCATGTAAGTAGTTGTAAACGAGAATCTTCGTTAATGTGGCGGGAAGCTTCCCAAACTTCCCCATTTACTTTGGCAGCCAGGTCATTGCGTGCCAGCCCTTCGCTGATGCTCAAAGCTACATCGTAGCCAGTGCTTCCTTTGGGCAATTGTTTAACCGATGAATCGGGTAATATTATATTAATCATGCTGTTTTTATTCTGAAATTAGGGCTGCAAAGATACAAAAATTCTCGTCTTGCGCCGTATTAATAATAGGACCATTTTTAGCTCCCCCGAAGTATAAAACTGAATCGTTTTAGCAACAAAGTTTTCGGAGTTTGGTATTGTAAATTCCAATTGCCATAGAACCGCCCTTTCAGCCGCCAAAAGCCCGGAAAACGTGTCACAACAGATTTAGCGGAAAGCCAAAAAATATTTCTCGTTTAACTGATATACCTAATTATTTTTTTACTATTTTAGCCTTCTAAACGCACCTACATCAAATTATTACCTATGTGCCCTGGTTATTCTAATGTGTTTTCACCTTTTAATGTGATTTGTTTTCGAGTGGGAAATGGAAATGCTGAAGATATAGTGGATAGATTCGAAATATTGATGGTATTCGGATTTTATTGGCAATCGTATTCAC
This sequence comes from uncultured Draconibacterium sp., assembly GCA_964293475.1. GTDB lineage: Bacteria > Bacteroidota > Bacteroidia > Bacteroidales > UBA12170 > UBA12170. Next base: position 53,331 of record CAXYYJ010000031.1, read on the forward strand.
ACATACCCGAAACATATTAACACAAGAAACATGAATATTGAAAAGAAACTAATCAGACAAAAAATCGAAAATCTTGACTTAGAACAAGTAAAGGTAATCGTGTTAAAAGGGTTTAGTGTTGAAACATACAAAGACCTAAAAACCATTTACAACCATATTGAGCCTGATAATATTTTTGATTCAAATGGCAAAATAATTTTGCAGGAATTGAATAACAGTCTCTTCTCAATTATTGGTACGTTAAGTCAGATTAAAGAAGGTTCACAAAAGTTAATGTTGTTTGAAAGCTTTATTTTGGTTTCTAAAAATTTAAATCTTGATAGTCTAAAATTAAATTTTCATATTATTTTTAACAATGTAGTTGATGTCTATGAAAATCCCACCACTGAGACAATTCAAGATTATGAAAAACTAATAGATAAAAACCTATTGCTACCAGACAATGATTTGATTTCCATTTTTTATTCATCTTGTTCTACATTTGGGGAAAATCAATATGTTGAATATGTTGATGGACTTGAAGATGAATATCCTCAATTGAAGTACATTCCTCTTATAGACAACTATGAATTTCCACAAACAAAACCAACATCCTTATCTGAACTTCCGAAAGAAGCAAAACTGATTACAGTAAGTCATTTCAATTTTACACTTTTAAAATTTGATTTATTGAAATCTGTCAATTGTAAAGAAACTATTTATACAATTGACGAAACAAGTTCAGTAAACACTTTTGCAAAAAAACAACTTTCAATTTTTAATTCATTTCTAAAATTAATTGGTTGTAATACTACTTTTTTAATTATAGACAATAGACTTACCAATACTGTAAGGCCTCAACTCACCAAATTATTAAAACAATTTTGGAATAGTGACAATTTTCGATCATTACAATTTTACAATGATCCTGATGTAAGTAAAGAATTAGTAAGTATCAGTCAGGGTGATATTGTTGAAACAATAGTTCAGCAATGTGAAAAAGGTTTAACAAAGCAAGCAGTTTTAAGTGACGTTTTTTTAACTGCTCCAACAGGTGCTGGTAAATCACTCCTATACCAATTACCAGCAATCTTTATTGCTGAACAATTCAACGCATTGACTATCGTTATTTCGCCGTTAATTGCATTAATGAAAGATCAAGTTGTTGGCTTAAAACAACGTGGTTATAATAGTGTAGTTTGCATTAATTCAGAATTATCTTTAGTAGACAGAGAAGTAGAAATAGAGAAAATTAAAAATGGCGAAACACACATTCTTTATCTATCACCAGAACTGCTACTTTCTTATGATTTGTCAATGTTTTTAGGTGATAGAAAACTTGGACTATTAGTAATTGATGAAGCACATTTGGTAACAACTTGGGGTAGAGATTTTAGAGTTGATTATTGGTATTTAGGCAATTTCATTAGAAAAATTAGAAAATACACAGAACACAAATTTTCTGTTCTTGCAGTAACTGCTACTGCTGTTTATGATCCAAATGGAGTTAATGACATGGTTTTTGAAACGCTTGATAGCCTTTCAATGGATCCAGTAATTAAGTATTTAGGCAAAGTAAGGAGAGACGATATTAAATTTGATATAAAGGAAGTTCAAATTCAATCAGGACATGAAGAGCAGAAAATAAAACTTACTTCTTCCCGAATTTCGGAATATATAAAAAGGAATGATAAAACAATAATTTATTGTCCATGGACACGGCAAATAGGGCCAATCAGAGACCAACTCCCAAAAGAGGAAAAAGATTTAGTTCAAGTGTATTATGGAAACTTAGACTCCGCAAACAAAGAAGAAAGTTACCAGAGATTTAGAAATGGGCTTTCGAGAGCAATGATTTCAACAAAAGCTTTTGGTATGGGCGTTGACATTGACGATATTACTGTTGTTTACCACCATGCACCTTCAGGACATTTGGCAGATTATGTTCAAGAAATTGGTCGTCTTGCTCGGAGATCAGACTTAACGGGTATTGCAGCTATTGATTTTAATAAAAAGGATTTGAAGTTTACTAAAATTCTTTTTGGCTTATCATCTATTAAGCAATATCAAGTTGCAATGGTGTTAGATAAACTGAGTAAAATATATAAAATCAAAAAGAGCCGAAATATGCTTGTCTCTGTTGACGACTTTGAATATATTTTCAATTTTGACAATGTAGATGTAGAACAAAAAGTTAAAAGTGCACTTCTCCTTTTAGAAAAAGATTTATTAAATAAATACAGGTATAATGTTTTAATTGTTAGACCAAAAAGCCTTTTCTCATCTGCTTATATAAAAGTTTCAAACGAACATTTACCTATATTTCTTAATAAATACGGAAACTATTTAAAACCGATCAGTAGCGCAAGAGTTGAAAGTAAAGGTCAAAAAGTTTTTATAATCCAACTTGACAAATTATGGGAAGACATGTTTTTTAAAAAGAGTTTTCCAATAGTTAAAAAAGAATATTTCGATGGTAAATTATTCAATGAAGAAATCCCTTATAAACCACAATTAAGGATAAATTATTTTCTGAACAATGATGTTAATGAAAGCTTCAATAATTTAACTTCTTACTTTGATATAATTCAGCGTTGCTTTAGTCAGATGAGCGGCTTTTTTACCAAAAATGAATTTATTTCTAAATTAAAATCAGATGCAACCACAATTTATTTAGGTTTAGATAATTTATTTATAAAAAGACTTGCGGATCTAATATTAAGCATATACTCAGATCCAGGCAAACCGGACAAATTCAATAGGATGAATATACCTGCTGACTGCTTTTTACAAAGCAGAAGAGTCGACCACGAATATGAATATAGAATAATCAGTAAAGCATACCCAAAAGTTCGAGGAATGTTAAGGCAAACGTTCTATAATGTTTTTAAAGAACACCCTGACAAGTTGGAACAAACCATTTTTATATCAACAGACACAATTGGCAATAAAAACCGAAGCTTGATTAGACTTGCCTATATTTTGCAGACGTTCAATATTGGAACATATGAAATGGCAGGTGGTGAAGTTCCAGCTATTTTTATTCGTATAAACGATCCTGTTAAAATAAATTGGCTTGCGAGAAATGACTATGAAAACGAGATATTAAAGGGTGTTGAAGCAAGGCAAAAAATATCAGTTAAAATAATGGAGCATTTCTTCACTACAAAAATGGACGACAATAAAAGATGGCTATTTATAGAAGACTTTTTCCTTGGCAAACAAGTTGACGACTTAATAACCAATAATAAAAATTGACTTTAATCTGAAGCTTTAAATCGCAATTTATTACCATTATGATAGAAAAAATAGAGATTTGTAATTTTAAAAATATTTCCAACTTGACTCTCGAACTTGAGAATCTCAATGTTTTAGTTGGTTCGAACAATTCTGGGAAAAGTAGCATTCTACAAGCTATTCAATTTGCTATTTCTGTAGCTCAAACAACAAATTTCGAAAATTCCCGATGGAACAACACAACTAATAAACTACCTACATCATTAACCCCGGAACAGTTAATCTATGCGCCATTTCGCGACGTTTACTCTCTAGCAATTGGAGGAAAACTTAAAACTGCTTTAAATACAGCGATACAAATTGAATTCACTGAAAAAGATACTTTAAATAAGAGCAAAGTTCTTATCAGAAAAGGAAAGAATAAGAATATAGCAACAGAGATCCACAATAAACCAATTGGTGAACTTCTAAGAAAAATTGAAGAACCTTTTACGATTTATGTGCCAGGGCTTGCGGGAATACCTTCATTTGAGGAACTAAAAAGTCCTGGCCTTGTAAGACGAGCTGCCGCAAGAGGAGATGCAAATAATGTTTTTCGGAATATAATTTGGCTATTGCATGAAAATGTAGAAAGCTGGCAGCTATTTGTAAGAGATGTTAAGGATATTTTTCCTGACATTGAAATTGTCGCTTCCTTTAATCAAGAAAGAGATGAACATCTAAATATTCAAATTCAATATTTTGATAAAACTTTGCCAATTGATGCTGCAGGAACTGGATTTTTACAAGTAGTACAAATTCTGTCATATATAAATATATACAAACCGAAGATACTGTTACTAGATGAACCTGATGCACATTTACATCCAAACAACCAAAGGAAACTTGCAAAAAAACTTTATGAATTGTCAGTATCAAGAAGTTTTCAAATTATAATGAGTACACATTCAAGGCATTTGATTTACGAACTAGAAGCTATTTCAAAAATCAATTGGATAAATGCAGGAAATATTGTTGAAGAAGACATTAATATCATAAATGTTTTAATGGATATTGGAGCTTTAGACAAAGGGGATTTATTGAAAAATGACAAACTAAAGCTTATCATTTTGACAGAAGATGAAGACCAAATTCCAATCAAAACTTTAATTCAAGCATCTGAGATACCTTTAGATGAAATTGAAGTCTGGTCATATAAAGGTTGTTCTGACGTTAAAACAGCTAATGTTTTTTCGGCCTTTATTATTAAAAGTGCTCCACTAATAAAAATTGCAATACATAGAGATAGAGACTATTTTGAAGAAGAAGAAGTCCAAAAGATTGTTGAAACTTATAATGACAATATAACATATCATTTCGTAACAGAAAGAACTGATATTGAGGCTCAATTACTAAATCCTCAGCATATAAATTTCATACATCCAGAAGTTTCAGTTGAAAGAGCTGAAGAATTAATAAATTCTGCTATTCAGGATACGATGGTTAAATCAAGACGAAAATATTTAAATACACTTGCTGACAAATCATTAAAAAATAAGCTCGGACACAAAGCAGCAGAGAATTTAGAACTTGCGGAAAAAAATTTAGCAGAAAATCCCAAAAGATACTCGCATGGAAAGACAGTTCTGGGATCTTTAAAAGCAAAACTTCAACAAGAAATGGGGAAAAATTCAGAATTATTCAAACCATCTTCATTTATAAAAACTCACATATTTGACACTATCAAAAGTGATTTATGGCCTGAATAAAACCTAGGAATTACAACCATACAACCAATTAAAACCCCGATCAAAACTAATTCCATATCAGCAATACGGGGCTCTTTAGTTTCCCCACCCTCCCAATCAATCAACCCCCAACAAATCCCACTTTCCCAAACCAATAAATCCCTTGCAAAGCCCCAGTAGAATGAGCAGTTTTCTTGCCAGCCCACCCCCGGAAATTGATATATTTGTGGTTTTATTAACGAAAAATACAGGATTAAAATAATGTTTGTACAGACTTTTAAGTATATTGACGATATACTGCACAAAGATGCTGGTTGTGGTAGCGAATTGGATTATGTGGAACAAACTTCTTGGGTATTGTTCCTGAAATATTTGGACGATTTGGAGCGTGACCGTGCCACAGCAGCAGAACTTACTGGCAAAACTTACACCACCATTATTGACAAAGAATATCAATGGAATAATTGGGCAGCCCCAAAGCTTCTACGAGCTCAGCTTGCGAAAGACGGAACGGTCACTGAGCGTGTCGAAGTGGACCACAATGCACTCACAGGCGATGACATCACCGACTTTGTAAACAACAAACTGTTTCCATACCTTAAAAAGTTTAAACTAAGTGCCGAGAGTGCAGATACCATTGAATACAAGATTGGTGAGATTTTCAGTGAACTGAAAAACCGCATTCAAAGCGGTTATAATTTGCGGGAAGTGATTAACCGCATCGACGAGTTGCGTTTCCGTACCCATGCAGAGAAGCACGAAATGAGCCATTTGTACGAAGATAAAATCAAAAACATGGGCAATGCAGGGCGAAATGGTGGGGAATACTACACCCCGCGTCCGCTCATAACCACCATTGTAAAAGTTGTTGCCCCCAAAATTGGCAACAAGATTTATGACGGCGCTGTGGGTTCTGCTGGCTTCCTTTGCGAAGCTTTTGATTATCTGAAAAACAGGCCTTCGACCACTTCGACAGGCTCAGTGTCCGCAGGACTTTCAACTAAAGATTGGGAAATACTGCAAAAACGCACTTTTTACGGCAAAGAGAAGAAATCGTTGGCTTATATTATCGGCATTATGAATATGATTTTGCACGGTGTGGAAGCCCCAAACATAATCCACACCAATACGCTTGCCGAAAACCTTGCCGACATACAAGAAAAAGACCGTTACGATGTAGTGCTTGCCAATCCGCCTTTTGGTGGAAAAGAAAGAGCCGAAGTGCAGCAAAATTTTCCAATAAAAACTGGCGAAACCGCCAGTTTGTTTTTGCAGCACTTTATTAAAATTCTGAAAGCCGGTGGCAAGGCAGGTGTTGTTATCAAAAACACTTTTTTGAGCAATACTGACAATGCCACAGTTGCCATTCGTAAAACTTTATTGGAAAGTTGCAACCTGCACACCGTGTTAGATTTGCCGGGCGGAACATTTACCGGTGCAGGTGTGAAAACCGTTGTGTTGTTTTTTGAAAAAGGCAAACCAACGCAAAAGACATGGTTTTACTCGCTAAATCTCGACCGCAACTTGGGCAAAATCAACCCACTCAACGAAAATGACTTGGCGGATTTCATAGAACTCCAGAAAACATTCGCCAACAGCGAAAACTCATGGACAATTAACATCAAGGATATTGACCAAAGCACTTTTGACCTGAGTGTGAAGAACCCGAACAAAAAAGAAGTGGCTCAACTTCGCTCACCACACGAAATTTTAGAAGAAATGAAAGCCTTGGACGAAGAAAGTGCAGGAATTTTGGAGTCCCTTAAAAGCTTGATTTAGCAATGAAAAACGAAATAATTATACACACACCTGATGCACTTGCCGAACATATAGAAGTACGGCTCGATGAAGATACAGTCTGGCTAAACAGAAATCAAATAACAACGTTATTTGGCAGAGATGTAAAAACCATCGGTAAGCACATCAATAATGTTTTTTTAGAAGGCGAATTAGAGAAAGAAGTGGTTGTCGCAAAATTTGCGACAACCACTCCACACGGTGCCATTAAAGGGAAAACGCAAACCATCATCACCGAACACTACAATCTCACTTTGGCAATTGCATATAGAGATTTGAATAATGGTGGCTTTGAGGGGCCCAGCCCCCCAAGAACCCCCGTTGCTGAGGGTCTCGCAGGCGACACTGATCCCAACACCAATTTTTGAAAGGTATGAAAGGTTGGATGTATATATTAGAATGTGGTGATGGAAGCTATTATACAGGTAGCACCAACAATTTGGAACTCCGATTGACACAACATCAAGCAGGAGAAGGAGCTAATCATACCAAAAAGCACTTACCTGTTAAACTGGTTTACTATGAGGAATTTCAGAGAATTGATGAAGCTTTTAACCGAGAAAAACAAGTACAAGGCTGGAGCAGAAAAAAGAAAGAAGCATTGATAAATGGTAATTCTAATTTATTACCCACTTTGGCAATTGCATATAGAGATTTGAATAATGGTGGCTTAGAGAGCCTCAGCCACCGAAGCACTCCGTTGCCTGAGGCTCTCGAAGGCAACACTGACACTAACTCAAAATTGGAACTAAATTAAATCTGAAACTATGGAAAACAAAACAGATTTACTTTCGGGAGGCTACCAGAATTTAGTGAGTCAAATTTCCGAAACCTATAGTATCGGTTATCAGAGAGCTGTGGCTGCAGTAAATTCGAGCATGGTAAATACATATTGGAAAATTGGGGAACACATTGTTGAATATGAACAGGGTGGGAAACGAAAAGCCGAATATGGAAAAGCTTTATTGCCCAATTTGTCTAAAGATTTGACACGGAGTATCGGAAAGGGTTTCAGTTTGAGTAATCTCAAAAGAATGAGGCAATTGTATTTAGTATATCCAATTGGTGCGGAGCTTCCGCACCAATTGAGTTGGACACATTTTGTTGAATTATTAAAAATTAGCGACCCTCTCGAGCGTTCATTTTACGAAAAACAAACGATTATCGAAAAATGGAGTACAACAGATTTAATACGCCAAAAGAACTCATTGTTGTTTTTACGTTTAGCGGCATCGAAAGACAAAGATGGCATATTGCAACTGGCAAAACAGGGTCAAATGATTCAGCAACCAGCTGATATATTAAGAGAACCATGTGTGCTTGAATTTCTAAAAATTCCTGAAGCATATCATTTATCGGAAACCGATTTGGAAACCCGCCTGATTGACCATTTGCAACATTTCCTTTTGGAACTTGGAAAAGGTTTTGCATTTATTGGTCGCCAATACCGCATTCCGGTTGGCACCAGAAATCATTATGTCGATTTGGTTTTTTATCATCGCATACTCAAATGTTTTGTATTGATCGACCTAAAAAAGGAAGAAGCAGGTTATGAAGATGTGGGGCAGATGAACATGTATTTGGGCTATTTTGAGAATGAAGAAAATACCGAAGGCGACAATCCTCCCATTGGAATTGTTTTGGCAAAAGAAAAGGACGATTTGTTAGTTCAATATGCCCTGCACAATATTTCTTCGCAACTATTTGTAAACAAATATCAGCTTTACCTTCCCAATAAGGAAGAGCTACAACAATTAATAGAATCACAACTACGGGAGGAAAACAATGAATAATGTACCTAAAGGTTGGGAAATAAAGAAGTTGGGGGAAGTTTTGGTGAAAACCGAAATGATTGACCCTACCAAAAACCCTGATAAGGAGTTTACCTACCTTGATGTTTCAAGTGTAAATAAGGAAACAAAAGAAATTGAAGGAGCAACTATTTTACTTGGAAAAGATGCACCAAGTCGAGCAAGGAAATTAGTTAGAGAAAATGATGTGATTTTTGCGACTGTAAGACCGACTCACAGCAGAGTTACATTGATTACAGAAGAATATGACGGGCAAGTTTGTAGCACAGGATATTTTGTTTTGCGGGGGAAAGAAAACATTGATAACAAGTATTTATACTACTTCTTACTCACAGATGAATTCAATCAACAAATGGAGAAACTTCAAAAGGGAGCAAGTTATCCAGCGGTTACTGATGCAGAAGTAAAAAGCATTTTTCTACGCTATCCCAAATCCCTCCCCGAACAACAACACATTGTTTCCATATTAGATGAGGCCTTTGCCGCCATAGCCAAGGCAAAAGCCAATGCCGAACAAAACCTCAAAAACGCCAAAGAACTTTTTGAAAGCTATTTGCAGGGGGTGTTTGAGAATGGAATTTGTGAGAAAAAGGAATTACGTGAGTTGACAACAATTTTAGGTGATGGACTTCACGGAACTCCAAAATATACAATTGAAGGAGACTATTATTTCATCAATGGTAATAACTTAAATGATGGCAAAATTGAGTTTAAAGAAAATACAAAACGTGTTAATATTGATGAATATAATAAACACAAGAAAAATCTAACCAATAGAACAGTTCTCGTTTCGATAAATGGCACATTGGCTAACATTGCATTTTACGATGGAGAGAAAATTATTTTAGGTAAAAGTGCTTGCTATTTCAATCTAAAAGAAAGCGTTGATAAGGGTTTTGTGAAGTATGTTCTTTCAAGTCGATATTTCATAGACTATGCTCATAGAGAAGCAACTGGAGCAACTATTAAAAATGTTTCTTTAAAATCAATGAGAGAGTTTAAAGTTCCTTTACCATCACTAAAAGAACAACAAACCATAGTCCGCCAATTAGATGCTCTGCGAGCCGAAACTAAAAGAATAGAAGCCATTTATCAGCAAAAACTTTTAAATTTGGAAGAATTAAAAAAATCAATCTTGCAAAAGGCATTTGCGGGAGAATTGAAAACAGAAAAAGTGTTGGAATATGTATCAAGATAATCAATATATAATCCCTGATGGTCTATATTGGCCTGAGATATTGCGCAAGGATGTTTCCAAGTCAGGCACCTTATTGCAGCCAATTTTTGAGGCTTTTACAAATTCAATTGAAGGCATTAGGGATAGACAAAAAATTGATACAAGTCATAAAGGCGAAATTATTATTAAAATTTATTCGACTGAAACAACCGGAAAAGATAGTTTCAGCTTTTCAAGCATATCAATAATTGATAATGGTATTGGATTTAATGATGAGCAATTTCAGCGTTTCAATACATTTAGGGATAACAGAAAAAATTATAAAAATCTTGGTTCGGGCAGAATTCAATATGTTCATTATTTCGATTCAACCAATGTAAAGAGTGTTTTTGTGCAGGATGGGGAATGTTACGAACGTGAATTTATCGTTTCTAAAAACTCGGAATTTATAAAACACAATTCTTTAGTTAAGCATAAATTCTGCAAAAAGATTGATTCGGGCAAAACAGAAACTAAAGTTACATTCACGTCCTTGCTAGAAAAAAGCGGCGTTTATGATGATTTAACCGATAAAGTTCTAAAGAAAAAAGTGCTCGAAAGATATATTCATTACTTCTGTTACAATCAAAATAACTTACCAAAAATTAAGATTGAGCTTTACAACCATAGTAAACTTAAAAGTGAATCGAGCATTACAAAAGCTGATGTTCCTAAAATTGACAAGAAGAAAGTTATTAAACTTCAATACTCCAAAAAAGGTTATTCAGGGATTGAAAAAATCGATAAAACAGAAAACTTTCAAATAGATGCTTTTAAAATAGACAAAAGTGTTTTGAAAGAAAACAAGCTGAATTTAGTTTCCAAAGGTGAAGTTATTGAAGAATCACCAGTATGTTTAGAAAGTTTAGCAGGAAATGATAACATAAAAGGAAGTAAATTTTTATTTCTCGTATCAAGCAATTTTATTGATGATAGAGATACACATTTAAGGGGTGTTCTGAATATACCGACCAAAGATTCATTTGCAAAAGATTTGTTTGCAAATGAAGAAGAAATTTTCATTGAAGACATTCAAAATGAAGTAAATAATTCAATAAGTTCAATGTATCCTGAAATCGAGGATGCGAAGAAAAAACACATTGAAGAGTTTATAAAATTGAAAGAAATGTTTTTATTGGATGATGCAACCGCCAAAGAGATAAGCATTTCAATAAATGATTCTGAAACAGATATTCTTAAAAAGTTTTACGAAGCAGAAGCAAAAAAAAGTGCAAATTTTGACGCATCAATAAAAGAATCTGTCGATAAACTTGAAATTCTAGATACAACCAAGCCAACGTATCAAGATGAGCTAAAAAAAGCCGTAGATGAACTTGTTAAAACAATTCCTCTTCAAAATAAAAAAGCTCTGACACATTATGTTGCCCGAAGAAAATTGGTTTTAGAGCTTTTTCAAAAAATACTAAATAATGAAACAAATAAATTAAAAAGTGGTGGAAGAATAGATGAAGATGTATTACACAATTTAATATTCCAACAAAGTTCTATTGACCCAATGAATAGTGATTTATGGTTAGTAAATGAAGAATATATTTATTTCAAGGGTGTATCTGAAGGTCTTTTAGGACAAATTGAATTAGATGGTTCAAAAATATTAAAAGAAAAACTTACAGAAGAGGAACAAGAATATAGAATGAAGCAAGGTGGTGATGCTCGGTTGAAACGCACTGATATTTTATTATTTCCCGCAGAATCAAAATGTATAATTATTGAATTAAAAGCCCCAGGTGAAAATATTTCTGTACACTTGAATCAGATTAATAGATATGCTTCACTCATAAATAATCTTTCAATAGACACTTTAAAATTCAACATTTTTTACGGTTATTTAATTGGGGAGAGCATAGACCCAGATGATATAATTGATAATGATTCGGATTTTATTAATGCTCCAAATCTCGGGTATATTTTTAGACCTTTTAAAAGAATCGTCGGGAAATTTGGTAGAGTTGACGGTTCGCTTTATACGGAAATAATCAAATATTCAACATTACTCGAAAGAGCAAAACAAAGAAATAGAATATTTATAGATAAGTTAAAATAAAAAAGAAGCAGAAACAAGTTTATAATAATGGCTAAAAAACGTAAACTAAAAATAATGATTTCTTCCACGGTATATGGCAGTCAGGATATACTGGAACAAATTGCAGCAGTTTTGCGTCAGCAGTTTGGTTATGATGTAATTATGTCAAAAGAAGGTAGTGTTTACGTTCCTGTTCAGTTTATTGACAATCCTGAAGGAGCTTGTTTGCAAGCCGTAAACGATTGTGATTTATTTTTAGGGATTATCTTTCCTCGATATGGTTCAGGAATTACGCATAAAGAGTTTAAAGAGGCCGTAAGTATAGGAAAACCGAGATGGTTTGTAGCACATGAGAAAATTGAATATTTAAGAAAGCTATTTGAACCATATCTGTTTGATGAAGAAAAACAAAGAACCGATTTTGAATTAAAAAAGAATTCCGTTTTAGATAGTATTAAGGTGGTGGATATGTATAATGATGTTCGGCACAATTGGGTTCAATCATTTACAAATCCAGGCGAATTGTTGTTTTTTATTGAACAACAGTTTAAAGACCATTATAAACGATTAATAGAATTAGAACAATGAAAAACGAACAACTTATAAAAGACCTGATAAAGCAGGGCAAAAGCGGACAGCTTGAATTTAAAGAAGTTGTTCATAAAGAAGAAATTGCTAAAACATTGTGTGCTTTCCTTAATGCCGAAGGTGGCATATTACTGATTGGCGTACAAGATGATGGGAGAATTATTGGAATTGATAATGCCGAAAAATACGAATCGGAGTTAAAACAATATTTATTTAGTGTAATTATTCCTGAAGCCCCTGTTACAGTATCTATTGAAAAGATTGGCTCAAAAGAAATTTTATCGGTAAAGGTTTGGAATGGCTCAAAGCCACCTTATATTTTCAATGGGGAAATATATTTTAGACGAGGAAGCCGCACGGTTAAAGCAACTGCATCAGAAATATCTGGTTTAATTACCGAGCGGCAAAAAACAGAATTACATTGGGAACGTCAACCTGCCTTGGGGATTGAAATTGACGACTTAGACGAATTGGAAATTCGTAAAACCATACAAGACCTTACTAAATCTGGACGGGGGAAACTGTTCTCTGAAAAAGAAATTGAGGAGTTCTTAACCTATTACGGTCTTTACAGGGATGGACATTTAACCAATGCTGCGGTGGTTTTATTTGCCAAAGAACCTACGAGATATTTACCTCAATGTCGTGTGCGATTAACTGTTTTTAAGGAAGGTAAAACCTCTGACAGTTACAGCTACGACAAAGTATTTGATGGTAATCTTTTTAGAAATATTGCAGAAATATTGCAGTTTTTTGAAGTGAACATTGCAACACAAAGCAAATTTTCAGAGAAAAAATGGTTACGTGAAGATGTAAACTATCCAAAATTTGCATTACGAGAAGGTTTGATGAACGCATTAATCCATCGGGAATTTTCCTCTGTTTCAGGAACTGTCCACATTGCTTTTTATCCAACGCATTTAGAGATTATAAATTCGGGTTCGTTATTTGGTGGATATTCTCCTAACGACTTATCCAAGAGTCACTTATCTGTTCCTCGCAACCCTGACATTGCACATATCTGTTTCTTACGACAAATGATTGAAAAGATTGGTAGAGGAACTGTACTAATGATTGAAGATTGTGAGAACAAAGGATATGCAAGTCCAAAATGGAGTAGTAATCCTGGATATACTACAGTTGTATTTTCGGGTGTTACTGTTACTGCAAAAACTGGTGATGCTGTAAATGATGCTGTAAATGATGCTGTAAATGATGCTGTAAATGATGCTGTAAATGAAGAAATAACATCAACTGTCAAAAAAAGGTTGGTTGAAATCGTTAACTATATCGCATTAAATCAAAAAACAAAAGTTATTGACCTTGCAAATTATTTTAATGTATCAGAGCGAACAGTAAAAGAAAACTTAAAAGTATTAATTGAATCAAATTTGATTGTTTATTCAGGTAGTAAAAAAGCTGGTTTTTATACCCTTACCAAAGACCTGCACGATAAACTGCACGAATAAGCAGACGATAAACCGCATTTTATTTTGCACGATAAACTGCACGATAAACTGCACGATAAACTGCACGATAAACTGCACGATAAACTGCACGA
>CAXYYJ010000032.1:0-59028 GCA_964293475.1 uncultured Draconibacterium sp.
CCAATATTGGTTATAACAGATAGCTCTGGTCTAATAATATTGGTGCTATCGTGTCTGCCGCCCATACCCGTTTCAATGATGGCTATATCTACTTTTTCTTCCGCAAAATAGTTGAACGCCATACCAACTGTCATTTCGAAAAAACTGGGTTGAATCTTTTTAAATTGGGGTTTATACCGCTCAATAAAATCCAGCACTGCTGCTTCGGAAATCATTTCCCCGTTAATCCTGATTCGTTCCCTAAAATCTTTTAAATGGGGAGATGTGTATAGGCCGGTTTTATATCCTGCCTCCTGAAATGCAGATGCCAACAAATGTGAAGTTGAGCCTTTTCCATTGGTTCCGGCCACATGTACCGATTTAAACTCATTTTGTGGTTGGCCCAATACCTCCATAATGGCATAGGTATTGTCTAAATTATCTTTATAGGCTGCCTTTCCTATGCGCTGAAAAACAGGCAATTGGGAGAACATCCAATCCAAACATTGCTGATAGTTCATTTAATAAAGGGATTTGAAGGCTTTTCCAAGGTTATTTATAATATCAGAGGCTATCAGACTTTCAAGTCCGGTTGATTCTGCTGCTATATCGCCAGCCAAACCATGAAGATAAACCCCCAGAATACATGCATTGACCGAACTGTATTTTTGGGCCAACAGCGACGCAATAATACCTGTGAGCACATCGCCCGATCCCCCGGTTGCCATGCCCGAATTGCCGGTAGAATTGAAGTATACTTGTCCCGATGGTGTCACAATCCAGGTATAAGCGCCCTTTAGAACCAATACGACATTGTATTTATGGGAAAATTCTATAGCCTTGTTCAATCGTTCAAACGAATTGACAGATTTTCCGGCCACCCGCTCAAACTCTTTAACATGGGGAGTAAAAATGGAATGGGGTCGCAAAAAAGCAAGCCAGGTTTTGTTGTTGGAGAGGATATTTAATGCGTCGGCATCAAAAACTATTGGGACATCTGCTTGCTGAATCAATAGTTTTAGAGCCTTTTGAGTTTCCTTGAGCTGTCCGAGCCCTGGGCCAACTGCAATACAGTTGAAGGCATCGAGCGATGGAAGAGTTGTAAATGCCAATTCGCTCTCATCGGCACTCAGCATTACTTCCGGCATATGGGCATTCACCGCAAAGCCCTGGTTTTTTGGATGATGCAAGGTAACAAGACCAGCTCCGGATTTTATGCAAGCTTTTGATGACAGTAGCCCCGCTCCCATTTTTGTGGAATCTCCGGCTATGATTAAAGCATGACCAAAATCGCCTTTATGGCTAAATTTATGTCGTTTTTGCAAAATCCTTTTGACAATTTCACGGCCAATAATAAAAGTATTGGTGGGCTCTGTTTCTATAAAATCTTCCGCAAGTCCAATATCTAAAATATGCCATTCGCCCACAAAAAACTCATTTTCAGGCATTAAAAAAGCGAATTTCACAAACTGAAAACTCAGAGTGTAATCTGCATGAAGAATATTTTCGGACAAATCATCGACAGCTTTATCGGCAAATAACCCTGATGGAATATCAATAGCTATTTTTACGTTGGGACAGCTATTCATCCAATTGACCACTTTCAAAGGTAGGCCTGTAAGCGGCTTGCTCAATCCACTGCCAAAAACTGCATCAATCAAAATACAATTTGGCGATAATTCGGGCCATTGGTTGGGTGATTTTTCCCAAATATTTACGGGGGTGATTTTTTCGAGTCGTTCCAGATTTATGGAGAAATCGGGTGAAAAAGCAGATGATGTTTTTAAAACATAAACCTGAACCAAAAAACCAGACTCAAGGAGCATGCGGGCAATGGCCAACCCATCACCACCATTATTTCCTGGTCCGGCAAATATGGCATATTCCTGATTTTTACCTGCCCTGTATTTCAGCCACAATGCACATTCGCCCGCAGCTTTCTCCATCAAATCGATGGATGAAATAGCTTTATGCTCAATGGTGTAGGCGTCGGCGCGACGGATTTGCTCCACCGAAAAAATCTTTTTCATAGGACTAAGCTGTTAAAGTTGCTTTGGCCAAATAGTCAAAATGCTTACCATTCTGAATGAGCTCCGGTTGAAAGCCATATTTACTTGACAAATGTTGGAAATTATCGTAATCAATAAAAATCCAGGGGATAGGAGTGGATTTCTTGTTTTTATATTCTACCTGAAACTCCACTTCACCATAGTATTTGTCGGTCATTTCGATAAGGTAGGACCCGTCTTCTTCCTCAAAAAGGTAAATGATATCTGACGAATCGAAGATGATTTGTCCATTTGGATTGAGTAGTTCGCGACATTTGGCAAAGAAATGCGGAAAATTTTTCATTTGTTCCACCAGACCAATCCCATTCATGAGAAAATAAATGGTGTCGAATTTTTCGTTCTCGAAATTAAAAAAATTGACACATCTGATTTCCTGCACACCTCTGTGTTCCATAATTTCAACACTTAACTCACTGATTTCGATGGCTGTGACATCGAATCCTTGTTTTTGCAAAACCAAACTGTGCAAACCAGTGCCAGCTCCCACATCTAAAATTCGTCCTCGTGCCATTTTTAAAGCTTGTTTTTCAAGCAAAGGCATACTTTTCAAGTTCCGAAAAAAATAGGACAATTGGTATTCTTCATCCTCGCTTACATTGGTTCTTACAACAAGAGATTCTTCGCTCCCGTTTTTATAAAAATCCATTAATGCCTGACCCATTACATCGTTTTTCGCCTTCAGACGATCAATCTTCTTTTTCATGAGCTATAGTCTTGATTAACAACAATTTATTTTAGAAATTTCAATTTAGAAATTACTGATTTACAGGATTATCTGATCGCAAATTTTGCGAATCTTTCATATCCAAATGTAATTGCAAAAATAACAGAAAAAGCCCCAGGGATAGGGACTTTTACTGATTTTATTAAGGGTGATGGAACTTAAAACCCGATGATTCTTTCAAGTTTCAGGAGAAGAAGCTCTTTATCCACAGGTTTTTTAATGTAATCGGCAGCACCCATTTTCAGGCTTCGCAGCTCCAGCGACTCATCTTTCAACCCCGTTAGGAAAATTACAGGAATTTTTATGCCTTTCGATTTCATGTATTCCAAAAGCTGAAAACCATCGAAATTGGGCATATTGATATCTGACAAAACACAATCGAATGAGCCTTTGGCAATCTCCATCAGCGCACTAACGCCATCGGTTGCTACACTCACTTTAATATTTTTTGTTTTAAGAATCTCTGTAACAATGAGTTGATTTATTCTATCGTCCTCAACCAGCAAAACATGAGCCGATTTTTGAGTAAGGTCAACCCCTGATTCCGGAATCATTTTATTCCACAGCTCATCCAAATAAATATAGGCAAAAGTGGACGCTGTATCGGAAATGGCATAGGGAATAATTAATTTATCTTCGTGTTTGAGAGCTCCACAGCTATAAACCACATTGGGGACGTATCCTTCCCGTTCTTCGAAATTTGGAACCAACAACGGTTCCTCAAGCCGGGCAATTATTTTTGATGGATCGTCTAAATCAAGCAAAATGGCTCCCAGGCTGTATTGACGCATGGTTCCCACGCCGTGGGTAATAAGCAACCAGCCTTTATCAGTTTCAATAGGACTACCGCTGTTGCCAATTTGAACGCATTCCCAGGCAAATTTAGGCTCCTGAAGGAGTTGGGCATTGTCCCATACATTCACCTTATCGGAGAACATAATATAATTGTTGATACCATCAATGCGACCCACCATCACATATTTTCCTTTTATTTTTCGGGGGAATAAGGCCATGCCCTTATTATGAGATTTTTTTCCATGAAGTGGCATTATTTTGAAATGGTAAAAATCGGTGGTTTCAATCAATTTGGGTAAAATTTCGCGGCCATTATAGGCAGTGTAAGTTCCATAATAAACCACTTCTCCGGCATTATCGGTAAATTTTACAAAGCGGGCATCTTCCAAACCATTGCTCTCGCTGGGGCTTATGGGAAACATAACGCGGTCGGAAATGGAAGTATCGAGAGAAAATTTCATTTCATAATCCACCTCGGCAAAGGAGAATATTTTTTTGAGAACAGCTATTTTGTCTTCTTCTCTGTTTTGAGATATTCTGTCTTTTATTATTTGATCGAAATGATTGAAATCAAACTCATCTGGAAGGCTGTCTAAAACATTGACTAAAAATTCGGTTGATTCCAATTCGTTGTATGCTTTATCAATGATTTCGGCCTTTCTATAAACTTTGGGCATAACTTCTTCGGCTTCGTCAACAAGGCGGTTACATTCGAGAAACTCCAGCGAACCATCTTTTTTAAGAATCCCTCCCCTAAAAACAATGCTGCTGATATGGCCTTCTCCTGTGGCTCTAAAGCTCACTATTACCCGTTTCTGACCATATAAAAGATTGGTCTGATCCGGATCTTCAACAATGCTGGGGTTAAAAAAAGCAGCAGATTCTATGGAGTATTCGTTGGTAAAAAAGGCTCCAATCAGAAGCTGTTTGAATTCGGGAATATCGACATCCTGATACCCCATATTATTCACAATATGAACAACTTTCCTAAAGTGGCGGGCATAAATTTTCGAGATATTCCTGTGACGATCAGAGAAGTTTCTTAGTGCCTGATTGAGTGTTAACCGGGCGTCTTCATCCTGAATATCAATCACTTTTTGTATAATCTTACGCACTCTTTCTTCAGGGCCAGGGAAAAAGAAACGAGCTATTACCCTTTTGGGGTTTGGGTAGAATCGGGTAGGCAGTCTGTGAATATTTATACTCATAATTGTGAAGTTAAAGTTTGATGCTTTGTTGCAAGTTAACTTACCAAATATAGAATAATTTTATTGAAAAAAGAAGTACCTGAACGAATAAAAAATGAAAGATAAAGCAGTAATTTTTTAGTGGTAGAGCTTTTTCCAGGCTTTATAATCTTTTTCGCTATTGATGTACAGTTCAAGGAAGGCATTGAGCCATATATCACCAAATTTTTTGGCTTTTCCTTTGGCTCTGCTGGGCTCTGAAATCAATATTTCGCCAGTTCCTATGTTAAAAAAGGTAATCCACACAGATAAATATCCATCCTTCGAATTTAAGTTTTCAACTACATATACCAATCCCAATCCTGCTTTACCCGAATTGGCATATTTTTGCACAATCTCTTTAACATCCGACTTTTTTAATGAAAAGGGCTTGTCAATTATCAATTCTGCAGGATCTGTCATTCTATTAAAACCATAAACTGCAGTATCATACTGAACTTTCGATTTATCATAAGGTTGACCAATTTTTATGCGTTTTTTCCCCACCATAAAAGCATTATTCCATTCTGGATAATATTTAGTAATGAGCTCATCAGGTGCTGGAAATTCACCCACCCCTGTACATTTTGCCGCAGTAAAATCCAATCCATAGAAAGTAATGGCTTTATAATCGAACACTTCTGATGCCGTTTGGCCAAAAGTTAAAGTCGATAAAAACAAGGATATAATAATGACAAATCTTCTCATGGCAAATTCGATTTTTGAGCAAATTAAAGAAAATTCAAGTGAATATGCCAGCCAGTTAACAATCATTTATTACTAAGCAACAATTTTATTGTTTTGTAGCAATAATAACTAATTAACCTGCTTGCTCCTGTGCTCGTAGAGTAATTTAGAATCTGTAATAACTTGTCTAATTCCTCCAGCATAATAGTTTCTGATGCTGAACCCTTTCATGTTTCCTCTCGCCTTTTCGATAAGATAAATTTCCTTTGAATCGATATTAAAGAATACAATTTGTATGGTTATCACGCCTACGAAATGATTTACCTCATCAATTACATAGAGAAGACCCAAACCATGATGAATGGTATCATTATAATGGCTCAACACTTCCTGAATATTTTCTTTTGTAAGCCCCTGATCCACATGATCCACATAGCGGTCATAGATATTGAACTGCTTATTCTGAGCATCCGCCAATTCGAAATAGTATTCCACATTTTTTTTATGATAGCTTTTGGCTACATCATACCTGTCGCGCTCAACAATCATTAAATCGTTGAGAGCTGGCATATATTTATCCTGCATTTCAATAGGTGATGTGAGCCCAGACCCCCCAACAAAACGACTTGCCGAAAAATCGAGCCCGTAAAAAATCATGTCCTTCGAGTTAAAAACTTCATTTTCCTGAGCAAAAACGCCTGTACCCAAAAAAGATAATAGTAATAAAAAAACGAAACGTGTTTTCATAATAAAGATATTTTAAAGATTAATCTGTGTTGTTTTCAAAATACAAATAACTGATTGACATAATCTTATGATTAAACAATAATTCCAGGGTTATGAATCGCTAAAAATAGCAATTATCAATCAAACTCATAAAAGTAAAAACAACAAATGAAAGTGAAGGTTGCAAAAAAGCAGGAAAAAAAACTTTAAAGTTGCCTTATTATAAACCGTGGCTAAACCGAGGCAATAACCTATCGAAGCAATCTAACTCTTTTAAGGTCGAAAAAAATTAATACTTTTGCACCCTTAAATTTAAAAAAATGGACATTCCTTCAAGATATCAACCGCAAGAGGTTGAAAATAAATGGTATAAGTGGTGGCTCGAAAAAAAATACTTTCATTCTGTGCCCGATCATCGTGAGCCATACACCATTGTTATACCTCCGCCAAATGTTACCGGAGTCCTACACATGGGGCATATGCTTAACAATACCATTCAGGATGTGCTGATTAGAAGAGCCCGGATGCAGGGAAAAAATGCCTGTTGGGTTCCTGGTACCGACCACGCTTCTATTGCAACCGAAGCTAAGGTTGTTAATCATTTGAAGGAAAAAGGAATAGAAAAAAACAACCTGAGCCGCGAAGCTTTTCTGGAACATGCCTGGGAATGGAAGGAAAAACACGGGGGAATTATACTCGAGCAGCTTAAGAAATTAGGCGCCAGCTGCGATTGGGACAGAACTAAATTCACCATGGATGAGGACCTGTACGAGTCGGTTATCGATGTTTTTATCGATTTGTACAATAAGGGCCTAATTTATAGAGGAGTTCGAATGGTTAACTGGGATCCCAGCGCTCTCACGGCTCTATCCGACGAAGAAGTTATTCATAAGGAAGTTCAATCAAAGCTTTACTATATCCGCTATCAGGTGGAAGGAACTGAAAATGAATGGGTAACCATTGCAACCACACGCCCCGAGACCATCCTGGGCGATACTGCTGTTTGCGTTCACCCTACCGACGAGCGTTTCTTTAGCTTTAAAGGCAAACGGGTTATTGTTCCGTTGGTCAACAGAAGCATCCCCATTATTGAAGATGAGTATGTGGATATGGAATTCGGTACAGGATGCCTAAAAATTACTCCTGCCCACGACATCAACGACTACAATATTGGTATTAAACACAAACTCGATACCATCAACATATTCAACGATAATGGAACCCTAAATCAGGCTGCTGAAATCTATGTGGGTGAAGATCGGTTCGAAGTGAGAAAGAAAATTAGTGCGGAGCTTAAAGAGAAAGGCTTTATGGTAAAAGAAGAAAACTACCTTAACAAGGTGGGATTCTCCGAACGAACCAACGCAGTAATTGAACCCAAATTATCACTTCAATGGTTCATGAGCATGAAAGAAATGGCCAAACCCGCACTCGATGTGGTTATGGACGACACCATTAAATTTTATCCCCACAATATTAAGAACACCTACCGCCATTGGATGGAAAATGTAAAGGACTGGAATATTTCCCGTCAGCTTTGGTGGGGACAAAGAATTCCTGTTTACTATTTACCCAACCGGGAGATGGTAGTTGCCAAATCAGCGGAGGAAGCATACAAAACTGCGCTTGACAAGTATCCTGAGTTGAGTAACATGAAAATAGAAGAAATGCAGCAAGACCCCGATGTTTTAGACACCTGGTTCAGCAGCTGGCTATGGCCCATCTCTGTTTTCGATGGAATCAGAAACCCCGGAAATTCAGAAATAAAATACTATTACCCCACCAACGATTTGGTCACCGCCCCCGAAATTCTATTCTTTTGGGTTGCCCGAATGATTATGAGCGGTTTGGAATACCAAAAAGAAGTACCTTTTAAAAACGTGTATTTCACTGGTATTGTGAGAGATAAATTGGGGAGAAAAATGTCGAAATCGCTGGGAAATAGCCCCGACCCTATTCTGCTCATGGAGCAATATGGTGCCGATGGCGTGAGAATGGGAATGTTGCTCACCTCTCCTGCCGGCAACGATTTGCCCTTCGACGAATCGCTTTGCGAGCAAGGCAGAAATTTCAGCAACAAGATTTGGAATGCTTTAAGGCTGGTTAAAGGCTGGGAAATAAATGAATCTGAACAACCCGAAGCTGCCAAAAAAGGCATTGAGTGGTTCTCAGCACGTTTTAGCCAAAGTCTTGCAATAATTGAAGACCATTACAATAAATACCGCTTATCTGACGCTTTGATGGCTGTCTATAAACTCATCTGGGACGACTTTTGCTCATCCTATCTTGAGATTATAAAACCCCCATACCAGCAAGCAATTGATAATAAAACCTATGAACAAACCTTGGTTCTTTTTGAAGACCTCATGAAGATTCTTCATCCATTTATGCCATTTCTTACCGAAGAAATCTGGCATTTACTCAGGGAAAGACCTGTTGGTGATGATATTATTATCAGCCAAATGCCCGAAATTAAATCTTTCGATGTAGAAATTCTCAATGATTTTGATGAGGCTTCGGAGGTTATTAATCAGATTAGAAAAGTTAGAAAAGAAAAATCAATACCCCAAAAAGACTCTTTGGATTTGCTGTTTTTACAAGGTAATATGGATACGCATTCCTTCAGTTCGGTGGTTGCGAAATTGTGCAATGTCGCTCAGTTAGCCAGAGTTGATGAGAAACCACAGGCTTCAGCCAACTTTATGGTGGGTGCTGTTGAATACTTTATCCCCCTGTCGCAAAACATTGATGTAGAAGCTGAAATAGAGAAACTGGAACAGGAGTTAATCTATTATGAAGGCTTTTTGGTTTCGGTGGAAAAGAAGCTGGGCAACGAGAAATTTGTTTCCAGCGCCCCTGCCCAAGTGGTTGAAATGGAAAGAAAGAAACAGGCCGATGCTTTGCAAAAGATTGAAAAAATAAAAGAAGCTTTGGCTGGTTTTAAGGCAAATTAAGCTCTCATTAACCATCAAAAGTAAGACAACTCTAAAATTGATATGGCTTGTTTTTGAACAATATTTTGCCATGATTAAATTATTCTAAAAACAGAATTAATCTTTAATTAACATTGGAATGCCATTAAAACCTCAAATTTGCCAACTCAATGGAACACGCTAAAGTTTTCAATACTTATGAACACTTAAATATTGTTAAAAATAATTTCTAATTTTATCCCAAATTTCTAAAATCAAAAGTTTATGAGAAAAATGTTACAAAAATTTACCTTGATTGCAGTAATGGCGCTGTTTACAGGCAGCCTGTTTGCACAAGGTACAGTAACCGGAAAAATCAAAGATGATATGACCGGCGAACCATTAATTGGAGCAACAGTAGTTTTAGATGGAACCACTACTGGTGCAACAACTGACCTTGATGGTGTTTTTAAATTAGATGTTCCCAATGGAACACAAAAATTAAAAATCAGCTATGTTGGTTTCGAAAACATTGTTGTGGATGTTAATGTGAACAATGGTGAGACTACCAATCTTGGTAAAGTAATCTTGAAAGCCAAAGCTATTGGATTGGAAGGTTTATCAATTATTGCCGACCGCGCCAAAGAGAGAGAAACTCCTGTGGCTATTTCTAACGTAGGAAAAAAAGAAATTGAAGAAAATCTTGGTTCCCGCGACCTTCCTATGGTGATGAACAACACACCTTCAGTTTACGCTACCCCTTCTGGTGGTGGTGCTGGCGATGCCCGTATCAATATCAGGGGTTTCAACCAAAATAACGTTGCCATTATGATTAATGGTGTGCCAATCAACGATATGGAAAATGGCTGGGTTTACTGGTCAAACTGGGATGGTGTTGGCGATGCTGCTTCTTCTATTCAAGCCCAAAGAGGTATGAGCTCCATCAATCTTGCTACTCCTTCTGTGGGTGGTACTTTGAACGTATTAACCGATCCAGCTGGTCAAAAAATGGGCGGAATGGCCAAATTTGAAGTTGGTTCTGGCTCTTTCTTTAAAACCACTTTGGCTGGTCATACCGGTATGATAAACAATAAATTTGCTGTTAGCGCCACCGTGGTTAAAAAATGGGGAAATGGTGTTATCGACAAAACCTGGACCGATGCTTATGCATATTATTTAGGCGCTGCTTATAATGTAAACGAAAATCACCGTTTAGAACTTTATGTTTTGGGTGCAACTCAAAAACACGGACAAAATCTTTATAAACAAAACGTAGCAGCTTACGACAGTGCCTACGCTAAAGAATTGGGCGTTGTTCAGGGAACTATCGACAAATTTAAACAATCTGATCGTGGTAGATTGTATAATGAAAACTGGAATACAGTAAGTGCAGATTATAAAGGTGAACAAGCATGGAATGGCAAAACTGGCCGCACACGCTATGGTGATGATTTTATCAACGAAAGAGAAAACTATTTCCACAAGCCTTTGGCAAACTTAAACTGGTATGCCCAATGGACTAAAAAACTTACCCATTTCACCACAGTTTACTATTCTGGTGGTAAAGGTGGAGGTACTGGAACTTATGGTAGTGTTGTTTATGACAGAACTGGCCCATCGCAAGTTGTTGATTGGGATGCTACAATAGCCAGAAACATTGACCCAACTTCAGGAAAACAAGGTATCTTAAGAAACTCTGTTAACAATCAGTGGACTGTTGGAGCTATCTCTAAAGTAAAAATTGACCTTACTGAAAAATTCAAAATGCAGGTTGGTATTGACTGGAGAACAGCTGAAATTGAACATTATTACGAAATCAGAGACCTGTTAGGCCTTTCTTCTTTCTTTTTTAACAAAAACGAATTTGATACAGATGCCGATTACAACAAAGGCTTAGGTGATAAAGTAAATTATTTCAACACCAACAATGTTAACTGGATTGGCGGATATGTTCAAGGCGAATATGTAACTGAGAAATTTACTGCTTACGGAACTGCTGGTTATTCAAGCATTAAATATAATTATATCAACCACTTCAAAAAAGGTGATGATGGAAGTGAGTTAACTTCTAAAACCGATTGGATTGGTGGATATCAATTTAAAGGTGGAGCCAATTTCAATTTAACTGAAACCGTTTCTGTATATGCTAACTTTGGTTTAATCTCTAAAGTGCCTATTTTTGACGCTGTTATTGATGATGGTGACGGAACTGTTGCTACAGATCCTGAAAACGAAAAATTCAAAGCAATTGAGGCTGGTGCTTTATACACCTCTACAAACGACAAATTTAAAGTGGCTTTAAACTATTATTTCACCAACTGGTCCGACCGTACTTTCACCAAATCAATCCAAACTGTTGATGACCTCTATGGTATCGCATTTATTAAAGGCGTTGACCAACAACATACCGGTTTAGAATTGGAATTCAATTTCCGTCCTATTAAATATGTTGGTATTGGTGGTGCTGCTTCTTTTGCAAAATGGAAATATTTAAACGATGTTTCTGCACAGGTTAAAACTTATGATGGTGGTGCTTTAACTAACGATACAGTAAATCTTTATATTGCTGGTTTATATGTTGGTGATGCTCCTCAAATTCAATTTGTTGGCTGGTTGGATATTTATCCCATCAATGGATTAAAACTCCAAATAATGATGCGTCATAATTCTAACCATTATGCCGATTTTAACCCAACAACAAGAACAGACGAAACTGATGACGCTCAAGTTTGGAAAACTCCAAGCTACTCTGTTTTCGATGCTCATGCCAGCTATCAACTTCCTTTGAAAGGCAAATTAGGAATAAACCTGTTTGTTCACGTTTTCAATATTTTCGACACTTTCTATATTCAGGATGCGGTTGATAATAGTGCTTTCAATGGTTATTATGGTGACGACAGAGAGTATTCTCACACTGTTAACTCTGCTGAAGTTTATTTAGGCCTTCCTTTCAACTTCAATGCTGGAATTAAAGTTACCTTGTAATATTTAGCAATAATATAATACCTGAAGCCCCGATTTTTTCGGGGCTTTTTTTTTAGTTTTGCCTAAAATCAAATATATCATGAGAAATCTGTACTTCCTTTTTATCTTCCTGTTTCTGGTTTTTTCTTCCTGTCAAAATATTGCTCCCAAAAACGAAAAGCCTTATCTGATAATTCTAAGCATGGATGGTTTTAGATGGGATTATCCCGATTCTTTATTAACCCCCAATTTATTATCAATTGGAAGTAAAGGAGTTATGGCAGAGTCGATGCAGGTTTCTTTTCCAAGCAAAACCTTCCCAAATCATTATACATTGGTTACTGGCTTAGTGCCCGATCATCATGGAATTGTCAACAATTCCTTTTATGCACCCGAGTTCAACGAGTTTTACTCCATTGGTAACAGAACGGCTGTTCAAGATGGCAAATTTTATGGCGGGGAGCCCATCTGGAATACCGCAGAAAAACAAGGGGTTAAGGCTGCAAGCTATTTTTGGGTAGGCTCCGAAGCCGATATTCAGGGCATGCATCCCTCCTACTGGAAAGTTTATGACCATCACATGAATTTCTATAGCAGAGTAGATTCAGTTATAGCTTGGCTCGACCTTCCGGAGGAAAAAAGACCCCATCTGCTACTTTGGTATGTGGCTGAGCCTGATGGAGCCGGACATGATTTTGGGCCTCATACGCCCCAAACCGACTCGGTAATCCAAAGTCTCGACCATCTGCTGGGGTATTTCATGGAAAAACTTTCCAGGCATCCGCTGTCATCAAAAGTTAATGTTATTGTTACAGCAGACCATGGCATGGGAAGTATTAGTCCCGAAAAAACCATTCTTCTAAACCAACATATTGATACATCCTGGGTAAAATATGTCGTTGGCGGAGACCCTGTTTACAACTTGCAGAGTCGCGAAGGATTTTCAGATTCAATATATTACAGACTTTCGAATATAGATGGTCTCACCATTTTTAAAAATCAGGAAATTCCAGTCTATCTAAACTATGGAACCCATCCGCGTTGCCTTGAGTTTACTGTAGTGGCCGACAGTGGTTTTAGCATTCTCAATGAGATTCAATCGCCCACAGAATACAGCAAGGGAACTCATGGCTATGATATATCGAATAAGGATATGAATGCCATTTTCTTCGCCTATGGACCCGCTTTTAAAACAAACCACCATCAACCAATGTTTAAAAACGTTGATGTTTATCCACTTATGTGCAAGGTTTTAAATATTACCCCCGCTCCAAACGATGGGGATATTAGACGGGTAGATGGAATGTTAAAATAGGCGCATTATTTTTTCAAGTGATAATTATAATTCTTCTGCTGAAGAATACTCCACTCCACATTTTCAAAACCACCATCTGTCACTCTCTTAAAATGCATTTGATTTTCAATTAGTTCCGGATTTACAAACTCCACACACTTATTGAAGTCCTTGCCATAATTTGCCAGGGCATAAATAAAAAACTTTGTAACATCGTAGCCCAGAAAAGCATATTTTGATGATTCCGGTTCTTTTCCATATTGGCTTCTAAAATTAATGACAAAGTTTTGTACCAAAGGCTTGGTGTAATCCACAAATCCATCGGTAACTACCTGAAATCCCAGTGGTTGGGTATATGCAACATCTATTCCGGTAAATTCTTTCCAGTAAGGGAGTCCAATCACCGCATAAGAATATCTGTCTTTATAAAAATTTAATTTCGTAAACAATTCTATACCAAATACTTCTTCATTACCCAAGGCTATAACCAGATTTTTTCTCAGAGCAGAGGAAACTCTGGTAAGTCCAGCAGTAGTATCCACACTATATGTCATTAAGTTGATTTTATTCTCCACAGTAATGGTTTCGTTTGGATGAGAAAGCAAATACTGATAGCTATAGTTAGACTGAATTTTTTGCAATTCCTTGTTTGCTGAGGACACAATATTTGGTTCGGAGCTTCCGGGGGCATCCATTCTTTCCTTTAGTGAAGATGTTAAATCAGAGCTTTTCAGACTCAGCGTAGAAGGGAGTCTTTGCTCCAGTTTTTGCTGGAACAAATTAAACTCGTTGACCAACTGGTAAGGATTGCTCCGGGCAATAATGATGTTATAATCGCTATAATATTCCTGAATGTATTGGGCTACCTTATCATAAAGGGCCTCTTCGTTTGGCTGAACTTTAAAAACATAGGGATTATCGAAAATAATTTTACGCCGTTTTGAAACAACATTCACCAATGGTATTTTGTTGTCGCGGGAAAAATTGCTGATGATATCGAAGCTTTTTGAGTACAACAAGCTTATAATCACGTGTGCTTTTGCCAATTCCGGATGAGAGCTTATCAATTTAGTGGCATCATTTTCGGTGGTTACATCAAAAACCTTTAATTGGAAATCGAACCCATCTGAATTCATTTCGCGGGCTGCAATTAGAGCGCCTTCGTAAAACTCAATAAACTGCAAGGCTTTATCATAGTCCTGAGAGTTTACCGAAGATGAATCAGTAATATTTAATGCTGGAACGTCTTTCAGGTGAAATGGCATAAGCAGAACAACCTGAATATTTTTCAATTGGTCTTTCTGTTTGCGACACCTTAAAGCATTATTCGGCTCCTCATTTTTTTCTAAATCTTCTCCTTCGCTTTCATTTTTTTCGCTTACGGCATATTCGGATTCTACATAACCTAAGGGAATTTTAACACTTTCCCCCTTTTTAACTTTTTCCGATAAATCTGGATTTGCTTGCTTTAAATCTCCCAAACTGACCTGATATTCGTCGGCAATTTTGGTAAGTTTCTCAGTTTTGCCTGCAACATTATGCTCAATATAACCAGTTTGGTTAAGCCTTCGGGGAATTAAAAGAATTTGTCCGGGCTGAATCTGAGTTTCTCCGAGATTGTTAATTTCCTTTATTTCAGGAACTGACACCGCATATTGTCTGGCTATGCCATATAATGTTTCTTTTGCTAAAACTTTATGTTCAATATTCCCATTTTTAGAGGTCGATTCTTCGGTTTTTTCTGAAGAAGCTGATTTTTTTGGCACCAAAAGCACCTGACCTGGTTTTATATCGGTTGACGTAAGTTGATTGAGTTTCATGAGAGCATCTACAGAAATCCCAAACATTTTGCTTATTGTATATAAGGTTTCTTTTGGTTTTACCCTATAATTCTGATGCTGATTATCCTGTATATCAGCTGGTTCAACATCGTTGGCCTCAACATGCAAAATTCCTTCGTCGGTGTTCATGTAAAATGAAGGTATTTTAAGATATTGGCCTGGGGTAATTTCCGAATTCTGAATTTCGTTTATTTTTTCAATGTCCTCGGCTTTTACATTATAAATCTTTGCGATGGTGAAAAGCGTTTCCTTCTTTTTAACGATATGATAAATATAATCGTCGGAAGTATCCTGTCCGAAGGGTATTTTTATCTCGCTTCCAACTTTCAAACCATTGGCTACCTCGGGGTTAGCCTTTATTATAATTGCAGAAGCAACACCATAAACCTTTGAGATATTGTACAGGGTATTACCCTTAACTACCTGATGAATATATAACTTCTGTCCATTCTCTGTTATGGTATTTTTACTCTTTTGAGCCGCAAACTCCTGCCCAAAAGCTATCAGGGACATGCTCATGAACAGAAAGAAAACCGCTAATATTTTATATCTCATATTGAATAGGTTATGCAATGTGGTCTATTTGTATGCTTTAATTTCACCAGATTTAATTTTCCTTAAATACTCTTTTAAATCTTTTTTCAATTCAGGTGCCAAAATTAATAAACCTATGATATTTGGGAAACCCATACTCAAAATCATCATATCACTAAAATCAACAACAGCACCTAATGATGATGAGGTACCAACTACTATGAAAGAAAGAAAAATTAAACGATAAACTGTATCAGAGTATTGTCTGCTGCCCAGATATCTTTCGCTCAATCCGCCAAACAGATAATCGAACCCCTTCAAACCGTAATATGACCAGCTAATCATTGTTGAAAAGGCGAAGAGAAAAATTGCAATCACGAGCAAATAAGGAAACCAGCTAAATACGCTACCAAAGGCTTGGGAGGTTAATTCTGTTCCCGTAAGTTGGTCTGGATTGGTATACATACCCGTAAATACGATAACGAGCGCTGTCATGGTGCAAATCACAACGGTGTCGATGAAGGGTTCCAACAAGGCTACAAGACCTTCGGTAACAGGCTCGTTGGTTTTTACTGCGGAGTGGGCAATGGCGGCAGAACCTGCACCTGCTTCGTTTGAAAAGCTTGCTCGCTGAAATCCTACAATTAAAACCCCAACAATTCCGCCCTTAATGGCATCTGGCGCAAAGGCTCCTTCGAAAATAACTCTAAAGGCTTCTCCAATATGGGAGATATGCATAAAAATGATGACCAAGGCAGTTCCTACATAAAGAATGGCCATTATTGGAACCAGTTTATCTGTAACCCTGGCTATTCCTTTAATTCCACCAATGATTACTATACCGACTAAAAACGCCAAAACCAAACCAAACCAAAAACCATAATCAGCAATTGCGGGGAACATGCTGCTGACCTGAGCAAAAGTTTGATTGGCCTGAAACATGTTTCCTCCTCCTAAACTTCCACCTATCACCAGGATTGAAAAAACAACGGAAAGGATTGCGCCAAACCATTTCATTTTTCTTTTTTTCAGTCCCATATACAAATAGTACATGGGCCCGCCGCTTACTTGTCCCAGGTTATTGATTTTCCTATACTTAACCCCCAGGGTACATTCCGCAAATTTCGATGACATTCCAAGCAACCCAGCTACAATAAGCCAAAAAGTTGCTCCCGGTCCTCCAATTACAATGGCAATGGCTACTCCTGCGATATTTCCCAGACCTACAGTGCCGGAAAGAGCTGTTGCAAGTGCCTGAAAATGACTTAATTCTCCTTTGTGGGATGGATCGTCATATTTTCCACGAACAATATTTAGCGCTAATTTGAATCCCCTGATATTGATAAAACCAAGGTAAAAAGTAAAAAAAACAGCACCAATAATAAGCCAAACCACTATAATGGGTAAGTGAGCGGTAACCGGATTTCCAGCAGCGTCAAGAACAATATTACCCATATCATCATAAACCACAGGGTCATAAATTCCTATCCAGGCAAAGGGGTCGAAAAATAATATCTTATTCATTTCCGCAACAATAGGCTCGAAAAACTCATTTATTTTTTCGCTTGTTGTCATTTGACTTTCTTCTGCTGTTGTCTGGCTTTCCTGGGTAAAAACAGGATTATTTAAAATTAAAATCAAACTAAAAAGCAGAAAAAGGCTTTTATGGATCGTTTTATTCATCGGCTTTCTTTTGGGCGCAAAATACAGGTATTTGCGAACTGTTAAAAATCATTTTTTCTTCAATGGCCCCCAAAATAAAAGAGGGCTCAAATTCGTCATCATCCACCTTAATCATAATTAAATCGGCATTCTGTTCCATGGCAAATTGATTAATCTGCTCTGGAAAATCCTTATCCTTAGAAGCATAATGCAACGAAAACGCAATATGATGTGCATCAAAAACTGCGGAAACCCTATCTGTTAACTGCCTGAGCCCGATTTCCTGTTTTTGGTCAATCGGTTTCATAACATAAACCAGAACCTCTGATTTAAAAGTATTGGCAATAAACAGAGTCCAGTCTATTTTAATATTGTAGTCGGTTGAAACATGAATTGGGAAAACAATTTTTCGATAACCCATTCCAAAGGTCCTTTTCTGAATTACCAAAACAGGCACATCAACTTCTCTGATTACTTTCATAGCATGACTTCCCGTAATTACCTGAAGTCCCGTCATACCATGTGTTCCAAGGAGAATTAAATCAGCATAAACCTCCAGCGATATTTCTGCAATGGTTTCGATGAGTTTCCCCTCTCGTTTAAAAGCCAGAACAGTTATATTATAGGACTTTTCAAGCTCATCGCGAATTTCGTTCAGGTGCCTGTCAATAAAATGTGCATCCAGATTGTTTCGCTTGAGATAATTTAAACTTTCATTGTTAATTACATGGATAATAACGAGTCGCGCCCCAATATGAGAGGCAATTTCAGCTCCGTGATTTATGGCATTATTACATACCTTGGAAAAATCGGTTGGTATTAAAATAGTTTTGCTCATTGTTTAATGCTGTTTGCAGGTTCGGCAATCCTTCTATAAAACCTAATAGTTACGTGCAATAATATGAATTTTAGCGTTTGTATGCAAAGGAATTATTCTTATGATGGAGCTCTAAATTACCGGCGAACTTTGTACTTTTGAAAAAAAAACGATATGTACCCATTCGAATACCAAAACCCGGTAAAAATTATATTTGGACAAAATAGCATTCAAAAAATTGCCAAAGAAATCCCAGCCAATTCAAAAGTATTAATTCTCTACGGCGGAGGAAGTATAAAGAATAATGGGGTTTATAATCAAGTAGTTACAGCACTTAAGGATCATGAGTTTTACGAGTTTGGCGGAATTGAAGCCAACCCCGATTACGATACCCTTATGAAGGCTGTAGAATTGGCAAAGGAAAAAAACATCGACTTTCTTTTGGCTGTCGGTGGTGGTTCGGTACTCGATGGCACAAAATTTATAGCCGCTGCCTGCGCATTTCCAGGCGAAGATCCATGGGCTATCTTGTCACACCATGCCCCCGTTAATGCAGCATTACCTTTGGCTGGCATACTTACTTTACCCGCCACAGGAAGCGAAATGAACTCATTTGCGGTGATTAGCCGTCGTTCGATGAAGCAAAAATTAGCTTTTGGAAGTCCCTTGGTTTACCCCCGCTTTTCTGTTCTCGACCCCAACGTGATGCAAAGCTTACCAAAAAAACAAAAAGCCAATGGAGTGGTTGATGCCTATATCCATGTACTTGAACAGTATCTTACTTTCCCCAATGAAGCTGCAGTTCAGGATAGTTGGGCAGAAGGTATTTTAAGAACTCTGCACACCTATGGCGATAGATACGTTAACCATGAGTTCAACTACGATGTTGCAGCCAACATTATGTGGGCTGCCACCACTGCACTTAACGGAATCATTGGAGTAGGTGTTCCACATGATTGGGCCACCCATGGAATTGGTCACGAAATAACTGCGCTACATGGTCTGGATCATGCCGAAACTCTGGCTGTAGTTATGCCTGGAATGATGCGCGTTATGAAAAACGAAAAAAATGAAAAGCTGCAGCAATACGCAACGAATGTGCTCCAAATTCCAAGCCAGCAATACTCCATCGATGCTACCATTGAAAAGATTGAGCATTTTTTCCATGATTTGGGCGTGAAAACTAAATTGAGCGATTATGGCATTGCCCAAAACGAAATCCAAAATATCATCGATAACCTATCTAAAGGCAGCGAAATAAAAATGGGGGAAAAAGGCGCTGTAACTGAAGAAAAAGTGAGACAGATTTTAGAAGACAGATTTTAATTTTCTGAAGTCACCTTCTAATTATCATTGCTTTCATTCAACTCTACCTGGGCTCATACCTATAAGTAGGTATTTTAATTTGCATAAAACATAAACCTGATGGTTTAGGTTTACTTTTGCAGGCTAATTAAAAAAATGAAAACCCTAAATAATCTCAAAACAGGCGAAAGTGCCATCATTGTTAAGGTTCGTGGACGAGGTGCGTTCAGAACCCGCATCATGGAAATGGGATTTATTGTGGGGAAAAAAGTCACATCACTTAAGAAAGCCCCCCTCAGCGATCCCATTGAATACTCCATCATGGGTTATGAGGTATCTTTAAGGGATGAAGAAGCTCAGCTCATTGAAATCATGATGGAAAATGAGCCCGGCAGGATTAAAATACCCGATTATATGGGTTTGCTGGAATCGGAGAGTGTTAGCAGAAACCAGGCCATTCGAAAGGATAAGATTATCAATGTGGCGCTTGTTGGTAATCCAAATTCGGGAAAAACCAGCCTCTTCAACTATGCCAGCCGTTCGCGCGAAAGAGTAGGTAATTACAGCGGTGTAACTGTGGATGCCAAACATGCTAAATTCTATCTAAATGAATATGAATTTAACATTGTCGATTTGCCTGGAACTTACTCCATTACTCATTATACCGCCGAAGAACTCTATGTCCGCAACTATATCTTCAACGAAATTCCCGATGTGGTTATCAATGTTGTGGATTCCTCCAACCTTGAAAGAAATCTGTATTTAACCACACAACTTATTGACATGGACATCAAAGTGGTCATTGCACTGAATATGTTCGACGAGTTGGAAAAAAAAGGCGATCGTTTCGATTACACCACTTTAGGAAATATGATTGGAATCCCCATGGTTCCCACCGTAGGCTTTAAAGGGAAGGGCATTAAAGAATTGTTCGAAACCGTAATTGAAGTGTATGAAGACCACAATAAGACTTACCGCCACATTCATATCAATTACGGAGTATCGCTTGAGAATGCCATCAGACAGGTTCAGAGTCGGCTGAAACATCCCGACAATTATCATATCACCAATTTAATAAGCAGCAGATTTTTAGCCATCAAATTGCTCGAAAACGACACACAGTCGCTCAAGCGCATCGAAAATCTAAAAAACAATCCGGAAATTATTTCTCAGTGCAAAAAGGAGCAAATAAAACTCAAAGATGAATTTAATGAGGATCCGGAAACACTAATCACCGATTCGAGATATGCTTTTATTGGCGGAGCACTTCGCGAAACTCTTTTCCCCGGAAGAACCAGAAAATGGGAACATGTGGACATTATTGACACTTTTCTTCTCAACAAAATATTTGCTTTCCCCCTGTTTCTAGCTTTTATGTGGGTGATGTTTTATTCCACATTTTACATTGGTCAATATCCCATGGAATGGATAGAATGGGGCGTTGGATTAATCAGCGATGTTCTACAAGCTAATATGTCCGACGGAATTCTGAAGGATTTGTTAATTGATGGAATAATAGGCGGGGTTGGTGGAGTCATTGTATTTTTGCCCAATATACTCATCCTTTTCTTCTTTATCAGCTTGATGGAAGATACAGGATATATGGCTCGTGTGGCCTTTATCATGGACAAACTCATGCACAATATTGGATTGCATGGCCGATCGTTCATCCCCATGCTCATGGGATTTGGATGCAATGTTCCGGCAATTATGGCCACAAGAACCATAGAAAACCGCAACGACCGCCTGTTGACCATGCTTATTAATCCGTTTATGTCATGCTCGGCACGACTGCCTGTTTACTTACTGATTATTGGTGCATTTTTCCCAAACAACCCGGGAACAGTTCTGTTTAGCATTTATGCTCTGGGGATTCTTCTGGCCATAATTTTAGCTATCCTATTCAAAAAAACCCTGTTCAAATCAAAAGAAACTCCTTTTGTTATGGAGCTTCCACCCTATCGGGTTCCAACAGTTCGGAATTCTGTTAAACATATGTGGTACAAGGCAAGTCAATATCTTCAAAAGATGGGGGGAATAATTTTGGTAGCCAGCATCATCATTTGGTCTTTGAGTTATTTTCCGAGAGATGTGGAGTTTAGCCGTGATTATGATGGATTAATGCAGGAAACAGAATATAAAATCAGCTCCGAAACCGATGCTGCCCTGATTCAAAAATTGGGCGATGAAAAAGTGATTCTGGAGCGGGAAAAGGAAGCAGAGCGACAAGCCAGTAGCTATATTGGCAGATTGGGGAAATTTGTAGAACCCGTGATGAGCCCACTTGGTTTCGACTGGAAAATGAGCGTGAGCCTTATAGCAGGAGCCAGTGCCAAGGAAATTGTGGTGAGCACATTGGGCGTTCTTTATCAGGCCGATGCCGAAAACGAATCGGATGTACTTCAAAAAAGACTTGTTGACGAAACTTATCAGTTCGGGCCAAATAAGGGAGAGAAAGTTTTTGACCCCATTGTTGCCTTTGCTTTCCTGGTTTTCGTGCTGATTTATTTTCCTTGTGTGGCGGTTGTTGCAGCCATAAAAAAGGAATCGGGCAGCTGGAAATGGGCTACGTTTATGATAGTTTATACCACCGGTCTGGCTTGGGTTTTGGCTTTTTTAGTCAATCAAATTGGTCATTTAATACTTTAATTATGGTACAGGAAATTGTTGTTTATATGATTTTGACCCTTAGTTTTGGGAGTGTTATTTATAAGCTCCTGGGTTTCTTTAATTTATTTACTGGCAAAAGCAAAGCCAGCTCATCAGCTTGTTCATCTTGTGCTTCTTCATCCTGTGGCAGTTGCAGCTTAGCAAGCTCTCATGTAAAAAAAATGCCGGTACTGCCATTACGGCCAGATTCTTCAATTTTTAATAAAAAGTAAGTCTACAGTTTCATTATTCCCCCGTAAAAAATAAATAAAACAGATTTACAATTTCTTTTGTTTTTGTCGTTTTTTACATTAACTTTACGATAAAATATTAAGCATTATGATAGACAAAACCATCTTCAACATGAACTACGAGATTTTTGACAAAGAAATTGTGAAAGAAATCATTGATATTTATATACAGGAATACCCCGACAGGATTGAAGCCCTTGCCAAAAACATACAAGAAAACGACCTTGAAAGCCTGTATAAAAATGCCCATAGCCTCAAGGGAGTAACCGCAAACTTTTTTGATAAGGATACTGAAGAACTAGCCAGAATTCTTGAAGCAAAAGGCAAAGAAAAGGATGAATCCAATTTGACTGAAATCTTTGAGAAGCTAAAAAGCACCTCAGCAAAACTTATTATCGAACTCCACGATTTACGAAAAGAATATAGTTAATCGTGCTATTGAAGTTGGTTTAGTTGCTGCAATGCTTTTTGGTGATTTGGAACTTTCTTCAGCAATTCCTTATATTTAGCTTTCGCGTCTTCCTTGTCTCCGCTTAACTCAAGAGCATAAGCAAGGTTGAAAAGAGCATCGTTATAGGTTGGATCAATTTTTAGAACCTTATAGAACCAGGATATTGCTTCCTCGTAATTCTGCCTTTCCACCAACTCAATATAACCAAGATTGTAAAGGGCGTTTGCGTTTTCTTCTCTACTAAGAATTTTATTGTAAAGCTTTTCTGCTTTGCCGAAGTCCTGTTGCGTTTGCTGATAATAAAGCGCCATTATGTATAGCGCATGAGTATTATTAGTATCGAGCATTAAAGCATTTCGATAATATTGTTCGGCAAGCACATTACTTTTGGCAGCGTAAATGTTTCCCAACTCTATCCAGGCATCATAAAAAGTTGCATCGACCTCCACCGACTTCTGGTAATTAAAAATTGCGCGGGAAGTGTCTCCATTTTCGGCATAAGACATCCCTTTAATAAAATAGGCATCCTTCAACTGCGGGTCAATCTCCAACGCTCTGTTTATAAAATTGATGGCAGTGGAATATTCCTTATAAATATAGTAAAGACGGGCAAGCTTAAGAAGTGCAGAGGTATTTCTTGGGTCAATGTTAATCACCTTTACCAATGTTTCCCTGCTATCAACAAAACGCTCGGTGGCGAAATATACATCAGCCAGAGTTACATATGCTTCCAGGTCTGTAGAATCTATTTGAAGTGCTTTGTTGATATCGGCAAGTGCTTTGTTATTCTCACCAACCACAAGATAGAAATTTGCCCGCTTAGTGTAGAGCGAAGCATTTGTTGGGTTGTTCGATATGAGCATATTTAAAGAATCAAAAGTAGAGAGGGTCTTTTCCTCAGCTACTTCTGATTCTTCACTTTCCTTTTCATTTTTGCTATTGTTATTGCATGAAAATCCAATAAAAACAAGTCCTAATATAAAGAGCAGTATACTATTCTTCGCCATTCTTAATCAAGGTGTTTGGATTTAGTGAAGCTATAATTTTAGCTTCAATTTCGTCTGCTAGTTCTGGATTGTCTTTGAGTAATGATTTCACAGCATCACGCCCCTGACCAAGTTTGGTATCTTCGTAGCTGAACCAGCTCCCGGCTTTTTTAACAATTCCCAGCTCTACACCCAAATCCACAATTTCTCCCACTTTCGAGATACCTTCACCAAAGGTGATTTCAAATTCTGTTTGACGGAATGGTGGTGCAACTTTATTCTTTACAACTTTAACCCTAACTCTGTTACCCACAGTTACTTCTTTATCCTTTATACTGGTAACTTTTCTTATATCCAGGCGAACGCTGGCATAAAATTTCAAGGCATTTCCCCCTGTGGTTGTTTCGGGATTCCCAAACATGACTCCGATTTTTTCGCGGAGCTGATTGATAAAAATACAGGTTGAACCAGTTTTGCTAATAGTTGCAGTGAGTTTTCGCAAGGCTTGTGACATTAAACGGGCTTGTAATCCCATTTTGCTGTCGCCCATCTCCCCTTCTATTTCACTTTTTGGGGTTAATGCAGCAACAGAGTCAATAACAATGATGTCGATAGCTCCGGAACGAATCAGATTTTCGGTTATTTCGAGAGCTTGTTCACCGTTGTCGGGCTGTGAGATAAAAAGATTCTCAACATCAACGCCCAGTTTTTGGGCATAAAAGCGGTCGAAAGCATGTTCTGCATCTATAAATGCCGCTATTCCCCCAGCTTTCTGAGCTTCGGCAATTGCGTGAATGGCCAAAGTCGTTTTCCCCGATGATTCCGGGCCATAAATCTCAACAATACGTCCTCTCGGGAAACCACCAACTCCAAGTGCCAAGTTAAGGCCAATGGAACCTGTTGAAATAAACTCCATCTCGGTAATTGCTTCATCACCAAGTTTCATAATGGCACCTTTGCCATAGGATTTTTCAATTTTATCAATGGTAAGCTGAAGGGCTTTTAGCTTTTCCTTATTAATGTCTTGTTTTTCGTGTGCCATTTTTACGTTTTTATTTAAGTTTTAATTCTTTGAACAATTGTTGTGATGCTTCTTTGGTTTTTACCTTATCAATAACATGGGAAACAACTCCATTTTCATCAATGACAAAGGTATACCTATAAATTCCTTCGTATTCCTTTCCATAGAGTTTTTTAGTTCCCCAGGCTCCGAAAGCTTTAATCATTTCACGGTTTTCATCGGCTAGCAATGGGAATGGTAAGGAAAATTTCTCAGCAAATTTGTTTTGGTTTTTAACGCTATCGGCGCTAACACCTAAAATACTGTATCCTTTTTCGAGCCACTCAGCATAGAAATCACGAAAACTGCATGATTCATCGGTACAGCCCGGCGTATTTGCTTTTGGATAAAAGAAAACAACAAGCTTTTTGTTATTGAAATCAGCAGAAGTGATTATGTTTCCGTTTTGGTCAAGACCTTTAAAATCAGGTGCTTTATCTCCAACTTTTAATATCATATTCCTGAACTATTTGCTGACAAATATAGGATAAAAAAATCAAATCTATATTTCCAGTAAGCAGTAAGATTTGGTTAATTGTACAATAAAAGCAAAATATGATATAGATTTCGGAATTAAATAATTAAAAAAAAATTTGCGTCAATATATATGGCGACCTTAATTTTAATAACCAGCAACTCGCCGTTTTGTTCAAATCATTTGTTGAATAAACCAAAAAAACAACCTAAAAACCTAATCTTTCTGCTTTAAAAGAGCGTTAGCCAAATCTTTATAGTTCACACCATCAAAATTTCCAGAACTCATGAGCAACAGGTTGGTGCTTTCCCATTTAGTTTCGTGTAGTAAATCCAACAGAGCTTCAGATTCAGTGAGCACTACCAAATCAGGTCGCTGAAAAGCAAGCTTAACCTGCTCTTTTGTAATTGGTTGCAGGCGTTTATGCTCAATGGTATGTGGGTTGAAATAAACTATGGCCAAATCGGCTTTATCCATACTCCCACCGTATTCGCTTAAAAAATCGCTGTTCAAGCTACTGAAAGTGTGAAGTTCCATGCAAGCCACCAATTTTCTATCGGCAAATTGTTCTTTTACTGCAGCTGTGGTAGCTTTGAGTTTCGATGGGCTGTGGGCAAAATCTTTAAAAATGGTGCATGAAGAATTTTTAGCCACAGTTTCCAATCTGTTGCTTGCTCCCTTGAATCCCGAAATGGCTTCATAAAAATCGTCAGCGCTGATTCCAATTTGCTCGCAAACACGTCGGGCACCTTCCACATTCATCAGATTGTGCTTTCCAAAAACCGAAAGTTGGTAAGTCTTGCCGTTAAAAAGTAACTCTGTTTGATGGGTATTCCCATTCACTTGGAAGCTGGGGGTATGATATGGAATTTGCTGAATATCAACTCTGGCCTGTTTTGCTAAAGTCACTAAAAGCTCATCTGCCTCACAATAAATAAGGCTTCCATTATGCTCAATGAGTTCAATGAATTGGCGAAATTGGTCGGTATAGATATCAAAAGTGGGAAACACATTGATATGATCCCAGGCAATGCCACTAAGCAGAGCAATATGGGGATGGTAAAGGTGAAATTTGGGTCGGCGGTCGATGGGAGACGAAAGGTACTCATCCCCTTCCAAAACTATAAAAGGCGCATTGCTAAGCCTAACCATAACATCGAATCCTTCGAGTTTACTGCCCACCATATAATCAGTATCGATATGTAAATGGCTGAGCACATGGAGAATCATTGCTGTTATGGTAGTTTTACCATGGCTTCCCCCAATAACAATGCGGGTTTTATTTTTCGATTGATCGTAAAGAAACTCTGGGTATGAAAAAATGACGATTCCAAGTTCTTTTGCGCGCTGCAATTCGGGATTATCTGCCCTGGCATGCATGCCGAGAATAATAGCATCAATATCCTTTGTAAGCTTCTCTGGCTCCCAACCGACAGTATCAGGAAGTAGTCCATACTTTTCGAGCCTGCTTTTTGCCGGATCGAAAATCTCGTCGTCAGAGCCTGTTACCGAAAATCCTTTTAGATGAAGGGCAATGGCCAGATTGTGCATGGCTGCCCCGCCAATGGCAATAAAATGATACCGCATTGTTTTTAATTTTTATCAAAAATACAATCAATTGAAGCCTTAAGCATATTTTTCTGGTCATTTTGTTAACAATGAAAATTTAATTATATTTGTTTATCAACTCAAATAACACACTGTAAATCTTGTTATTATGAAAGCTTTAAGTTTACTTCTTTTCGGGCTGGTTTCGGTCTTATTAGTTTCGTGCAGCAATGTAGTTTACGAGCAGCCAATTCCTGAAAACCAACAACAACTCACTGAGTTTCCAGATTTTATAATCGGAACCTGGGTCGACCATGAATCAGATACCCTGATGATTGGTGCCAAAGATTTCCAATATGGAGATTTCGATGGTTCTTCCATCTTTTCGGGCACTCTGAGCGATGAGATAATACTCAAAGAGCTCAATAACTTCTATTTTCTTAATATAAAAAGCGATGGAGGCTATTGGGAATCTATTGCAGCCACATCCGATTCAAACTATTTGTATCTCTATTTTGTTGGGGTTGACAATGATTTACAGCTGAATGCTCTAAACAGCCATTTGAAGAAAAATAATGCGAAATCCTTAAAAAAGGATGGAAAATATATCATTAACCCTGAAGTAGAAGAGCTGTTTGAACTGCTTAATGATTCTCTCATTTGCAAAATTTCCAAACTTATAAAAATAACAAGATGAAAAAGTTAATATTAGCTTTCATTAAATTCTATGATTACATCAATGAGGCATGGGATAGTAAAAGTGGTCAGAGATTTCTGGCGCTGATGCTCGTTGTAACTTTCCTTGCTTCTTTATTTTTATCACTTCTTAAGCATTTAGAATTGGTTCCCGAGCCTTTAGCAGAATTTTTCCCTGCCAATATTTTCAAATCTATTGAACTAAGTTTCTCTTTGCTGCTTATAATAGAAATAGTGGGCCTGGTTTTTAGCCTATCGCATTCAGTAACGTCTTCTGTTGTTAAACAACTGGAAATTTTAAGTTTGATTTTGCTCCGCAGTGCCTTTAAGCAATTTGGCGAGTTTTACGAGAATATAAACTGGGAAAACTACAGTCCTATATTAAGCATGTTGCTCGATGCATTTGGTGCAATGGCCATTTTTGTTATCGTTCTATTGATTTACAAAACATTGAAACATATCCCAATTACCGAAGATCCAGCAAGCCAAACACGGTTTATTATATTCAAAAAGTTAACCGGACTTGGTCTGTTTATAGTCTTTTTAGCTTCAGGTATTTATGATATTGCCCTATACCTGATTCATGCTCATCCATTCGATTTCTTTAAAACTTTCTATACCATACTGATTTTCACCGATATATTCCTTGTACTTGTATCACTTCGTTACAATTTTTCATACATTGTGGTATTTAGAAATTCGGCATTTGCTGTTGGCACAGTAATTATCAGGATGGCTCTGTCGGCGCCAGTATATTATAATATAGCCTTGGGGGTTTTAGCTGCACTATTTATTTTTGGAGTCACATTTTTCTATACAAAATACCGATACTGCCAATCACAAAACCATTAGCAATCAATGTCATTGATGCCCTTCAAAGGTGGTAAATTATTGGTGATATTTTCGCTGGTAAGCCTTAAAATTTCTTTAACAACGGCATGGTGGGTATTGAAAAATTTCAAGGACAGAAAAAAGCCTGTATCCGTAAAGAAAACCACATTCCCGTGCGAATCTTTAATGGAGAAATTTTTCGAATATTCAACATCCGGATGCATCTGTTCGCGAAGGGTTTGAACAAGCATTGCTGGAGTAGATTCAGCCAAATCACTAAATACATATTCCCCCATAAAATACTTCTCATTGCAGTGATAGAGTAAAGTTTTTTCGTTGCTATGATACATTCTGCTCTTATATCCAACCACACATAAATCAAGCTCATCTTCCTCGCTAATGGTATAACAGTTGGGTCGCCCTCTCTCTTCAAGGATTTGCTTAAAATTTTTATCAAAATCTAAATCTGCAAAAACGAGTGGATTATTTGTAAAATATTGTTTTTCAACATTTACAGCCTTACTTATTTCAAGAATATGGTAATGAAAACTATCTTTAAAACAATAAGGATGGGGTTTTTTGTGGGTAATAGTTTTGTATTGATTAACAAATTTACGGCTAAACTCACCATAAAACAATC
This sequence comes from uncultured Draconibacterium sp., assembly GCA_964293475.1. GTDB lineage: Bacteria > Bacteroidota > Bacteroidia > Bacteroidales > UBA12170 > UBA12170. The sequence goes on from CAXYYJ010000032.1 coordinate 29,123, forward strand.
GGATCAGATAGAGATAAATAGCCCTCCTAAAACCTAAGGCAACGACGACCATTAATCCTGATATTAGTAATATTGCAATGTTCATAGAAAAATATTTAAGGTCTGTTGAAGTTTATACCCTCAACAGACCTGAAAATTATTAAATCATTGTTGCTGCTGAAATTTGATATTGCCCCAGATTTTTTATGTCGAAATTCTCAATGAATTTAAACCTATCTTCATTTTGACCTGTTGCCATGAGTGTGAAAATTTCAGCTGATTTAGTGTATTCCTTTTCACGTTGAGCATCGCTTAGCAGCAAATAGCCAACAAGAATATTCCCAGCCATTTCTACCATTCTGCGGGCATGAAAATCCCAAAGCTCACTTTCCTTGTCGCGCTGAACAATATGCACAGCTTTTGTAAATTGTTCAGTCATAATAATCAGCTGTCGCTTAATATGGGCCAGTTCAGGATGATAACTCATGGCTTCATATTCTCTGATATACTCAAGATATGCTCCATTTCCAATTCCCCTGATGGCTGCTACAACCTGCAATTGTGAAGTTCCTTCATAAATTGTGGTAATGCGGGCATCTCTGTAAATTCGCTCTATAGGAAAGTCCTTCATAAAACCAGTTCCTCCGTGTATTTGGAGCGAATCGTAAGATATTTCGTTGCAATATTCGCTCGAAAAGAGTTTCAATAATGGGGTGAAAAAGTCGGCTTTTTTAGAGTAGTATTTTTGCTCTTCGCGTTCTTCGGTTGTCAGCTTCCGACCTTCGGCTAAAAAGTTGTAGGATTTATAAATATCGACCAATCGAGCTGTTTCGTAGAGCAAACTGCGAATTCCGTCTGTTTTTACCTTCATTTTTGTAAGCATCTCGTAAACAGCAGGATATTGAATAATTGCCTTGCCAAACTGTTCCCGTTCGCGGGCATATTTCAATGCTTCGCGATAAGCTGCTTCGGCAATACCTACTGATTGAGCACCCACGCCCAAACGGGCAGAATTCATGAGCGACATTACATATTTAATCAAACCCATTCTGCGGGTACCCACCAATTTGGCAGGAGCATTTTTAAATACCAATTCACAGGTTGGAGAACCCTTTATACCAAGCTTGTTCTCAATACGGCGAACCACTACTTTTTGTTCAGTTCTGTCATAAACAAACAAACTCAAACCACGACCATCGGTACTACCTTCTTCCGAACGTGCCAGCACCAGCGAAATATCGGCATCTCCATTGGTAATAAAACGCTTCACACCATTCAAATACCACTGGTTTTCTTCGGCATTAAAAGTTGCTTTGAGCATAACTGCCTGTAAATCGGAGCCTGCATCGGGCTCGGTTAAATCCATGGCGGCAGTTGCTCCCTGATTAAAACGGGGTAAAAATTCGTTTTTTATTTCTTCGTCACCAAATTCGTGAATGGTTTCTGCACAATCCTGTAACCCCCAAATATTGGCAAAGCCTGCATCGGCACGCGAAACAATTTCTGCAGCCATAACATAAGGTACAATGGAAAAATTGAGCCCACCGTATTGGCGGGGAAGCGACATGCCAATGAGTCCGGCATCAACCAAAGCCTGATAGTTTTCTGAAGTTCCCCTGGCGTAAATTACCTCGTTGTTAATCAGCTTTGGGCCATCATGATCCACGTCTTCTGCATTGGGAGCAATAATATCGCCACAAATTTCTCCAACAATCTCCATGGTTTTTTCGTAAGTATCCATGGTATCTTCGAAATCGAGTGGAGCATAGTCAAACTGTTCCTTATCTTTATAATTGTCTTCTTTCAAATCCACACATTTTTTCATGAGCGGATTGTTCAGATGAAATTTCAGGTTTTTATTATCTGTATAAAAATTAGCCATCTTTATAATTTTTTATGCTGATTGCACAGCAAGTTTTTACTTGGAATTTTTCTTGTAATACTTAATCATTTTCGGAAGCACATCTTCTACCCTGCCAATTATTGCATAATCGGCGATATTGTTGATAGGTGCTTTGGGATCGGTGTTAATAGAAATTATCTGTGATGACTCATCCATACCAGCTCTGTGCTGAACGGCTCCGGAAATACCACAAGCGATATAAAGTTTTGGACGAACAGTAATACCGGTTTGTCCAATCTGACGTTCATGAGGCGCAAAACCGCTGTCTACAGCGGCTCTCGATGCTCCTACTTCTCCACCCAGCACATCGGCCAATTCGAAAAGAAGCTTAAAGTTTTCGTTGCTTCCAACGCCATATCCGCCGGCAATAATGATTTGTGCACCTTTAATATTCACCTTTGGGGGCTCAATATGACGTTCTATTATATTAACCGCCAAATCAATCTCATCGAGAAGGCCTTCCATATCAAATATCTGAACATTGCCCTTATAGTTTTCATCCACAATCTCTTTCTTCATTACCCCTTCTCTCACTGTTGCAATCTGGGGTTTGGTTTCCGGATTGATGATGGTGGCAATGATATTCCCCCCGAAAGCAGGTCTGATTTGATAAAGCAGATTCTTATAAACCTTGTCGGCTTTTTTATCTTCATGATCCCCAATTATAAGACTAGTACAATCGGCAGTTAAACCACATCGCAAAGCTGAAGCAACTCGTGGACCCACATCTCTGCCATTGGCAGTGGCTCCAAAGAGCGCTATCTGTGGTTGTTGCTTTTGCAAGCTGCTAATGAGCACTTTGGCATGAGCTCCACTGGTAAAAGGCCACAGATTTTTGTCATCGGCCAGGTGAACCAGGTCGGCGCCATAGGGAAATATATCTTTTTCAATTCCATTGAGCTGATGACCAATAACTATGGCCTCCAGTTGAACTCCCAGTTCGTTGGCTAATGAGCGGCCCTTGGTGAGTAATTCCTGACTCACATCGGCCACTTGTTTTTCTTCGGTGAGTTCACAATATACAAAAACGTTGTTCATTTCTTCAGTTTTAATGTTTTAGCCTATGATATGGCCTTCTAATAACTCCACAATTAACCCTTCAATATCTTCGTCGGAGCTGCTGAGCACTTTGGATTCCTTTGCCTGAAACACAACGTTCTCAATAGCTTTAACCTTTGTTGGCGAGCCTGACAGACCAAGATATGTCTCATTAGCACCAATATCTTCAACCGACCATTCTTCAATTTTTAAATATGGGCGGGCCGAATATAAATCGGTGTAATCCTTGGTTTCGTTTTGCAACTCGGTAACAGTGCGGGCATGTTTAAATGTCATAAGCTTTTTGGCATGACGCGGACGACATGGATCAGCCGATCCGTGAACAGTAACTGCCAGTGGATAAGCGGCTTCAACGGTTTCTACACCACGTTCAATTCGGCGCTTAATGGTGATTTTATGTTTGTCAACGGCAATGAGTTCTTCGGCATAAGCTACCTGAGGAATCCCGAGTTTTTCTGCTGTCTGTGGACCTACCTGAGCGGTATCGCCATCTATTGCCTGCCGACCTGCAATTAATAGTTGGAAAGGAGCAAGTTTTTTCACTGCTAAAGAGATAGCGTAGGATGTGGCCAACGTATCGCTTCCGGCAAATTTACGGTCGGTGAGCAAATATCCTTTATCGGCACCACGGTACATGGCTTCTCTGATAATTTCGGCTGCTCTGAAAGGACCCATAGTCACAATAATTACTTCTGCGCCCTCGATTTTATCTTTAATTTTTAAGGCAAATTCTAACGCATTCAAATCTTCGGGGTTAAAAATAGCCGGTAGTGCTGCTCTGTTCACCGTTCCGTCGGCTTTCATTGCATCCTTCCCAACATTGCGTGTGTCGGGAACTTGCTTGGCTAAAACAATTATTCTAAAACTCATATGTTTATTTTTTTCATTTGTTACAATTGAGTGGTTAATTCTGAGTAAGAATCATTATAAAATGGGCTATAGTGGTTTGGTTTTGTTGGGAAACAAAAATAAACAAAACATCATGAAAACCAAACTATGAAATAAAGTTGGTTTTAAAAAGCAAGGGATTAATATTCAATATATTAACCCCTTATTATTTTTCTTCAACTATATTATATCAGCTTGGTTTAAGCCGTCATCCAGATATTACTGCGCCATTCTTGAGAACCTTCAGTGGCTGATTTTTTTAGGCTTCTTATTAAACTAGCTTCATGCTAAGCTGAATTTTCAACTTCTTTAAGTTTCTATCTGGAGATATTGATTTTTTGCGATAACAGCTTTTTGGGCAAATGAAACAATACAATATATTCACCTTCGGCTAAATCGGATATATCAAAACGAGTGTTATTTGAGACCTCTGTAAAGGTTTTAATTTTGCGCCCCGACATATCGAAAATAGTCATTTGATTGATACTTGTTGATGCTTCAACCTCCACATAATCATTGGCGGGATTGGGAAATAACCGCACTTGCTTTTCGTTTGAATTTCCAATTTCTTCTACATCGCTGGCATTTCCACTCACTTCGAGAACCACTTTATTTTGCTCGGAAAGGCTGTAGCCGTCGAACAAGCAATAGTAGAATGTATCGTATCCATTGAAACCAGTACGAGGCATATAGGAGAACGACCCATCCAGATTCAAATTCACATTTCCATGCAAAGGTGGTTCAATTAACAAGGCCATCAGAAAATTACCGTCGAGGTCGAAATCGTTACTCATAACACCTTCTGCCGCTGAAATGGATATGGGGAAATCTGGTCCCTCGAGATACAGGCTATCGAGTAGGGCAACCGCCTTGCTATTGAATTCTGTTAATCTATCTTTCATAACCCAATAGGAGGTCTTTAAATTTTCGTTGAGATCGGGATCAAGGCGAACACCATAAACATCCCAGGGTTCCCAGATATATCGGGAGCTGGAAGCGTAAATCTGGTCCTTATACTGAACAGTTACCGCTATTCCGTCGGTTTCCATTTCTTCAATAGGCCATGTATCACGATCGTCGTGAAATACTTTTAAATCGCTGGGCGATATAAAATTCATCAATGTCCATGGCAAACGAACGGTTATATGGTCGTCGTAAATCGTCACAGCATCCATAGAACTTTCTGCTTCTGACCCATGATTTAACTGCAAAGCACCGATATATTGAACTGATGAATGGGTTTCGTTGTTTTTCCAGCGAACAACCTCCCATGGAGCGCCATCGGTAACAGTGGAGCGGTATTTTTGGGCGGGACTGGAAATTCCATGGAAGATTCCAAATAAATCGTAGGCTTCGGTGACATATAAAGTTGCAGAGTAATTTCTTATTTCAATTGCAAATTCCGAACGATAGGGCAACTGAAAGCCATTGGGCAAAACTGACTCACCAAGATCGGGGAAATAAGTATCCAAAGCCACCCACATAACGTCTGTAATATCGAGGGGCTGTTCAAGGGCTATATCCAGCTCAAAGAATTTATAGTTGGAACCAGCATCAATGCTTTGAACGCGTTGATTGTTTCCAAAACTACCAATTCGTTCAAGCACACTTTCTTTTTCGAAGGAGACTAATCCAAAATTTTGCTCGGCAGCGGTAACATTTTGCCATAGAATTCTGCGAGCAGCCGGAAAATCTATATGGTCGGTTACCCATGTACGTTTAAACCACTCGTCCATCCAGGCAAACTGAATTCCACCGCCACAGTTGGCTTCTTCAATGGTTTTTAGCAAGCGAATATCTGTTTCACCCTGGCCATGTTCATCGAACCCTCCGTGATTCATTCCAGATGAGGCATAGTGTGCTACACCCCAACTCGATGGAACTCCATATTCTGCAATAATCAAGGGAAGATTTTGGTAATGGCTTTTTAAATCGGTTAAATATCCCAGATAGCTGTTGGAGCCATAGTTATCGTAATAGTAAAGATATTGTTCTTCCCAGCTCACAAAATCGGGGTAATAAGGATAGGCGTGATAACTGATAAAGAATCCTGCAGGCGCAGATACAAATTGAATTTTCGTCATATCAACAAAGGCAGTGTCTTCATCGGGGAAAATCTCTTCGGGATGACGCATGGGATCTAAAGTTGGCCAACTCGACATGCTCACGGGCCTTTGGGTATTATAATTCTGGTGCTCGTATTGTACAGTACGGTTTAGTTTTTCAGTATACCAGGCTTCGGATGCAGTGGCATTTTCAATGGCAAAATGAGCTCCGTAAAAACTTGTAACTTCGGGATGGCTGTCGTTGGTAGTAATAATCTCAAACGGATCCACTTCACGACCAATCATATAGGCCATACACCATTGCGATACGTCTGTATGAAAATCGCCAAAAGCCTTTCCATAGCGGGGAGGTATCACGATATTTCCATGAACGCAATTGATATTATCGGTTATTTCGAGGTTGAACTGATCGTTGAGCATGTATAAATCCTGGTTATAAAAATCGACCTCCTCATTAAGCCAAACACCTTGCATAAAAAACAGGGGATTCGTGGGGTTGGCCAGATTAAATGAATCAAGAGCTTCGTAAAAATGAGGATAATGCAAGGTATAGAGCCTTATGACATTGAAGCCAGCATCTTTTATCTGTCCAAACCACCGAACATACTGAGCTCTTGACACATCCAATTCACCGGGATATGTGCCTGGTACTGCTATTCCCAGATTAACACCTTTGATAAAAAAAGGCAGGTACTCAGTTCCGTTCCAAACAGTCAATTGCTCTGTATTGGTGGAAAATGGATATTTAAAATCGCCAAAAGACTGTGAGCTGGAGTTTAAATAAATCCCCAGAAACAAGAAAAGCACTAAATAGTATCTGATTTTCATAAGCTTAGTATTTTAAAATTCAATAAATAATGTCCAATTCTTTACTGAATATGATTTAAATTGCAATGGCTAAAGATAATTCTTTTCGGTTTGTATATTTTTTTTAGTAAAAAATAAACATATCTAAAGTCAATGATTAGATTTCCAAATAAATTTTTCGGGCTTGCAATATTTGAGTAAACAACCATTTTTTAAGGTAATCGAGCAATTCGTTGAGTAACACAGGGTTGTTGCTGCTGTAGGTAATAATAAACTGATCGACTCTGGTAATCAATTTTTGGTAGTTGGAAACATAAAGATCTATTTCCTGAAAATCGGTTGATTTTATAAGTTCCTGGGAGATATTGGCATGTTTCTCCAAATAACTCTCCAATTTCTGTAATACATTTTGCAGCTCATCATCAGCAAAAGGATTTTTTTTCTTTTTTATTTGAAGTAATTGGTCATATAAATCGAAAATTCTTTCAAAGCGACTGTCAATGGTTGGTATGCCAAGGGCATATGCTTCGTTCCAACTGCTACTACTTTCATTCGTTTCCATAATAGTTCCAGATTAAATCTAAAATCCAAAGTTAGAAAAAAAATTAAGCTTTTGAACCAAATGCTGTTCGTGTCATTACACCCCATTTCTGATTGTCTCTGAGGAAAAAACCATAGTTGCCTTTTAAAGCAAACCAGAGATTAATGGGGTGAAACACAATCACCTCAATTAGCGAATATAAGGTAACCTGAAACAGATACTTATATCCTTTGTATTTATTGAACATGATGGCTTCGAATAAAACCCCAAGCATAGAGAAAGCAAAAGCGAAGGCTAATACAAACATCGAAAGTATTAGGAAAGTATCGGGGTTTGTACGTCCTAAAATTAAAATGATAAAGAAGTAAACCAAACCTACAAGTTCAACAATCGGTGCAAGCCACTCGAAGAATACCCAGTAGGGAAAGCTTATTAATCCTATGAGACCATATTTGGGATTTAAGAACATGCCGCGGTGTTTTAAAATGGTATCGATAGCCCCACGGGTCCAACGATTTCGCTGTCTCGACAAAACGTCAAGGGTTGATGGTACTTCAGTCCAGCAAAGAGGATCGGAAATAAAGGCTACCTGATATTTTTGTTTTTTTACATCGCGCATATAGCGACGCATACGCACTACTATTTCCAGGTCTTCACCTACTGTTGTGGTATCGTAACCACCAACTTCTTTTACCAATTCACGATCGAACATTCCGAAAGCCCCCGATATAATCAAAAGACCATCGATTTTACTCCATGCCATTCTTCCCAAGGTGAATGCTCTGAAATACTCGAGAACCTGAAAACGAACAATATGCTTTTTGGGGAATCTAACTTGTTCAATGCGACCATCCTTGATTACACAGTCGTTAGCTACACGAATTACTCCACCCGATGATATTACTTTTCGTGCTCCTTCTTCTTCGAGAAAAGGCTTAACAAGACGCAAAATGGCATCGGGTTCAATTATACTGTCAACATCAACAGCAACAAATAAATCACTTCTTGATACATTGATGCCAGCATTGAGGGCATCGGCTTTTCCACCATTTTCCTTGTCAACCAGAATTAAGTTGGCATATTCACTGTGAATAGAACGATAAATCCCCCTGATTCTCTGGGTTTTAATTTCGTCGTCAATGTACATATTGACTTTTATCATTCCGTAAAAATCGATAACCTTGGCCAATCCAGTATCGGTGCTACCATCATTTACCACAATCACATTTATTTTTGGATAATAGATTGAGAGGAGGCTTCTGATATTTTCGATGATACTTTCTTCCTCATTAAAGGCAGGTGCAATGATGGATATGCTGGGAAGTTTTTTGTAACCCAGAATACTACGGTAATCAAAATATTTATTCTTTTTATAATAGCGGCTAAGTTCGAGTGTTGAAAGCAGGGCCACAAACAAATAAATGACAAACAGTATAACTGCGTAAACGAGAAAGAAGTTATTAAAAAACTCAAAGAATGTAAATAATAGTACCATTTTCGTTAGCTTATGTTAAAATCTGTTACTTCGCGGCAAGCCAATGCAATACGGGCATCATCCATTTTTTGGTAATTAAAAAACAGAGCCATATTGTGGTCGAACAGCATTCTTAATGCGATTATTTTGAGCAGTATACTTTCCTTCAAAATAACATGATCTAAAAAATTCAAAACTTCAGGGGTCTTTTCTACCGTTTGAATGGCTCTCAGGATATTTTGCTTATTTTCCTGAGTTTCCCTGTAGAATCTTCCAATTAAAAACTCCACATCGGCTTGAGAATGCTGAGAAGATGTGTAGGTTTCCCAGGCAACTTCGCGCAGAATTTGATCGTCAACATCCAAAGCAGATTTCATTACTTCTTTTTGCGCTGGATTACTTTTTCCTCTCAACAACATGGCGCCAGTTACATTCACCCTTGCCGAAGGATCGTTGATTAACTTATCATAATCTATATTGTCGGCTTTCAGGTTTCTATCAATGGCGTTTAACATGGAATTAATGGCAAGAGTAGACAAATGTTTTTTCTGTTTAAATAAAAACTCCAGATTATTGGTTTCTGACAGACGAACATAGGCAAGCATGGCTTCGTTACGCAATGCAAAATTGCTGCTTTGAGTGTATTTTGTGATTCTTTTATCGTACCTGGCTATTCCAAGGTAAGAAATTACTTTAAGAGCTATTATTCTGTTGGCTGTATTGTGCGAATATAGCCAATACTCTACTTTCTGAAGCAAGCCGGTTTGCTGGAGCAAATCGAGAAGCTTTTTTCTAAAATCTTCCGACAATAAGTTTTGAGAACGAGCTATTGAATTAAAAAACACACTTTTTGCAATATTTCCTTTAACATGCTTTTTGAAATACCTAATGTATTGTTCATGACTTTCTCCGGTTTCGAAATAGTCGTTGTATAAGTAATTGATTAGTTTTTCGGAAAATATTCTTTGAAGTTTATGTTCTTTATTCTCGTTTTTCTCCTTCCGTTTGATATAGTAGAAACTCCCCAAAAGGAAAATAAGTCCGCTAATGGTTGACAATATGGTCATATACACGAGTATATAAATCCATACTGGCATAAACTCAAAATAAAAATAAATGGGGTTGTTGTAAATCCTGTTGGCATAAACCAAATCAGGCACAAAAAACAATACCGTAAATATTGCAACAGCAATAAAAATCACCACAATAATGGCAAAATTTAGTAAGTATTTGATATTTCCAAAAAAGTATGCTTTCATCATGAGTTGATTTTAATGTTAAGATTCGATGAAAAATAATTTCTCATTTTCATTTCCTTTAATTTTTCTATTTTTTGCTCAGCTTTCATTAGAAACGAACTTTATAGGTGATTTCCAGTGTATATCTTTGTCTGAACAACGACTTTTGGTATTCTTCGTAGGCAAAGCCAAGGCCGAACTTTAGGTCGTTGGTTTTTGAAACCATCAAGCTTTTCTCGAGCTTTATTCTGTATGCATTCAGGTTAAAATAGGTACCTGTGGGATCGGAAAAATAGCGGTCGTCGGGCGAGTTTCCGTAGGCCAATTCAACGCCCCAATATACAAATGGGTTTTTCCCAACAATGCGCGCCTGCCCAATGAGCGACAAATAATTACCACTTTGTTCGAAAGAGAAGAAAGGGCGCAGGGCGAACCAATATTTGTCAATGGATTTTGCCAAATGACCTGTGATGATAAAAACCCCACTGTTTGTAAAGTAGATATACCTGGCACCAATGGATCCTTCGAATTTGTCAGGCAATGGGAAATAATACTCCACTCCTGCCCTGTGTCGGGGAAATAAACTCTTGGACAAAGCAAAACCGTAATTGAAATAGAAATATCGTTTATTGGGGAGTAAATGATAATAATCGGCCTCTAAAAGTGATCCACTCAAATTGTATCTGTTGGCATAGTTCAATCTGAAAATAAGTGTATTTCTCTTAATTTTCATACCATAATCCAGATATGCCATATGGTGTGGAATGGGATCATTATTTTCAAAATAATCGAGGGTGTAATAGGCAGTTACAATATTCTTTTTGCTTTTAATCAATACGTCTTCATAGAGACTGTTGATGGCAGCGGAATCGAGCAGTTTTTGATTTTTGCCATTGTCGAACAAGGCCACGGCGCTGTCGTAACGATAAAGATTATCGTAGGCATAGAGCCTCTTTAAGGTTAAATTATCTCTGTTAGCATACTTATTATCCTGTGCCAAATCAGCTTTGCGCAATAATTCTTCATATTCAGCATTCCAAAGAAGTACATTCAGCCACGAGTCGTACAATTCCTGACTTTTGGGGTCTTTTTTATAGGCTTCGGCAATATAAACTTTGGCTGAATCAAATTCTGAGTTCCAGGCGTAATCGTTGGCTATGAAGACTAAAACATCGACTCTGTTCGGGTGATAACCAAGGACTTTTTTTGCTGTTTGAATAGATTTATCATATTTCTTCTCACGAGCCTGGTCAATGGCAATCTGGAATATAGAATCTGTGTTAACTTTGGTAACTGGTACCTGGCGCAAATCCCACATTTTCAACACTTTATTAACCTGTTGGATAGCCCCCATAAAATCTTTTCTTTCAGATGCCTGCTTGGCCAGAAGTAAGATAGAATCACTAATTCTTTCAAATTCCTTTTGCTGATATTGAGCGCTCCATTCCTCCACCAATATATTGAGTGATTTTATAGCGTTTTCGTAATCTCTTTTTTGTGCCTGTGATAAAGCAAGATTCAGCAAAGAATCGGAAGTAGCCTGAGCGTTAAGAAGTTTTGCAGAAGCCACAAAAACAACAATCAGCAGATAAATTATTCCTTTTTTCATGGTGCAGAATTATAATCGTTTTGTGTTAAAGCAACAAAATTGGTAGCTATTTCATAAACAACCAACCGGGGGTCAATGGGTTTACTATAAAAATAATTTACGCCACGACGGAAAGATTTAGTTTTCATATCGTGCACATCGTCACCGAAATACAATATTGTACAAGTTTCCTGGCGGTTTTGGCGAATGAAGGAGACAGGTTCCAGAATTGCGGCACCTGAAACTATATCATCAACCAGGAAAAGGTCAAATTTGGCTGTTATAACAGTCGATTTCAACTCGGCAAGCGATTTAAAGGTTTTAACCACCGCATTTTTCAAATAGTGTTTAAACATGATTTCGAATGAAGTATAAAATACCGGATCGTCCGAAACCAATCCAACAAAGATGACTCTATCTTTCACGGCCCCTCCTTTTCTTGTCGTAATAGTTATTAATAATAGTGGTTGTAAGTGGTTGATAATATTCCCAGAAAAAACTAAGTCTTTCCTGAGCGTGACTGGTATATGTAAATGAACTGAGCCATTCTATTTTCTCCAATTGAACCCCATTCATTCCAATAGGATTATCGCAAAAATCTCCAGCGAAATAATAGAATGGATAGTTACCTTCACCTTTAATTACCGCCGGAAAAACCGATGGAATATTATTTACCCTTAATATGGAGTCGCCCCGGAGGTTGGTGTAAACATGATATGAAGAGATGGCAACATTGGGTTCGTAGATAGAATCTATTTCAAACCAGAATGGATATTTCATTTCCGATAAAATACCATATTCTTTAATATATTCTGGTTTTTCTATCTTCATCAAAGGCACTTCATAGCGCAGATCGGTCTCATTTTCAAGGATAACCACTTTGTCATCGCTTCTTACAAAGGCTATCCCCGATTTGGTAAATGGCCATTCGCCATATTGTTCAATATAGTTTCTTTTTAGCCACATAGGCAATTCGTTTTTCTTGTTGGTATCTAAAACACTGAAGTACCGGCCAACCCAGGTACTCCATTTTATACTAAAAGTCTCTTCAAAATCACGACGCTCACGCTGATAAGTGGGCAGAGCCATTATATTGAACTCTGTGATAATCAATTTCTTTTGCTCCTTAATCCTTTTTAAAACATGAAGCTCTTTGTCTGTGAGTCTGCCATATAGATGTCGCGAACGCTCAGTTGGGGGTAGAAAATTCCAATTGGGAGGTGCCACATGAGGATAAGCATCGTACCACTCTGCTACATAAATTCCATACAAGTCGGTGTAATAAACCATATCCTGTGCATCGGCCAGACTATCTAACTGGTTCTCGGTGAAATGATTAAAATCGTCAATGGTGTAACCCCCCAAATCATCAGGAAAAAAACCATAGTAATCTGTCACAGGATCGTAGAATTTATTTTGCGGCTTAACGTATTTTTCGTGTTTTAAAATCCAATTTAGAGAAATGTGCTCCTGAACCTCAGTTCTTAGAACAGTTTTGTCAACAATTAAAATGTTAAATGGTTTAGGATCTTTAACATACCAGGCCAGCCACGAAACCAGAGGTAGCAAGACAACTATTAATATTAAAGATATGGCAACAATTTGTCTTTTTTTCATTTCGATTGATTAAAACCCGTTTTATTGTTTGTAATGTTTGATTTTGGTTCTCACATAGTCAAGAAATATGCCAAAATAACTAAAATATTTATTATCAATACTTTAGATTTATCGACAACGATTGCATCATCTCAAATTGAGAATTTTATCTAAAAATGGGCGAAATTGCATAATCGGACAGATTATTACTTTATTCTACGATTTAATTAATTGAATTGTAGTATTTTAATACCTAAATATTGTTAGTGTTTTGTCAATTCAATTTGAGCGATTTTATCTTTGATTCGCTCTATTTCATATTTGTTGGGGATATAGCTTTCCAGGGCTTTTCTGTACATTGTTACCGATTCGACTGGTTTATTTTTGTCCAGAAAATAATCGCCAACTACCTCATAGGTGTAGAAAAAACTGGGGTTCGATTGAATAAAAATATCGGCGTCAAAGTCTGATAGAGAAACGGCTTTGGCAATTCCTGACTTGTACTCTAGAAAATCCTGATATTCATTTTGAAGAAAAACTGAGTCAGGAAAAATATTCAAAGCGTCAATGGCTCTGGTGGCTGAACGAAACTCAGGATTAAGAAAAATACTATCCAAAGAGAAGGCAAGATAATAACCCAGCTGATAAGGTTGTGTTGAAATCCAAAGCAATTTTTCCTGGGGTTTAAAAATAATGGAATGGTGGGCAATAAGTTGATTGATAGCACCTTCGTTTCCCAAACCTATATCGCTGCCGGATTTACCTTTGGTATCTCTCAGGATGGCTGCAAAATCTTTTTGGTCAAAGAATAATTTTTCTTCAATCTTTTCACGCACCCTTTCAAAGCGATATGTGGTTACATTTTCTTCCATGTTTTCAAGATTCATAGGGCTTGAAACCAATTCGGGACTCTGAAAATGGTTAGTCAAAATAAGAGATTCCAATCCAGATTGGAACAAAATAGTGGTGTCGGGGGTTTTTTCTATAATGGCCATTTTCCCTGTACTGGCCGAAGAAACCATAAAACTTTCGGCAACAAAAGATGGGCGCCTTTTTGCAATATCGTAGGCTTCGTCTATAGTCGAAGCATATTGAAGAATTTCGCGGGCAATTATTGAAACCGGAGTTTTGGCAAAAAGCGGAATCTCCGATTTTGCAGAATTCAAGGTAATGGTGAGTCCCTGATTGTTCATTCCGCTCACCACACCAATCATACCTCCCCAGGTAACCGAAGCAAAGGAAAAACCCTTGTCTGGCTTAACGAACATCATTATCTTATTTTTAGCAAACTCATCGCCCACATAAAAATCGAAGTTTCGGCCCAATAAAAGCGATGAATCGGAGGACCGAGAGCCATTAACCCCGAATGCAGTACACTCAACCAAATGAAGATTCTGCATGGCATGGCCAATATCGTGTGCTGCATGGTAGTTCAATTGGCGGGCGTAATTATCACCAATAAAATTAAATTCCTGTGATGCATATTTCGATAACGCAAAGATTTCGCGTTGATATTCGGGTAAAATAAATTCAGGAAGCCTGTAATTCATGAGTGAAACTGCATATTTCAAGAATTTCAGGTAATTGTCAGATGGTATCATTTTGCGAATCTGAGCCACAAAAGCCTGCTCCTGTGTTCTGATAAGCTCCTGAGCCAAAACTCCGTTTTTCGTTCCCAATTCTTCTGGCGATCCGGAAATGTACATTTCCCACAACCCATATTGATTTTTCAACAGCCAGCAGTCCTGGTAACGGAAAGTGGAGTCATTAATTTTTTCATAATCTCCTGGAACAAATTCTACCGCGGCTGTTTCCGGCTCCGAAACAGGCACAAAAATCAGGTACCAGACAAAAAATGCCATCAGGATCATTAACAAGGCCAGGCCCACAATACCAAGTGTTCGAAAAATCAATCTTTTCATAGACTGTTTCTTATTTTTTTAATTAAATAGTCTAACCCCACCAGTTCAGCAGAGGTTAAAACAGCGCCGATTGTCACCCCCAAGGCTCCATGCATATTTAAATTCTGGCCGGTAAAAAACAAATTGGGGATTTTGGTTTTGGGCAGAATGATGCTTTTATAAGGATTTTGGTGATCCTTTACAATTCCATAGGCAGTGCCTTCGGGAGCATTGGTATAATGCTCGTAGGACAAGGGAGTTGCAGCATACCACGACTGAATATGTTCTTTAATTCCGCTGAATTTCTGATTGAGTGCTGACAATAATGCTTCCGATTTTTGCTTCTTAAACTCTTCATACTCATCACCTCTAACAGACTTTTGAGTACCCCGCCATTTTTCCACCTCCTTATAGCTCATGGGACTGAGAACAGTTGCATTATCGGCAAACTGTTGTTCATGGCTATTGCATCCGGTGTAAAACATAAAATATCCGGGCCATTGGCTTTCATGTGCAACAGCATCCCAAACATCGTTTTGAAGAAAATGGTAATAATTTCGGTTTAAATAGGGAAAAGACTGGGGTTTGAACACCAAAAACATACTAAAAAAACTGGTGGTATTCGGAAGTTCACCAATGCGTTTTCTGTAAACAGATTTAATGCGCGGGTCGTTGATTAGCCCAAGTGTTTTGGATGGATGAATATTCGAGATTATATTTTTACCAAAATAGCGCTCACCATTTTGTGTTTCAACAAAGGAATTATTCAAATCCTGAGTATCAATGGACACCACTTCAGTTTTATTCATAATGATGCCCCCTGCTGCAATAATTTTTTCGCTTAGGGCATCGGCCAATTGTTGGCTGCCGTTCACAAAGCGCCAGGCGCTCTCAATAAATTGCCTGTTTACAAGCGAATGAACGTAGAGTGGCGTTGTATTTCGAATACCACCGTATAATGAATTGGTGGCCCCAAGAACCGATCTAAGCTGTTGATTTTTAGTAACTCCATCAATAAACTCTGAGGCGCCACCGTTTAAATAATCCTGTCCTTTAACAATTTTATCGTAGTTCTTTAAGTAGAGCAATGGGAAATTTCCACTCACATCCCAGATTTTTTGGGTGTAGGAGTGTATTTCCTTATCCAGAAGCGGGAATTTATCTGCCAATCGGTTTTCGAAGTTATTTCTTCCCTGGGCGTAATGATATACATCGGGGTTATTTTGGAAGGAAATTTCTTCAAAGGCATCAAGATCGAGCTGTTTTAATTGAAGCGAGTTCATAATCCCCAGATATTCAAAATACTGCCAAAGGAAACCGCCTTTCTCCAGGGCTCCAATATAGTTCATGCCTGTGTTAAAAACAGTTTGCTCTCTTTTGAAATTGTGCAATAATCCGCCGATTTTTTTCCCCCGCTCCAGGATAAGCACTTTGAACCCTTCTTTGGCAAGCAGAGCACCGGAGACCAATCCTCCCAATCCGCTTCCTATTATTATAACATCGTATCCGGTATTCTGACTCATTTAAATCTCCAGTAAAGTCTTAACAGCCCCCAAATAGGCATCGTTCCAACCATCAACAATATTTTCGAAAGCTTCATCTGGAATATTTGTGTGGTTAAGCTCAACGCTGGTAAAGCCTTTTTTTGGCCAAATTTTGATGGTAACTATGCTGGGAGGAGCATCGGCCGCTTCATCTTCAAAATACCATTGCTGAACAATCTTCTGATTGAGAACAATTTGAAGGTTTTTACCAGTAATATCCCCTCCCCAGAGAGAAAATTCGAAACCTTCTTCGGCGCTCATATCAGCAGGTTCACCCGACCAGAGTTCAATGGTAAATGGATTGGTGAGGGCTGTAAACACATCTTCGGGTTCAGCCTTAATATCAAAATATGATTTGTAGTCTTTCATTGGAGAAACTTTAGAACGTCGAAATTAGTATTTCTTAATAAATTGAAAAAATTATTTTTATAATTCATTTGTTAAAGAATAAAGTAGTACTTTTAAGAAATAAAATGATAACCCCATGTCATTTCGTTTAAAAATTAACGCCGATTACAATAGCCCAACCACCTTCAGGATTGGGGTGCTTGCAGGTATAATAATATACTCTGCTTTTGGATTTCTGGATTTTTATATGCTTCCTGAAGGATATGAATATGCACTAAAAATAAGATTTGCATTCGTATTTCCAAGTCTCATTATCCCCATAATTTTATCATTTTTCGATCGGTTTAAGAAATATACTGCGTATTTGGCTTTATTTACTTTAGCCATTGCACAGTCAGGACTTTTTCTTATCATATTCAATGCAAAACCCTATGAAGCAGCCTACTATGATTATTATATAGGTCTCATTTTGTTAATTTTATGGGGTGCTTTCATTTTTAAAATCGAATTTAAATATTTGGTAATTTTTGTTTTTGTTACCTGGGGAATATTCAGTTATCATTTGATTTTTAATCAGAAATTGCTCTCCTTTGGTGAACAAACACAACAATTTGCCCAATTTTTAAACAGTCATTTTTTCATGTATAGTGTTTCATCGATGGCAATTGTGGGTTCCTTGCTCATTGATGGGTATTATTCCATTCTCCAAAAAGAGAAAAAAAACTTAGAAGGCGCCCTGGAAAAGCTCAAGGAAACCGATAAAATTAAATCCAACTTTTTATCAACCATGTCGCATGAAATAAGGACTCCACTCAATGGTATCCTGGGCTTTAGTGATATTCTGCTGAACAACCCGGAGCCCGAAGATGTTGAAATAGCTTCGAAAGCTATTCAGCGGCAAGGCCAGTCGTTATTGACCATTTTAACCAGTATTCTGGAATATAGTCAGTTGCAGAATGTGAATGATTTGGGAGAAAAAGAAATGCTGCCAATTTCCACTTTTCTGAGGCGGGTAAATAACAGTTTCGAATTCTTTGTAAAAAAATATAACAGGCCACAACTATCACTATCTTTAAATTACGACCCAGGCATATTTAAACACTTCTTTCTTATCCAACCCGACAGATTCGAAATAGTTGTGAATGCAATTTTAGAAAACGCCATAAAATTCAGCAATAATGGAAAGATAGAATTGACTATGGAAAAATCCACCAATAAAGGAATTATTATTGGGGTAAAAGACGAGGGAATTGGGCTGGACGAGAAGGTTCAGGAGCAGGTTTTTCAACATTTTCAACAAGTTGAGAGCGGACATAACCGCAAATTTGACGGCATTGGGATGGGTCTTACCATAGCTCACAAAATTGTTCAATTGATGGATGGCAAAATCTGGTACAAAAAAAATGCAGCAGAGGGAACTACTTTCTATATTTTCATTCCCAACTGCTACAGAAAAGTTTAAGGTTTGGCATTTAGTCTATTCTACCTTTAATAGCTCTGTTTTCTTATTTTGCTCCAAAAGTATAAATCTCACTTTTTTCGATTTTATCTCATCCTTTTTTAGCGGAAGTAAATGTTTTCCATCAACTTCTTCCAGCTTAACAGATTCGATTTTCCCAAAATCGGAGTTGAAATAGGTAGCTTTCATTTTGCCCGACTCACGCGTTGACAAGCGCATTACAGGTTCTTCATCCCCCTTAATTGTAATATCCATTTCCAAATTGGCAAATTTATTATCCGATTTGAGTTCCAGGCCGGCTGCATTTGCCATTTCAATTTCAGCATTGTCGGCGGGCAATAGCATAAGCATATTAGATGGGCTATCGCTTACAGCATCCATCATTATAACTTTTTTGTGCTTAATGGCCTGTCCACCATCCACAAAAACCATTTTCTTGCCATTTACACTCATCGAAGAATCCTGAATAATGATGGTCTTCTCTCCATCACGGTCTTCCCAGGCGGTAATATTTTGATTACCAGAATCATCAACAGTTGTTTCAACCCAAATCATTCTTTTAACAGAATCAGCAGGCATGTCAGAATCCACATAGACTTTAACCATCATACTGTCGTTTCCAAAGTTTATGTGCTCCGAATCGATAATAAAATTCTTAATTACTTTCTTTTCAGTCGATTGGTGCAAAACTTCCAAAGCTTCGTTCATTTTTTGTTGGGTTTCCGCATCTAATTTTAAGTTTTTTAGCTCATTTTCAATGGTTTCCAAGGCAGCTTCTACGGCAGCTTCCTTCTGTTCCCAATTAAACTCCAGTTCTTTTTCCATGGCAAATACCTTGTCGTCGGTTATTGTAGTAATAACCTTAATCTGATTCCCATTTTCTTCCAGCTCAAGTTCCACCATCTTTTCTATCTCGTCGGCACTCCCGGGGCTCATGAAAACAATGGTATCGACTTTTGTTGTTTTTCCGTCGTCGCTAACTTCCATTTTCAGCATAATAGTCTTTTCCTGTTTCACAGTTTTGGATTGGGTTTGGGCAAAAGAAGCGGATGCGGCTAAAACCATAACCCATGATAAAATCATCAACTTGTATAAAATTCCTGTTTTCATATTGGTAATATTTTTCGTTTAGAGTGGACGATTATCGCATGTGAATCATCATCCGGATTTATTTTTCGAACATGCTCGTTTTGGGCTCATTAAAAAAATGTGAAGCAAAAGTATCTTGCTGCACGTTGTCAATTGTTTAAGCCGGGTTAAAAAAGGTTAAGATGAAGTTAAGGATTGTAGTAGTTGAGAGCATGGATGGCAATACATTGAAAAACCAGGCAGCCTAATTATTTCAATGGTGGATAAAAAAATTGAAACCTTGGGCGAACTCATTATAACCAAACACAATTATCCCCTATTTTTTTTACTTTTGCCAAAAACAAATCAGTGAAAGTAGTTTGGAATCAAATAGCAGTGCAGGGAATAAGCTTACCTATTCACTTCTATCGCTATGCCATTTCTCCGCTACTTCCTGCCAGTTGCCGTCATATTCCAACCTGCTCTCATTATAGCCTCGAAGCTCTTAAAATTCATGGCATAATCAGGGGAAGTGCTTTGGCTGCCAATAGAATCAGCCGCTGCCACCCTTGGGGAACACAAGGATACGATCCGGTACCGAAATTTATTTTTCCAATAAAGTATAAATCAAAATTATTTGAAACCCGACTTCAATGAGAAACTTTGGTTCTGACAAAGTATCGGCGAATAACGCCAAGTATGAAGGTCAAAAGATAGCTTTTGGACCTATTGCCTTTCAGGCAGTTAGAGTAATGAGAAATTTAGGAATTCTGCAAATGGTTGAAAATTCGCGCAAAGCGGGTATTCTGGTAGATGATATTGTTAACGAGTTGAAGCTCTCACGCTACGGCGTTCAGGTTTTGCTCGATGCGGGCATCAGTTGTAATGTGGTTTATCAAAAGGACGATCGTTTCTATCTGACCAAAACAGGCTATTTCATTCTGAACGACCCTTTAACCGAAGCCAATATGGATTTTGTTCACGATGTGAACTATCTTGGATTTTACGAGCTCGAAGAATCCATTAAAAACGGAAAACCCGAAGGCTTAAAGGTGTTTGGCTCGTGGAAAACTGTTTATGAAGCATTGGCTTCGTTGCCCCCAAAGGTTCAGGAAAGCTGGTTTAAGTTTGACCATTACTACTCCGATTTGGTTTTTCCGCTTGTGATGCCACTGATTTTTGCCGACAAACCCAAACGATTGCTCGATATTGGGGGAAATACCGGAAAGTTCAGCATGAAAGCTGCTCAATACGATTCGGATGTTCATATCACCATTCTTGATTTGCCCGGACAGCTGGAAGTTGCCTACAAAAATATTGCTGAAGCCGGATTGAGCGAAAGAATTGATGGATTCCCCATCGACCTGTTAAATCCGCAAAACGCCTACCCCACTCATGTGGATGCCATTTGGATGAGTCAGTTTCTCGATTGTTTTTCAGAAGCCGAAATTGCACACCTCCTGTCGAGAGCTTTCACCGCTTTAACCCACGGCGGAATTCTCTACATAAACGAAACTTATTGGGATCGCCAGAATTATGTGGCAAGCACCTATAGCCTGAACATGACATCGCTGTATTTTACCGCAATTGCCAATGGAAACAGTCGTATGTATCACAGCGACGACATGATTCGGATGGTTAAAAACGCCGGATTCGAAATTGCCGAAGATATTGACGGGCTGGGTGTGAGCCATACGCTGCTCAAGTGCCGCAAGAATTAAGGAAAGGTCCAATCGCTGATATTATAATGAATACCGTTGCAATGTTGAATGTTTCTAAATGAAAAGTCAAATCCCGAAAAACGGGAATATTTAAACCAGATTTGATGAAAAACCTTTAACTTTGGCCTCGTCTAAAAACAAAAAACCTAATAATAAAATGAGCATACTCGTTAATAAAGATTCCAAAATTGTAGTTCAGGGCTTCACCGGAAGCGAAGGAACTTTTCACGCGTCGCAAATGATTGAATATGGTACCAATGTTATTGGTGGCGTAACCCCAGGCAAAGGTGGACAAACGCATCTTGACAGACCTGTATTTAATACTGTTGCCGATGCTGTAAATCAGGCAGGTGCCAATGTATCCATTATTTTTGTTCCACCTGCATTTGCCGCCGATGCCATTATGGAAGCTGCCGATGCCGGAATCAAAGTAATTGTTTGCATCACCGAAGGCATACCCACCTCGGATATGGTAAAAGTTAAAGAATACTTAAAACCAAGAGATTGCAGATTAATTGGTCCTAACTGCCCCGGAATCATTACCCCCGGAGAAGCTAAAGTAGGCATTATGCCTGGCTTTATCCACCAAAAAGGTACCGTTGGAATTGTTAGCCGCTCAGGCACCTTAACCTATGAAGCCGTTGACCAGTTAACCAAAGTTGGCCTTGGACAAACCACAGCCATTGGAATTGGCGGCGACCCAATTATTGGGACAACCACCAAAGATGCCGTTGAGCTTTTTATGAACGATCCCGAAACCAAAGGTATTGTGATGATTGGCGAAATTGGCGGTGGTATGGAAGCCGAAGCTGCACATTATATTAAGGAACATGGCTGCAAGCCAGTGGTTGGCTTTATTGCCGGTGCCACTGCGCCAAAAGGCCGTACCATGGGTCACGCCGGAGCCATTATTGGGGGAAAGGAAGACACAGCAGAAGCCAAGAAAGAAATTATGCGCGATAGCGGAATTTATGTGGTTGACAGCCCCGCCGATATCGGTCGAAAAATGAAGGAAATATTGGGATAATAAAACATCTCTCCGTAAAACTCTGTTTTTAATCTTAAAAGCAGAGTTTTTTTATTTTACCCGATTTTTAACCCCCAATTATCCTCCGAAATAAATTAATTTTGCCGCCTGACAGAAAATCGATTATTTCACAATAAAACAAATAATTATGGCTTATAATTTAAGAAACAGAAACTTTTTAAAGCTTCTGGATTTCACTCCCAAAGAGATAAAATTTCTATTGGATTTGTCAATGGATTTAAAGAAGGCAAAGTATGCCGGAACCGAAGTTCAGAGAATGAAAGGTAAAAATATAGCACTCATTTTCGAGAAAGCTTCTACCCGCACCCGTTGCGCATTCGAAGTTGCTGTTCACGATCAGGGGGGAAATGTTACCTATTTAGGCCCTTCTGGCTCTCAAATCGGGAACAAAGAATCAATGAAAGATACTGCCCGTGTGCTCGGAAGAATGTACGATGGTATTGAATACCGCGGATATGGTCAGGACATAGTGGAAGAGCTTGGTAAATATGCCGGAGTTCCTGTTTGGAATGGCTTAACCAACGAATTTCATCCCACCCAAATTCTCGCCGACTTCCTCACCATGATGGAGCACAGCGACAAACCCCTGAATCAAATCACATTTGCTTACGCAGGTGATGCCCGCAACAATATGGGAAACTCCCTGATGATTGGTGCTGCCAAAATGGGAATGAAATTCCGCGCAGTGGCTCCAAAAAGCGTTCAGCCTTCGGAAGAATTGGTGGCTAAAGCGCGCGAAATTGCTGCTGAAACCGGCGCAGAAATCATCATTACCGATAATGTGAATGAAGGCGTTAAAGGTTGCGATTTCATTTACACCGATGTGTGGGTAAGCATGGGCGAACCCGCCGAAGTTTGGAAAGAGCGTATTGAATTACTCACTCCTTATCAGGTGAACAAAGCCATGATGGATGCAACAGGCAACCCCAACTGCAAATTTATGCACTGTCTGCCAGCTTTCCACAACCGCGAAACCAAAGTAGGCGAAGAGATTTTCCAAAAATTTGGTCTCGAAGCCATGGAAGTAACCGAAGAAGTATTCGAAAGTCCAAATTCCATTGTATTTGACGAAGCAGAAAACCGTCTCCACACCATTAAAGCCATCATGGTAGCTACTTTAGGCGCTTAAAATGGGCTTTTTTCTTAAAAATCTGTGCCTTCTCCATTTGGGGGAAGGCTTTTTTTTGTAATAAATTAGAAGACAATTCAATTCTAAGCTAACTTTTTTAATTTTGAATTATAAATCGACTAATTATATTTTTTGAATCAGAGAAAGAAGCATATTTTAGCCGTTCAACAAAAATCAAAAAAACACATATCATGAAAAAAATCATCAGTCTGTTCATTACCTTGTTTATTCTTACGGCCTCGCAGGCACAGGAAACCAAATCCATAACCCTGGAGGATGTTTATAAAAGCCGTCAGCTATTTCCCAAACCTGCAAGGGTTGGGCAATCCATGAACGATGGCGAACATTTCTACAAAACAGGCAAAGAAGGCATTGAAAAATATGCCTACAAAACAGGGAAACAAGTAGGCATAATACTTGAAAATAAAACCCTGAAAATCAATGATTCAACAAATCTGGAATATGAGGATATTGAATTTAGCCCCAACGAAGAACTGATTCTTCTAACCACCGAAACCGAAGACATTTATCGTCATTCGAGCAAATCGAACTTCTATATTTACTCGTTGGCTAACAAGACTTTAAAAGCTTTAAGCCCCAACGGCAAACAACGATTGGCAACCTTCTCGCCCGACGGATCCAAAATTGCTTTTGTGCGCGACAATAATCTTTTTATCACCAATCTGGGCGATATGAGCGAAAAGCAAATCACCACCGATGGGGAATATGAGCATATTATAAACGGAACCACCGATTGGGTTTATGAGGAAGAGTTTAGCTTTACCCAGGCTTTTTACTGGTCGCCCGATGGAAAATACATCGCTTATTACAAGTTCGACGAGTCGAAAGTAAAAGAATTTTGGCTAACCTATTATGGCGAATTATATCCCGAACACGAAAAGTACAAATATCCCAAAGCCGGCGAAGACAATAGTATTGTGAGTATTCATACCTATGATTTAACCACCGGAACTACCCAAACCATGAATATTGGTTCAGAAACCGACATCTATATTCCCCGCATCAAATGGACTCACGAAAGTGATAAGCTAGTGATTTTTTGGATGAACCGCCTTCAAAATGAGCTCAAATTTTTACAAGCCCATCCGGCTACTGGTGAAACACAAACTATTTACACTCAATCCAATAAATATTATATCGAAATTTCCGACGACCTGACTTTCCTTTCTGACGAACATCAAAAAAATACCGGATTTATTCTAACCGCCGAATTGGATGGATACAATCATATTTATTATTTCAACATGAATGGAACCCTTGCAAATCAGCTAACAAAGGGGCCATGGGATGTGGAAAGCATTTTAGGTTACGACGCTAAAAACAAGATTGTATATTACAAAGCAGCCAAATCGGCACCTTATAACCGCGAAATTTTTGGGGTGAGCCTAAAGGGCAAAGAGTATCCTGTTGAAGTGAAAGAGGGCTGGAACAATGTGCAGTTCAGTAAAAATTTTGAATATTATACCTGCAGCTGGAGCGACGCCAACACACCTCCTGTTTCAAGCATAAAAACCATTAAAGGTGAAACCATTGAGGTAATGGAAGATAATTCTGCCCTAAAAGAAAAAATTAAAGAGTACAACTATCAACAAAAAACATTTTTCGACATCACCACCAGCGAAGGCGTTAAACTCAGCTGCTGGCAAATACTTCCTCCAAATTTCGACCCCAATAAAAAATATGGCGTGCTTTTTACAATTTATGGAGGCCCAAACTCACAAACAGTTCAAAACAGTTGGGGTTACAGAGACGGCTGGTATCAGCTGTTTGCTCAAAACGACATCATTGTGGTAAGTGTAGATAACAGAGGCACAGGATTTAAGGGCGAAGAATTCAGAAAAGTGACTTACAAGGAATTGGGTAAATACGAAACCATTGACCAGATAGAAGCTGCCAAATACTTCGAGTCGCTGCCTTATGTTGAAAAAGGGAAAATTGGAGTTTTTGGCTGGAGTTATGGTGGTTTCATGTCCACCCTATGTATGACCAAAGGAGCCGACCATTTCAATACCGGTGTAGCTGTTGCCCCCGTTACCAACTGGCGGTATTACGACAATATCTACACAGAGCGCTATATGACAAAGCCTCAGGATAACGCCTCGGGTTACGATGACAATTCGCCAATAAATCATGTGGAAAAGCTCAAAGGAAACTATCTGCTCATTCATGGCATGGCCGACGACAATGTGCATCCTCACAATGCCTACGATTTGATTACCGCTTTGGTGGCTGCCGACAAGGAATTCGAAACCATGGTTTATCCCAACAGCAATCACGGCATTTATACAGGAAAGAACACATCGTTTCATATTTACAAAAAGATAACCAACTACTTTCTGAAGCATTTGAAGCCCCAGGAATAATTAGAGAAAATAAAAGGCCGGTTTATCCGGCTTTTTTTTAAGCCCGAACAAAAAGAATGAAAAAAAAAATTAAAAACTGTTGAAAATCTTGATAAAGTGCCAGATTTTTTATTACTTTTAAAGTTTATTGTTAGCCTATTTCACCAAATATAGTAAATAATTAAGATATTATGAAAACTAGCAATTTGAATCCCATATTAACAAGCACGTCCATTGCCTATGCCTACCATAAGATGATAACAGATTCTGATGGAAATCCGGTTGATTACATTTTTTTGGAGGCAAACCAAAGCTTTCAAAAATACACAGGTCTGGAAATTGATAAGATTATAAATAAAAAAGTAACCGAAATACTTCCCGGCATTAAAAACGACCCCTTCGACTGGATTGGGGTTTATGGAGAAATAGCCCGAAATAAGGGACAAAAAACCTTTGAGCAGTTTTCGTCAGCCTTGGGCAGATGGTTTGAAATCGATGCCATATCCAATCAGCCAGGCTATTTTTACACCGTCATTAAAGATATTACAGAAGCCAAAGTGAATACGCTATTGAACGAAGAAATGTTCAACATTAGCAAACTCCTTTTTGAGCTTGACAATCACGAAATTCCATATGAAAGAATCAATGATTTTGTCTGCCGGCTTTCGGGCGCTCAATATGGAGTTTTTAATTTGTATACTGAAGACGGAAAAACCTTTACGAACACAGCAGTTTATGGAATTAATGATGATTGGATGACAGTTTCAAAATTCATTGGTTTTAGCATTAACAATAAAACCTGGAATACTTCCGAAAGGCGACTCTTGCAAATAAAGGGAGGAAAAGCAATAAGAATGAGAGATTTAAAGGAACTTGCTGATGAAGTTATTCCTGATTTTGTTTGCGATTTAATATCACGAACCTTTCATATGGGACCAGTTTATATACTGGAAGTAGCAGATAAAGGCAAAACTCTGGGCGATTTTATTCTCCTTTTTAAAAAGGGCTTTGAACTTAAAAACGAGACCTCAGTGGCCACATTTGCCAATATAATGGGTGTGGCCATGAACAGAAAGGCAGCACTTGTTAAACTCGAAATTCAACACCAGCAGGCATCGGCAGCCAATAAGTTCCTCAATTTAGCTTTGGAAACCATTCAGGAAGGTTTAAATATTTTAGCACCAGATCTCACCATCCTTAAATCGAATCATAAAATGCGGCTATTTCAGCCAGATTTGAATAATGCCGAGGGCCAGAAATGCCATAAAATTTTTTTCCAGAATTCCATTCCATGCAAAATATGCCCTATAACCAAGTCACTGAAATCGGGAAAAGCGGAACAAGATTTGATTGAGGTTGAAATATCGGGTTCTAAAAAATATTTAGAACTTTTGGCTTATCCCATGGTTAATCCTCTTAATGGGCAAATCGATGCCATCGTCGAATTGGTTAGGGATGTAACCGAAAAAGAGATTGCCAAAAAGAAGCTCCAGATGAGCTACGAAAATCTGAAAAACTTCTTCAATTCCAATATCGATTTTCTTTGGGTATTGGATGAGAACGGGAACATTGTTGAAATAAACGAAACTGTTACCAAAAGACTGGGTTTTGAAGCCCATGAATTAGTGGGCCAGTCCGTTCTTATGGTTCATCCCCCTGGTAAAAGAATTGAAACCCAGCAAATTGTATTAGAAATGCTCGAAGGGAAACGGCGCACCTGCCCCATCCCACTTATAACCAAATCGGGCGACGAAATCAGCGTAGAGACTTATATCTTTAAAGGTCGATGGAATGAAAAGGAAGTGTTGTTTGGAGTTAGCAAAGACATTACTGCTCTAAAATTTTCGGAGGAAAAATTTGCCGCAGCGTTTAGAAATAGTCCCGCAATTGCAGGATTAAGCGATGTTGAAACCGGAAAATACATGGAGGTAAACGATGCTTTTGTCGAAAAAATAGGCTATACGAGAGATGAAGTTGTTGGCAAAACAGCTTCCAATGTTTTTAGACTTGATGACGATTTTCGTAGAAAAACAATTCAAGAGCTGGTTGAAAAAGGCTTTGTAAGAAATATTGAAACCGTACTTCCATCAAAATCGGGGAAAATTATTCATGTGCTTCTATCGGCCGAATTGCTCAAAATACATGGTAAACTGCTGAACTATACCACCGCCATTGATATTTCGGAAAGAGTAAATTCGGAGAAAGCTCTGGTTAAACAAAATGATAGACTTAAGAGCCTCATTTTGGAGAACGATAATTTGAACGAAGAGCTACGCATTGCTGTAGCCAAAGCCGAAGAAAGTGACAGGTTGAAATCGGCGTTTTTAGCCAATATGAGCCACGAAATCCGCACACCAATGAACTCTATTATTGGATTTTCGAATTTTCTCATTGATGATGAAATAAGCGATGATGAAAGAATTAAATATGCATCAATCATCATGAAAAACGGAAATCACTTGCTTCATCTCATCAACAATATTATTGATATTTCTAAAATAGAAGCTGGGGAAACAAAAGTCTCTCTAAACTTAACTCCTATCAATCAGATACTAAAAGACATACATGAGCTGTTCGTTACTCAAATCATCAGCAATGACAAGACCAATATTGAATTGCGGTTAAATATCCCATCCGAACCCTTGGTTTTAATGACCGACGAAACCAGGTTTCGCCAGATTTTTATCAATTTAATTGGCAATGCACTTAAATTTACCCCTCGAGGATTTATAGAATTTGGCTACGAGAAAAAAGGCCATGAAATCACCTTTATGGTTCGGGATTCGGGAATTGGTGTGGAACCCGATAAGCAGCAGGAAATTTTTGAGCGGTTTAAACAAGCCAACGAGAAGACCGAAAAATTATATGGCGGTACTGGGCTTGGACTATCCATTGTAAAATCGTGTGTGGAAATGCTTGGGGGTAAAATCTGGCTGGAATCGAAATTAAATGAGGGAACAACTTTCTATTTTACACTTCTGGAATAATATTTCCCAACTCTTTATCATCCAATGATCATCAACTCAAAAAAACCCATTAGGTTGGTCTGAAAAATGACCAAAATCAGGGTTTGCACATTTTTCTCA
Organism: uncultured Draconibacterium sp.; assembly: GCA_964293475.1. Classification (GTDB taxonomy): domain Bacteria; phylum Bacteroidota; class Bacteroidia; order Bacteroidales; family UBA12170; genus UBA12170. Next base: position 57,929 of record CAXYYJ010000032.1, read on the forward strand.
ATGCTTCCAAATCACCATTGAAATCGTTACCGTCCACCGTCGATTTTATACCTTTAACCCTCACCTGCTCAGTAAACTGATGAAAAGTCCAATCAACATATCTTAGTTTATGCTTTCCGGAGTAGGCTGCAATCCAAAGGGGATATTCATCTACATAGCCTTGCAGATTGTTCAGATAAAATTTCACTCCGGTATAAATCATTGGCTTTACACCATAGGTCTTTTCGGCCATTTTTAACCAGTTTAAAACGCCTTCGCGCAAAAACTTTTTCCCCCGTTTACTTTCTTTCTCCACATCGAGAATAGGCACAAAATCACCTTGCTCAATTTTTACATTGGCCGCATAATTTTGAAATTGCTCATACCAATCTTCATTTGGACGGTAATAGTGATAAGCTCCACGAATATATTCATGGTGTTTGGCGAAAATCCAGTTTCTGATAAAATGTTTATCCCGCCCGTCTTTCCCCATTGTAGCTCTAATGAATACAAATTCAATGGGATGGTGCGATGTTCGCATCTCTGGCCAATCAACTTCGCCGTTATAATGCGATATATCAATACCAAAAATGTACTCTGAGCTTGAAATTGATGGATTTTCGGCCATGGAGTTCACAGGGTCGGACAAGAACAAGGTTTGAATAACCAGAGTGACAATTAGCAGCGATTGAAGGACAATAATACCCAAAAGGATTTTATTTCTCCGCACTAAAAACTTCGTTGTTCTGTATAACTTGTAAAATAATCTGCTCCTGATTCTTTGCTCCTCCGGCGTGAAATTTTCGAAATCTCCATCGGACGATGAGTAATTTTTAGTTCTCCAAATGTAAAACAGGTATATTATTAGTGCCGACGAAAGAATTGCCAGCACAAAAAGAATTATAAATCTTAATGGCTGATTATCATAAAACTCAAGAATAGAATAAATTACATATCGCATTCTCTAAAATATCTTTCAGAGCAAAAATGGGTATATTTTTCTAATTTCCTATATCTGGAAATAGTTGAATGTTCATAATATTTTGAATTATCTGTATTAAAAAAACATCTTGCAGAAATAAGATTCAGTGGCCATAAAAATATAGTTATATGCTTGCTAA
>CAXYYJ010000033.1:0-56512 GCA_964293475.1 uncultured Draconibacterium sp.
CCACCACTTTCAGTGGATTGACTGCCGGAACTTACCAGGTTGCAACAAAAGATGCCAATAGTTGTACCACAACCGATGTGGCTACCATCACCCAACCCATAGGCCCAATTGAATTATACATTTTCATTACAGACTTGGTTTGTAATGGAAACCCAACGGGAATCATTGACCTCTCTGCCATTGGCGGAACCGCCCCATATCAATTTAGCATTGATAATGGCTCTACCTTTCAGACAGTAGGAATGTATACTGGTTTGGACGTAGGAACCTATCAGCTTGTGGTGAAAGATGCCAATGAATGTATTAAAAACGGTGTTGCTTCAATTTCTCAACCCGCAGATGCTCTGACTTTCACCACCACCATCACCAACGTTTTGTGTAATGGCGGAACTGATGGCTCCATAGTATTTGCAGCTAATGGTGGAACTGCACCATATGAATACAGCATCGACAATGGAACCACCTGGCAAACTACCACCACTTTCAGTGGATTGACTGCCGGAACCTATCAGGTTGCATCAAAAGATGCCAATGCCTGTATCACCAACGATGTTGCAACTATAACCCAACCTGCAGCTTCTCTGACCTTCACCACTACCATCACCAATGTATTGTGTAATGGCGGAAACAATGGCTCTATATTATTTACAGCCAGTGGTGGAACGGCACCTTATGAATACAGCATCGACAACGGAACCACCTGGCAAACCACAACACTTTTCAGCGGATTGACTGCCGGAACCTATCAGGTTGCATCAAAAGATGCCAATGCCTGTATCACCAACGATGTTGCAACGATAACCCAACCTGCAGCTGCTTTGACTTTCACCACCACCATCACCAATGTATTGTGTAATGGCGGAACCGATGGCTCCATAGTTTTTGCAGCCAATGGTGGAACAACACCTTATGAATACAGCATCGACAACGGAACCACCTGGCAAACCGCAACACTTTTCAGCGGATTGTCTGCCGGAACCTATCAGGTTGCATCAAAAGATGCCAATGCTTGTATCACAAGCGATGTAGCTACTATAACTCAACCTGCAGCTGCTCTGACTTTCACCACCACCATCACCAATGTGTTGTGCACAGGAGATGCAACAGGAAGTATAGAATTTGCTGCACTTGGGGGAACATTGCCCTATGAATATAGTACAGACAATGGTGTGAACTGGCAAACCAGCTCGATATTTAATTCAATGACAGCAGGAACCTATCAGGTTGTTGTGAGAGATGCTAACCTATGTCAGTCAGCCGATGTGGCAACAATCTCAGAGCCCCTGAATGCATTAACTTTCACAGCCAATATTACCAATGTAACTTGCTTTGGAGGTAGCGACGGTGCCATAGAAATCTTGGCTTCGGGCGGTTCTCCCGGCTATTTGTACTCAATTGATGGCGGTGTTAATTACGGAGTTACTAACATTTTCAACAACCTGGTTGCCAATAACTATAATGTTATGGTTATTGACAATAATTCCTGCGAAACACTCATACCACAAACTGTAAATCAACCGGCATCATTGCCAGCAGTTAGTTTTACTGGTCTGGATGCCGAATACTGCGCAGATGCAGCGGCTGTTGTATTAACTGGTAATCAAGCCCCAGAAGGTTCGTTTACAGGTCAGGGAATAACAGATAATGGCGATGGAACAGCAACCTTTGATCCTGTTTTAGCAGGACAAGGTGGACCCTATGATATCGTGTACAGCTACACCGATTTGGATGGTTGCAGTAATTCATCAACTCTGCAAACCACAGTTAACGCGCTTTCTGTTATTAACTTCAGTGGTTTATCTGCCAATTATTGTATTGATGGTGCTGCTGTTATTATCACAGGAAGTGAAGCCCCCGATGGAAGTTTTACCGGTCCAGGTATTACTGATAATGGAGATGGAACAGCCGAATTCGACCCGCTATCTGCAGGGGTTGGCGGACCTTATTCTATTGTTTATGAGTTTGTTAATCTCAGCGGTTGTACATCTCAAAATACCCAGACAACCAATGTTATAGCTTTACCCGATGTTAGTTTTGAAACCCTGGAGTCAGCCTATTGTCTTGGCGATGCCGTGGTTACATTGATAGGAAGCCAGGCGCCAAACGGAACATTCACAGGCACAGCCATCACTGATAATGGTGATGGAACAGCAGATTTCGATCCCAATGCTGCAGGACTTGGAGGTCCTTATAGCATCACTTATTCCTATACAGATGGTTTTGGTTGTTTTAACTCCGATACGCAGGAAACTTCAGTTTTCGACGTGCCGGTGGTTTCATTTACTGGTCTTAATCCTAATTATTGTGAGGGTGATGCCGAAATTGTAATTACAGGTTCCGAAGCCCCTAATGGAAGCTTTAGTGGAAACGGTGTTTTTGACCAGGGCAATGGAACTGCATTTTTCTATCCCGTAGTAGCCGGAGTCGGCGGGCCTTATAACATTACCTATTCTTTTGAAAATGCAAGTGGTTGCGTGGGTACCGATGTTCAGCCAACAACAGTGAATTTGTTGCCAGTTGCATCGTTTACTGGTCTTGCCAATACTTATTGTGTCACCGAAACCGCAGTAACCTTAACAGGAAATTTAGCCCCCAATGGAGTATTTTCCGGAACCGGAATCACAGACAACGGGAATGGAACAGCCACCTTCGATCCAGCAACAGCAGGAGCAGGCGGACCTTTCAACATTACCTATAGCTATACTAGCCCCGAAGGTTGTTCGGATGATGAAGTTCAACAAGTTACTGTTAATCCAAATGATGCAGCCAGCTTTACAGGATTGGATGCCAACTATTGTTCTACAGAATCTGCGGTGGTGCTTACCGGAAACCTTGCCCCCAATGGAACCTTTACAGGTCCCGGAATCACCGATTTAGGAAACGGAACAGCGAATTTCGATCCGCTGACAGCAGGAGTTGGAGGCCCATATGCGATTTTGTACTCTTATACCAATACATTCGGCTGTTATGCTGAGCAAAGCCAGACAACTGAGGTTTTCGAAACCCCTGTTGCCACTTTCTCCGGACTTGAAGCAGCCTATTGTATCGATCAAACTTCCGTTTCATTGACAGGAAATTTTGCTGGTGGAACATTCACCGGACAAGGAATTACCGATTTAGGCAATGGAACAGCCTTATTTAATCCAGCCACAGCCGGTGCTGGCGGTCCATACGATATTCAGTATGAATATTCAACCCCCGAAGGTTGTACAGACAATGAAATTCAAACCACCGAAGTGGTTGATTTCGTGGCCATCAGCTTCACTCAATTGGATGCTGAATATTGCGCCAGCGACGACCCAATTTCACTCACAGGAAGCATGGCTCCAGAAGGAAGCTTTAGTGGTCCGGGTGTTGTAGATAACGGCGATGGAACAGCCATCTTTAGTCCGGAACTTGCAGGCGCTGGAGGTCCTTATACCATTACTTATGAATATGTTTCGGGTGGTTTATGTTTGAATACAACTACTCAGTCGGTCACTATTTTCCCATTTACAGCGGTTAGTTTTATCGGACTTGATGCGGCATATTGCAATGTTGATAATCAGATTCTACTCACCGGAAGCGAATCCCCCAATGGATATTTCATAGGACAGGGTGTTATCGATAACGGCGATGGAACGGCCACCTTTAATCCAGCAACTGTTGGCGTTGGAGGCCCCTATCAAATCAGTTATTATGTAGAAAATGGCGGCGGCTGTAATAGTGTGTCACGTCAAATCACTTCAGTTGTTGGTGACCCTGAAGCTTCATTTAATTTCACCCTGGGTGGTTGTAATGAAGATGCAGTGTTCATCGATGAGTCCACTTCTGCAAATGGTTCAATTGTAGCCTGGAACTGGAATTTCGATGATCCGGAAAGTAACGGAAGCAACACATCAACCATTCAAAATCCTTTGCACCTGTTTGTTAGCAATCAATCTACTTTCAATATTGAGCTTTCTGTGGAAGATGAAATGGGTTGTGTGGGTTCTGTTGTTCAGCCTGTTGAACCATTTTCGAGCACAAAAATCTCTGGTACTGTTATTTCCAGTCAGGGAGATACCATTCGCTCAGGCTATGTTTTAGCATTCCTGTATTCAAATGGTGTGATTTCAACACAGGTCGACTCGGTTCAAATTATGACGGATGGTAGTTTTACCTGCAACGGGCTGGCCACTTGTGTGGAATATATTTTCCACGGATATGCCGATGCCGATAATTATCCAGGGTTGGTTCCACGTTGGCATTACGATGCCTTCTATTGGTTCGATGCCATTCCAGTTACAGTAAATTGGGGGGATCAAACAGTTGAAGGCGTTGACATCAGTGTGTTTGAATTGGTTCCTCCGCCACAAGGAAACTCATCACTTAGTGGTGGTGTTTTCTATTTTAACAGCAAAGGAGAGCCAGTGAAAAACGTGGATGTTGTATTGGAATATAATTCACCAGATGATAAAGGTGACGAAATTGTTGGTTACGACCCAACAAACGATTTGGGAGCCTGGGGATTTGATGCCTTGGGAGAAGGAGTGTTTAAAATCAGGGTAGATATTCCTGGTTTGAGTATGGACTCAGTTTACACGATTACTATCACCGCTCCCGATACACACATAACTGGTCTCAACTATTATCTCGACCCCGAAACAGGTATTTATATCGATTTCACCGGGCTCGACGAGCTGGAAGACCTAAGTTTTGGAAGTATTGGTGTCATGCCAAACCCCAGCAATGGTCAATTCTATCTGGAGATTTTAAAAGCAGAGCATGTGGCTGATTTAGATATTCAGGCCATTGAATTGTGGGATATGGATGGAAGACTGGTTAAGGATCTGGGAATAGATTTTAAAGGTCAGCACCTGATAACACACGTGAATTTGTCGGATGTGGAAGCAGGCATGTATTTTATAAAAGTGAAAAACAGGGGAGAAATAGGAATTGCAAAAATTGTGATTCAGCACTAGGCTTTCCTAAATTTGACAGAAACGGCATCGGTAGAAATATCGGTGCCGTTTTAGTTTATGTTGAGTCGGCGGCGCGATTTCTTCTCCGAAAGTTGTTTTTTCCCCTGAATGCGCTTTTCATTGGCCGATGCCGAAATCTTGGTTTTGATACGTCGTTTCGTGGGTTTCAGCGCTTTGTTAATCAGGGAGTAAAATTTTTCTATGGCCAATTCCTTGTTTTCCAGCTGGCTGCGACTTGTTTGCGAAACCACCAGCAGACTCCCGTCGGCAAGAAGCTGATTGCTGAGTTTTTGCAGCAGAATAAGTTTTTGATTCTCTGTAAGGATATTCGAATCTGTAACACTAAATCTAAGCTCAGCCTTACTGTTGACCTTGTTCACATTTTGTCCGCCAGGTCCGCTGCTTCGGCTAAAACTAAACTCCAATTCCTTGTCTAGGTCTCCATTTTGGAAAAAGATATACGATTCCATAACACTTTTTATTTCCACAAAATTACTAAAACTTGCCTTGCCAAAGAATAAAATAAACTCCTGGCCTTGTTCAGGAATTTGGAGTTTATACCAACCATAATTCATAAAACCCCAGTAAATAGCTAATTTTCGAGTTTTCAATTGTTGAAAACGTCTTAAAAACTATCAAATTATGTTTTCTTTAAAAAGAATTAGATTTGTCCAAAACCTTATCAATCAAAATACTGAATTTGCTATTTAGAAAAATTCAATACAAAACCAAAATAAAAATTTAATATGCAAAACTTATTTTTTCAGCCCCTTCAAAATATCCAGATTTCGCCTATTGTGAAAATTGCCGAACGGGCCCGACAGGTTGAATCGGCTTATGAACAGAAAACAGGGAAAAAATTCATCCATTTGGAACGTGGCGAGCTGAATCTGCCCACCCCACAATTGCTCATCAACGATATTAAAACCGCTTTGGAGCAAGGAAAAACCAAATATCCCAAATCGGGGGGAGAATTACCACTTAAGGAAAGTATTTGTCGTAAGTTGCAGACGATGAATGGAATAGATTATATTTCGTCAAAAGACATCATCATCACTGCCGGCGGTCAGGAAGCGCTCAACATTGCTTTTAATCTTTTTGCCAACCAAAAGGGAGCAGGTTTTTCTCCTATTTGGAGTGTGGCGGTTGAAAATTTTGTGCCTTATGCCAACATTGAATTTGCAGAAGTAAAGATGAACGACGATTTTTCCATTGACTGGAATGAATTGGAAAAGGTGATGCCCACCATTAAATTCTTCTATTTCAACAACCCCCAAAATCCCACAGGGAAAGTTTTTACCTACGATGAGATTAGCCATATAGTGAAGCTCTGCAAGAAATACGATGTTTTTATCATTTCCGACGAAGCTTACGAAGACATCATTTTCGATGGAAAAAAGCATGTCAGCACCATGTCGGTGGACGAAGCCAAAGACTACAAAAACATTATTTCTGCTTTCACATTTTCCAAAACTTTTTCGGCAACTGGAATCAGAGTGGGCTATATTCTCACCCAAAATGAAGTGGTACTGAAGATAGTCAACGGCGTTCAATACACCCATACAGCAGGAGTTCCAACCTTTTTGCAATACGGTTTGGTGAATTTTTTAGATGTGGATTTGAATCCGCAACATATTGAATTTCAGCAACGGAGAGATTTGTTCTATGAGGGTTTGAAGGATATTAAAGGCATGACGGTAGCTAAACCCGAAGGTGCATTTTATTTCTATCCCGACGTGAGCGAAGGAATGAAAAAATATCCTGGCAAAGAAGTGTTGGATGTTTTGCTGGATCATGGAATCTCGGTGGTTCCTGGAAGTGGCTTTACAAAGCACGGTCATTTTCTCAACAATATGCGCATTTCCTATTCCGCTGTAAACCAGGAAGAAATTAGTATGGCGGTGGAGCGGTTTAAAGAGATTTTCTAGTCGCATTATTATATCAGCGAATAAAAGAAAAAGAGCCGGGATCATATCTCAGGCTCTTTTTTTTGGTTTTGTCATTGCTGATTCATTAGATTGCAAGACCCATTTCGGCAAAAACGAAAATTTGGTTAGTTTTTGCTAAATGTCAGATAGTCTGTTCCTCCGTTTCCTCCGCTAACATCTGTCAACTCAATTTTTGATGAAGAATGTGAAACGAAATTCCAGTCATCATTTAAATCTTCAAAATTGTTGGATAGGTTGAAGGAAATGATAAAATGCAGATCGCTCTGACTATCATCATTACTGTTGCTATCGCTAATACTCCAGTTTCCATTAAAACTATCGCTGCCATTGGTGGCGCTGATAGTACCATTTCCAGCGAAAGTAAAGGTATAGCTGCTAAAGCTATTGGTCTCATCATCCCCAGAATCAATAAATTTAGTTATTTTCCAGGTTCCTGATTGTACTGAAGTTTGAATAGTTTCCTGAGTAGTGCTACTGCTGTCGCTATCCTTGGAGCAAGAAGATATACCAAGTGATAAAAAAGTAACCGCAAGAATCAGAAGAGAAAATATTGCTTTCATTGTGCTTAATTTAAAATGTTAATAGCGATAAAGATTAATAAGTTTTGTTTGTGTTCAAGGTTTTGTGGTCGTTTAATTATTTTTTATCCGTTGATTTGCAGGTATTTAATCCTATGATAGGATAAAGCGGACAAAAGCGAAAAATACTGGTTATTAGAAATACTGCGGCCACTGCTAAAAGTACAATGCCCAATGTTCCGGTAATCAAATTAGAAAAATATAGAACTGCAAAAACTATAGCTAAAATGATTCGGATAATACTGTCGGTGGAACCCATGTTTTTTTTCATAGTAAAAATTTTAATTGTTATGTGACAAAATTAGGGGCAGTTTTTTTGGAAAGAGGTGACTTAGGTCACCACAAAAATGATTTAACAGAATATTGGCAAATTATTGATAAGTTCTTTATTAGCAGACATTTGTAGGTTTGTGTTTAAGATTTTTCTAATGCCTTTGTTCACTTAATTTAATCTTTTTTGCCATCATATTTCAGATAGGAAATGACACGAATAAAAAAAATGGTCTGATAGATTAAACTATCAGACCATTTAATTTTGCTTTTGAAGGCAGGCTTATGTTGTTGATTTATTGTAATATGAGCCGAATAGTTTTGTTTTGTCCGTTCGAAACAAGCTGACATGAATAAATTCCAGGGCTCATAGCGGCACCCTGAGCATTTTTCCCATTCCACTGTAATTCATTTTCTCCTTCTGGAAAAAATTGTTCACTCAACTTATTCACCAATCTGCCATTGACATCGAAGATATTTACATTCACAAAGGCTTCCTGCTCCAGCGTAAACCTAATATAGGTTTGCTCTTTAAAAGGATTGGGATAGTTCGAAACCTGAAAAGTATTTTGTTGATTGGGTACATTTTCAACGCTGGTGGGATTATTGGTTACTTTAAGGACAGAAATTCCACGACTCAGGCAGCTTATCCAAAGCTCGTAACCATTCTCAATTTCTTTGATTTCAATATCTTTAATCTGAGCATGAGTTAACCCATTGTTGTCAACGGTAAATACTCCAAAATCGGTTCCATCATACCAGCCTAAACCCAGGTCTGGGGATGTGGTGCTGCCAAAATTAGCAAACCATAATTTCCCATCGGGCGAAAAAGCCAGCGGAGTAATGCTTTCACCTGGAATATTGCTGTTTTCAGGATTGAAAAATTCGTAGGTATCATTGTTGCTATTCAGAAGGAAAAGTCCTTTGGTCGAACCCATCCACGCCATACCATCGGTAGTTGGAATTACCGTTGTAAGTGCATCGCTCTGTGGGTCAAGCTCAGGAAAATTATCCACTACTTTCGAAAACTCATAGGACCCGTCTGTTCTAAGAGCTTGATAATTAGAGCAGGCCCAGATTGTCCCAGGGCGGGTTGGATCTTTTTCTATGCTATAACCCAAACCCATAAAATCTACTGATGTCCAGCTATTATTATCCTCGTTTAAATAAGAAAGATTATAGTATTCACCCAGGCTCCACAACCGATTTTCAGAATCTTCAACCACTCCTTCTGAGCGATCGGCTGGATAGTTTAACGATTGATATTCTGAGCCATTCCAGCTATAAAGACCATTGAACATGGGGTTTATAATAATTTCGCCAGTTGACGGGCGGGAATAGATAACTTCTGTATTGTCGGTAGGAAACGGGAACCCAAACCCTAAACCATAGTTATATTCATTGTATCCAATCCAGTTGCTGCCGTCGTATTGCTGAAATCCGCCCACTCCGGGGCCACCATTTCCTGTCATCCAAACATGGCCGCTGGCATCAATTGAAATATCTTCAACCCAATAATCTATTTGCGATGAGTTGGTAATTCTATACCGTTGCCATTGGCCGGTAGTTATATCACGTTTGGCAGCACCTTCAATTCCAGTTACCCAAATATTTCCCTGGGAGTCTATGTCCAGCCCATAAGTATAGGCACCTTCGCGCCAAATACCTTTGCTTTGCCAATTGGTGCCATTAAACTGAAAAATTTCGCTGCTTAATCCTGTTATGAGAGCTTCATGATTTCCAAAGGCTTTGAAAGACCAAATATCCGACATTACACTCGAAGGCTGAGAAGGAGTAATCCAGGTTCCATCAGGCTGCCGATAATCCAGAGAGAAAGGGTCGCCAGGCATGGTTACTCTAAGTGCCCAAAGATTTCCTTCAGCGTCAATACAATCAGTACCCGGCAAGGAAACAACTTCGCCTGTTACATATTCTTGTGGAAGAAGTGTAAATAAATCGGTGCTGCTATTGTAAACAATCATTGTATTCCAGCCTTCGCCATCAATCCATACTGAATATTCACCATCGCCGTTATCTTGAATTGCAACATGTTCGCAATACCCAATCAGGCTGGGCCAATTGTTGTTGGTTTGGCCATATCCCCAGTAATTCCAATCATTGGTAGCGGGGTTGAATTGCACCAAACCGCCACCGCCCCATTCAACAGAAAATACTGCTGCCCAAATGGTTCCATCGGGGGCAATATCCATGTCTACTGTTCTGCCACCAGGATGCAAGGAGTTATCAGCTCCCCAAAATTCCAACGAATTTGCTCCTGTTTCAGGGTCAAATTTCAGTATGCCCCGCCACGATGCCATCCATAAAACGCCATTTTCATCTTCTATAATTTCAGAAATTCTTGAGGCGCCCACGTCGTTGGTGCTGCCAATGACGGGATATTCAAGATTGGAATAATTAACCCATTGATTTGTTTGTGGTAGTAATTTCGAAAAACCGCCTTCTTCCCATCCTGGAGAATAAGCAGCGATATAGGGATTGTTTTGGTGGTCAATCCATAGTCCTTCAGCGTAATCGCCCATAATGCCTGTGTTGCCTGTGGTATAATGTCGCCACTCCACACTGCTATTAGTTTGCGATGATGCCCAAAAAGTCTGAAATATAATCAGGGCCAATAAAGTAATTCTGTTCATGATTTTTTTAATTTATTATTTAGTTGATTTGTAGTATTTTAGCCATTAGATAACTAATAGCGAAGCATCCAAACCCATTCAATCTCTCAATTTTACTTCAATTGCATGGGAAAGGAGATGTCAAATAAACAATAAAATAGGTTGTTTCATTTGTGACCAAAGTCACAATTCGAGTATTTCTATGCTATTTGTGAATTGTTTAACCTTTCCTTCGCTCTCCAGTTTTTTTATAAGTCTGCTGATTACTTCCCGCACAGTTCCCAGCTCGCTGGCTATTTGAGCATGGGTAATTTTAATGGGATTTTTCTTGGTAAGAAGCATTTTTTTCTTGAGATAATCCATGAGACGTTTGTCCAATTTGCTGAAAAGTAGCTGATTCATAGAGTCTAACATTTCCGTGTAGCGGAGGTTATATTGCTGGAAAAATAAATGGTTCATTTCCGGAAATTGCTTCATCAGGCGAGATAACTCTGCAACGGGAAGTAGGATTATTTTTGTGTTTTCCTCTGTTACAGCATAAATCTTGCTGGGCTCATTTTTCAGGCTGGCAGCAAACGACATGATGCAGCTTTCGCCGGGCTTTATATAATACAAAAGCATTTCACGGTCGCTAAAACTCGAGAAAACCTTTATAAGGCCCTCAATAACAATGGGAATTACTTTTATGTATTGGCCTTCTTTTAAAATTTCGGTACCTTTTTCAAAATCCATTGTCTGCGATGCCTGTAGAATTTCGTTCACCAAATTGGAACTTAGATTCGATAATGATTTTAGTGTTTTGGCCATAGATTTTGTTTTAATGCTTGTTTATTTCAAAGTATACTTTGATTTAAATTATATCAAACAATTTTTTCGAAGATATTATTTTTTTTGATTGTGGGGAAATATCAAGCGAAAGTCTTGTTGCAAATCGATTATCGAATTATGTAATCTAAAGACCTGGTGATGATTAAATTGCGCGGCGGTTTTTTTGTATATTTTGATGAGTTTTTTATCAAACTATATATTTTTATGGGTTATTGGGTATATACCGTTATGTTTTTTATATTAGCCAGTTAATTAAATTTGTTAGAATAAAAGGCATTACCTTCTATGGAAAAGTTTATTTTTCATCAATGATGGAAACACCATTTCATGCAAATAATTAACTTATATGTGAAAATCAACTTGTAAATTAACTTAAATGTGAATACTTTTGCCAAACTAATTTTAATTCAACGATTTAAGATAGTGTCGTATTATTCAGTTCAAATTGAAGGTGAAGATTCGTTATTTGAGCAATTTGTGAATAAACACACAATTGAAAATAAGGATAAACTTAATCATATCATGGCATGGTTAAAAATTATAGGCAATAAGTATGGAGCTGAAAAAGATAATTTCCGACCCGAATCCGAAACAGCTTATACCCTTGCACTTCCGCCCAAAGGAGTGGATAGGCAACCTTCTTATGTTGAATACAACTCTGAGTCTGACTATTACGAAAATGTTCCCAACAATTTGAGATTGTATTGCTCGGTAATTAATCGAAATATCGTTGTTTTATTTAGTGGGGATATTAAAACTGCTCATAAAGCACAGGATTGTGACAAGGTTAGGCCGCATTTTAAAATGGCTAATAAACTAACTGCTTTAATTGATAAAGCTTTGAAAGACAAATATATAAAGCTGAATGAAGATATATCTGAACTGGTATTTGACGATGAATTTGAACTAAACTGGTAATTATGAACAAGAACGAAAATATGATTTCTGACTGGTTGGACCAAAATGGAGATCCCGAAATTGAAATGTTTATTGCTAAAAACCTGGCTATTACAGAGAAAGTGAGACAGGCTTTAAAAATAAAAGGGTGGTCATACAATAGATTTGCCGAAGAACTTGGTAAAAAACCTTCCGAAGTTTCAAGATGGTTGAGCGGCATGCATAACCTCACAATGAAAAGCATCATTAAAATGGAAGTTTTATTGGGGATTGATTTGATTCATACCCAACCCACGAAAGAATATGAATATGTATTTCTGGGGGTTGTTAACGGAAATCAAGAGCTTATATCAAAAGCCGATGAGTATAAAATTGCCAACGAATCGCAAATATCAACAATTGCAATGTAAAGATGGACATAAAACAATCACCCATAATCGCGGAGCAAATACATTTGATTGCCATCGAAGTTGGACAACAAAAGATTGATGCTCAGAAGTTTTTAAAGGTAAAACAGCCCATAATTAATGTAGCACACAGGGTAATGCACAACCTGGACGAGAGAAAAATGAAATTGGAAATTGCTTTTTCGTTTGAAGGGATTGATAACGAGCAGCTTCTTTTTTTTCAGATTGATTTTCATTTCTTTATCGAAAATCTGACCGACTTTTATCAGGAAAGCGATGATAACATGCCAGTTTTTGACGGGAATTTGATTGCTACTTTATTGGGTATCAGCCTTTCCACTGCCAGGGGAATCATTTTTGAAAAATTGCAAAATTCAGGCATCAAAAACATTATTATTCCAGTAGTCTCACCTCAAAAACTGATTTCAATAAAACAATAAAAAGTCCGTATAAATGGTTTTTATATAATTTCACACAATGAACAAACTCGAACTCATCAACATAATATAACAGCTTCAGATTATTATTTCGATTGTGGAATTATGGAGCTAACGAATAACCCATCAAAAATCATCCAATAAAAAAACCCCCAAAAATCAATAATTTTCGGGGGCTTGCAAATTTTTCGTGATCCAGACAGGGCTCGAACCTGTGACCCGCAGCTTAGAAGGCTGCTGCTCTATCCAGCTGAGCTACTGGACCATTTTTGCGGCTGCAAAGATATTGTTTTTTTGCTAAAAATTTACCTTTAATTCCTTATTTTTCATTTCTTGCTATAAATCAAGCAGTTATTTTTCATTTCTGAGGATATTTAACTCATTTTTCCGGAGATACATCCTTGAAAATATCTGAGTTAATTGCCCGATTCCAACAGCTTTTTTAGCCAATTGATGTTTTTTTTAACTTATTATTGCTTTTGTTTTAAAACTTCAATCAAGGGAATCTTCCTGATTTTGCTTTCCATCCAAGCAGTAAAATCAAATATGCGAAGTACCTGACATTCAAATACATTGTTTTGAATATCATGAAGATTTTGAGAAACTTTTTCCCACATCAGGCTCCTGTCCAACTGGGTAATGGGGAGGTTTTGTTTGTTCAAAAAGCTGAGCATCATTTTTTCAATCTGATATCCTTTTTCCAACTCTTTTATTTCTCTTTTAATGGAGCGCGTTTCGTGGCTGATGAGATCAAAATTGCCCGCTTCATAAGCAATCATGAGCTTGATGAGTCTGATGGTTCGATAGAGAGGAAGGTTGTGATAGTCTTTCACCTTGAAAACTATCATATTCAGAAACTTGCGGGCCTTGGTTAACTCGTTGTTGCCGAAATAGATGAGTGCCGCATAGAGACAAAGTTCTGCCTGACGCATAAGACTGAGAAGCTGGAGTTTGTTGTCGAGCAAATCGCGGAGCTCCTCCCGCTGGACATCGGAAATTTTAAAATTTCCGCGATCGAGATGTGGAAATTGCTCATAAAGAAATACCAGGCAGCTCACATTGGCATTGAAATTGACCGATGGGCTGTTGAGTTTTTTCAGCTGTGCTATAAAATAGGACATACCCTCATAATCTCTGATGCTTCGCAAACTATCCAAAACCCCTTCGATGGTGAGTAAATAGTAAATCGGGGGGTTGTTCCAAAGGTGGTTGTTGTTTTCGAAAAGAGAATTGAGCTCCATATACGACCGCAACGCCGATTTATAATCCCCCACACTAATTAAATAGTTGGCCTGAAAAAGCTGATGGAGTTTGTTGATTTCGAAATTTTCTATATTCGACGATGATACAATACTCATTTCGCTCACCACCAAATCGTTAAGCTTTTGCTTTTGCTCCTGCGAGCGCACATTACCATGATGAACCACCCGATATTTCAACAACTCGTAAAGCGACGATTGAACATTAATCTTCCTAATAATATTGATTATTTCGTTGATTTTGAATTGTTTGGCTAAGATGGACTTCTCGTCGACCATAGGAAAGTTCAGGGCGAGCAGATATTCCAGTTCTAATCTTGTTGCGAGCAATAAGGCATTATAGTTTTCCTGTTCCTGAGCCTTTTTAATCGTTTTTGTCAGCAAATCGAAACAATCATCAAACAGCGATTTCTCAAACAAAATCCGGGCTTTCAGAATCAGATTGAACAAATTATAATAGCTGTCCTGTTCCTGTCTAAGGTCGAGAAGGGTGTCTAAAAGTATTTTGTAGAGATATTTAACTGTCGCATCGAAGGAGCTCTCCGATTTGAGCTGAAGAAAATTTTCGCGGAGTGCCTCAATGCTGTTTTTTTTCTGATTTGAGATTAAATCGAAAAGAATCATGTAGCCTTGCTTGTGATTTTGGCGTTGTGAGGCCATTTTAAAGGCTTTTTTCTCGTGTTGGGTCATGGAATTGACCAAAAATACCAGAGCTTCCGATTTTAGCATGTTAAATAATTTTAAGTTCTGCCTGTTGATTTCAAGGATGATATGAAAAAAATCAAATATTTTCGCAATCGTTTGCACCACAAAGATAAGGGTTATAATTATCTAAATGACAATTTTTTAAAATATCATAAATAACAGAAATACAGTTATATATCAGGCACTCATTTATTGAATAGTTGGAATTGTAATTATCAAATCACAATTATTATTGATGGGCGCCCCTCCTTATTAATGCTTATTTTTGTTCACAATCTTTTAAAAATAAGTTAATGAGCAATCAGAAAATCGTAGTTGTAGGAAGCTGCAATACAGATATGGTAATAAAAGCCGATAGGTTACCGATTCCTGGCGAAACCATTATTGGGGGATCTTTTTTCATGAATCCAGGTGGCAAAGGAGCCAATCAGGCAGTAGCAGCGGCCCGTCTTGGGGGAACAGTTTCCTTGATTTCAAAAACCGGCAACGATGTTTTTGGAAAGCAATCGGTGGTTTTGTTTAACTCGGAGAATGTGAATACCGATTTCATATTTTCCGATTCAAAATTGCCTTCGGGTGTGGCGCTTATCACTGTGGATGCGAATGGTGAAAATAGTATTGTGGTGGCCTCTGGCGCCAATGCCAATCTGAAACCTGCCGATGTAGACGCGGCTTACAAAGCTGTTGAAGAAAGCGATATAGTGCTCATGCAGCTCGAAATACCCATCGAAACTGTGGAGTATGTGGCCAAAAAAGCTTTTGAAAAGGGCAAAAAGGTCATCTTAAATCCAGCACCCGCTCAGGCACTTTCCAATTCGTTGCTAAAACATCTTGATATAATCATTCCCAATAAAAACGAAGCCGAAATGCTTTCGGGCATCAAAGTGGTTGATATTGAATCGGCCAAAGAAGCTGCCACTGTCATTGCCAATAAAGGCGTGGATAAGGTGGTTATCACTTTAGGAAGCAAAGGTGCACTCGTATTGGATGAAGGAGAATTTAGTTTTGTTCCATCCATCAAGGTGGAAGCTATTGATACAACGGCTGCCGGCGATACATTTTGCGGCGCTTTTAGTGTGGGGCTGGCCGAAGGAAAATCCATCATCGAATCGGTGGAATTTGCTGTGAAAGCCTCCGCCATTACTGTCACCCGCATGGGGGCACAAGCTTCATTGCCTTACCGCTCGGAGCTTTTTCAAGTTGAATAATCAGTTTTACAGATTTAGGATATGAAACTTTATAAATTATTGGTGTTTCGAAGCATAATCAGTGTTCCATTGATTATGATGTTTGTATTATTCCACATTTCGTTTGGTGTTTATGCTCAAAATGGAGAGAAAATTCTGGTAAGTGGAACCGTGGTTGACCAGCTTAATGGAGAGTTGCTGCCCGGTGTTAATATTTCCGTTGCCACCAGCAGCATAGGAACCATAACCGATGTGGATGGTAAATTTAGTCTGGAGGTGCCGAAAGATGCGACTCTGGTGTTTTCGTTTGTGGGTTTTGAGACCTACGAGTTTGTTGCTCAAAAAAGTCAGACCGTTCAAATTAAAATGAATGCAGCGGTCACCGCCCTCGACGATGTGGTGGTGATAGGCTACGGAAGCTCCACCAAAAAGGAAATTACAGGGAGCATTGCCACTGTGAAGAGAGAAGACTTTAACCACGGTGCCTACAGCAATCCCATGGCTTTGTTGCAAGGAAAGGTTGCGGGTTTGACCATAGTTAAGCCCAACGGCGCCGACCCTTTGGCGGGTTATAATATTATTTTGCGCGGAACCAATACTCTCACATCGGGTCAGGGGCCCTTGGTCATTATCGACGGAGTTGCGGGTGCTGAAATGAAAAATATAAGTCCAGAAGAGATAGAATCCATCGATGTTTTGAAAGATGGAGCCGCCGCGGCCATTTATGGAACCCGTGGGTCCAACGGGGTTATCATCATTACCACAAAGCGGGCAAAAACCGGTCTGGCCAAAGTAGAATACAACGGTCAGCTCTCGTTGCAAGCCTTTCCGCGACAGGTTGAAAACCTAACCGCCGAAGAATTTACATCGGCCATAAATCAATATGCCCCCGATAAAGTATCGAATCTGTATGGCAATAACACCGATTGGTTTAAAGAAATTACCCGCGATATGCCGCTGAGCCAAAAGCACAATCTGGCCATCAGTGGGGGAACAGAAGCTTTCTCGCACCGCACCACTATTTATGTGGAAAATGCCGATGGTTTGCTTAAAGATAATGAATCGAATAAATACCTGCTCCGAACCAATGTAAATCAGAAAATGCTGGACAATAAGTTGTTGCTCGATTATAACCTGAGCTATAGCATGAGAAACTACAAACCAGCCAATTACGATTTATTCTATCAGGCATTTATCCGAAATCCCACCAGTTCTGTTTATGATTCCGATAACAGTTATTCAGGAGGCTACACAGTTCTCGACGGGATAGATTATTACAATCCCGTAGCCATGTTAAATGAGAGAATGCGGCGGGGAAAAACCAACGATGCCAATGGAAATGTTCGTGCCACACTGAACCTTTTTAAAACACTCAATTGGGTCAATTTTGTGTCGTTTGAGCAATCGGAATGGGAAAGCATGAGTTATAAAACCAAATATTACCCAAGTATTTTGGGCAAAGGCGGCGAAGCCGAAATTGAAAATGGCCGCAACAGCACCCTGCAATACGAAAGCACCGTGAACTATTCCAATTCCTTTGGCAAACACTCCCTTCAGGGATTGGCTGGCTATAGTTTTCAGGAACAGGAAATGAATACTTCCTACATGGTGAACTCAGGTTTTGACAGCGATTTATATGGCCCCGACAATATTGCTGCGGGTTCTGCTCTTGGAATTGGCAAAGCCGAAATGGGTTCCTGGCGCGAAAAAAGCAGACTTATCTCTTTCTTTGGCCGTGCCATCTACAATTATGATGAACGATATTTAGCTACCGTTTCCATTCGTCGCGAAGGCTCTTCGAAGTTTGGGAAAAATAATAAATGGGGCTGGTTTCCAGCAGTAAGCGTGGGATGGAGAATTAACAGAGAGTCGTTTATGGACAATGCCGATTGGGTGAACGATTTAAAACTCCGCGTTGGCTACGGTGTTACTGGAAATCAGAATTTCGACAGTTATAAATCGCAAATTATGATGGGCATTGCCGGGCGCTTTTTATACAATGGCGAATGGATCAACACCTACGAGCCAACTTCGAACCCCAATCCCGATTTACGGTGGGAGAAAAAGCTGGAGTTTAACGTGGGTATCGACTTTTCTATTTACAATAACCGCGTGAGTGGAGCCATTGATTATTATAACCGCCGCAGCACCGACTTGTTGTATACCTACAATGTGCCTTATCCGCCTTATATTTATCCTGAGCTTTTTACCAATGTGGGAACCATCAGCAATCAAGGTGTTGAATTGACACTGAACGTACAAGCCATTAAAAAACAAAACTTTAGCTGGAATTCAACACTCACCTTTAGCAAAAACTCCAACAAATTGGTTAAATTCTCCAACGATGAATTCACCAGTAAATATATAGAAACCGGATGGCTCGGTGGAGCTTTCCCGCTCAACTGTCAGCGCATTGAAGAAGGACAACCCCTGGGAACTTTCTACGGTCCGGTGTGGCTTGGGCTCGACGAGAATGGGCTCGATTTATTTAAAAATGCCAATCCTGTGGGTAAAGTTGATCCCGAAGACTGGGAGCCCATCGGCAATGCCAACCCCTTCTGTACTTTAGGCTGGAGCAACTCGTTTAACTATAAAAACTGGGATATGAATATGTCTTTCCGTTCCAATATTGGTGGTAAGGTGTTGAATATGTATCGTTTATATTATGAAAACTGGAGAAGTCTGGGACGCAATATTGTTCATACGCAATTAGAAAATCCCGAGTTTACAGGAAATGGTCAGTATTCATCAAAATATATTGAGAGTGGAACTTTTGTAAAACTCGATAATATTTCGCTGGGGTATAATTTCAAAACCAAAATAAAATACATCTCCAATATCAGAGCCGAATTTACTGCTCAGGATGTGTATACCTTCACCGGCTATAAAGGCCTAGACCCCGAAGTTAACCTGAGCGGTCTGGAACCCGGCATAGAATATCTCTATTACTATCCGCGCTCCACCACCTTCACTTTTGGTTTAAACATTACTTTTTAATTTAAAATTTAGCACAAATGAAATTCAGAAATATAATAGCAGCTTCCGTTTTGCTTGGCATAGCAATGGTGATAGCATCGTGCACCAAATTAGATGAAGAAGTATACAGCGATATTCCCATCGACAAGTTTTTTACCAACGAGCAAGCCGTTCTGATGAACGCCGGACGAGCTTACACTAAATTGCAGCGTTATCCCGAAGAATTCAGCCTTTGGACGCTCACCGAAATGGCTTCCGATGAAATGGTAGCACCCGGTCGCGACGATGGCTTTGTATGGGACAATGGTCGTTGGGACGAGTTACACACCCATCTCATCGACCCCAACAATAAAATACTAACCTTAGCCTGGAATTCAGTTTTTGAAGGTATAAGCGCTTGTAATGAAGTTATTTATGAAACCGAACAAACCGAAATTACTTTCCCTGAGAAAGATAGAATTGTGGCAGAAATAAAAATTCTGAGGGCGTATTTTTATTATTTGGGCATGGATAACTGGGGAAATATTCCATTTACCATCGATTTTACCGATAAAAATTTGCCGGTTCAGAAAAACCGCCAATTCGTTTTTGATTTCATTGAGTCGGACATTAGGGCCAATATTCCACTGCTTCAAACCACCCCAACCACTGCTTACTACGGTCGTGTGACCCAGGGAATGGCCTATACACTTTTGGCCAAGCTTTATCTTAATGCTCAGGAGTGGCTTGGTCAGGAGAAGTTTGCCGAAGCCATTGCAGCTTGCGATAGCGTTATTTCGTTGCAGAATTATCGCATTGAAGATGACTATTTTACCAACTTCAAAGTGCTCAACGAAACTTCAGTGGAGAATATTTTCGTTATTCCCATGCATTCGGTTTATACCAAAGACCATTTTTACTGGTTTACACTCACGCTGAACGATGCCAGCCGCGCCACCTTCAATTTCAAAGGTCAAATGTGGGATGAATTTGTGCTGGAGCCCGGATTTCTGGATAAATATGCCGACAACGATTTGAGGAAAAACTCCTTTTTATACGGACAACAAAAAGATAAAAACGGCAACGATATCATCATCGATGGTGAACCATTTATTTATACCACCACCGTAGATAATTATATGGCCCGCAAAAAATGGGAAGGTGCCCGCTGTGCCAAATACGAGTATCAAACTGATTTGGAGTACTATACCACCGATATGGAAAATGATTTTGTTTTATTCCGCTATGCCGATGTGCTTTACACCAAACTCGAAGCTCTTTATCGCCTTGGCCGTGGAGCCGAAATGCTGGGCGATGCCGATTTGCAAAAAATTAGAACCCGCGCCGGTTTGGAGCCTTTACAGGCATCGGATTTAGTCGATGAAGAATTGCTCGACGAGTTTGGTCGCGAGTTTGCCTGGGAAGGCCGCCGCCGTCAGGACCAGATTCGTTTTGGAAACTGGGGAGCCACCTGGTGGAACAAACCTCCTTCCGGATCCAGCGCTAAATTATTCCCCATACCACAATCAGTTCTCAGCACAAACTCAAATCTGGTTCAAAATCCATAATTCATGAGAACAAGCCATTATAAAATAGTACTCGTTTTTGTTTGTCTGATTTCCTTCGCAACTCAGGCACAACAAGCTCATATTCAGAAAAATCCATCGATAGATGTGGTTGTTCTACGCGATAAAATTGCGGGTGCCTGGATTGGACAAATGATTGGAAATATGTATGGTTTGCCCCATGAAAATAAATATGTGAATGCACCGGGGGAAGAAAAATGGCCTTATGGCTACAGTAAAAGCCTCGACAAGCTGAAAAAGTATGAAGGAGCTTTTTCCGACGACGACACCGATGTGGAATATATGTATCTGCTTCAAATGCAGAAATTTGGCCCCGAACCAACCTACGCGCAGCTTCGCGATGCGTGGATGTATCATATTCGCGACCGGGTTTGGCTGGCCAATAGGGGAGCCCTTGGGCTTATGCATTTTGGCTATACTCCGCCCTATACCGGCGACAAAGACCTAAATCCCCATTGGTTTCAAATCGATCCGCAGCTCATCAACGAAATTTGGGCGTTCACAGCACCGGGAATGGTGCAATATGCCGCTGACAAGTCCGACTGGGCCGCCCGAATTACCAGCGACGACTGGGGCGTGGAGCCCACCTTGTTCTATGGTGCAATGTACTCCGCAGCTTTCTTCGAAAACGATATGACCAAACTCATTGAAATTGGTCTGAATGCCTTGCCTGAAAACGGACGCTTCAGAGCCACCGTGAGCGAAATGATTGCCTTGCACAAAAAACACCCCCAAAAATGGCAGGATGCCTGGCAGGAAATGGCGCAGAAATACTATATCGACGAGCCAGACCTCACTAAAACCATTTGGAATGCCAACCTGAACGGCGCCTGCGCAGTTTTGGCTATACTCTATGGAGAGAATAATTTTCAACGAACCCTCGATTTATCCTGTGCTATGGGTTTCGATGCCGATAATCAGGCGGCAACCATTGCAGGCTTAATGGGGATTATTTTGGGTTTTAACCAATTGCCCACCAATCTGTACTTGCCCATCGAAGGTTGGGAAAAACCCTTTAACGATAACTATATCAACGTTACCCGTCACGATTTGCCCAATGCTAAAATATCAGACATCATCGACAATACCGTTGAAGAAACCATTGAATTGGTGGTTAAAAACGGGGGGAAATTAAGCACAGAAAATGGGAAGCAAATGCTGCAAATCAATAGCGATGCTCAGTTTCAGGTTCCATTGGAATTCAATATTGGCCCTTTGCCTCAGATGGAAATAGGCGATATAGTTGATTTTCAGTTTTATACAGAAGCAAATAAGGCTTATAACTGGAGCCTGATAGCAGGACAATTGCCCTCAGGACTCAGTTTCGATAAGGGAAGATTGACCGGAACTGCTACTCAATCAGGGTTTTACAATATAACCCTACAATTGGCCAATGGTGGCAATAAAATTTCTCACGATTTTACTTTGCTTGTTCGGGGTAAAAATATAGCACCCACCGCCGACACCATTTTTGCCAATGTGCGCAATCTGAACCAAAAAGTGCTGGATTCCTGTTGGTACACCTTCGGCAAATCCATGTATGCAACTCAGGTTGATGTGATTAACGATGGCAAAACCCGTGGACCTGGCTCAGTTTTTTATAGTCTGGCCGCAAAAGCCAAAATACCCAAAGTAGATTATTACGGATATGGCTGGAATGAGCCCCAAAAAATAAGCATGTTGGCATTTCATACCGGATGTATGGAAGAATTTGGGGGCTGGTTTACTTCTCTCAATGTGCAGTATATGAACGAAGAAGGAAAATGGATTCCTGTGGAAAAACTGACCATTGAACCCGCCTTGCCTAAAACGGATATTGTTTATTATCAACCCCATTTTGTGGAGTATGTGCTGTCGTTCAATACCATAGAAACCAAAGCCATCAGAATTATTGGGGATGCTAAAATCGAAAATCACTGGAATAAGTACACAAAAAATGTATCTGCTTTTACATCGGTTACAGAAATTAAAGTTTACCACTAATCTTAAAATATGATGAAGAAAATTTTAAATCGGTTGGTTTTATTCATGGCTTTGCAAAGTTTGGTTGCCATTTTTGTTTCCTGTGATAGTCATACTGAGAAATCTGACAGCGATACTGCCCAACAGCAAAATACTGAAACCCGTTTTTCGCAAGCTCAGCTAAAGGATAAAATAGCCGGGGGATGGGCCGGACAAACCATTGGCGTGGTTTACGGTGCCCCAGTTGAATTTAAATATCAGGGCTCCATGATACCTGATTATCAGATTTTTCCCTGGCGCGAAGGTTACGTGAAGTATTGGTGGGATAAAAAACCAGGGCTTTTCGACGATATCTATACCGATTTAAACTTTGTGAATGCCTTTGAAATTCACGGGCTCGAAGTTCCAATGGATACCATTGCAAATCATTGGGCCAATACAGCCTATCATCTGGCTCATGCCAATCAGGCCAGCCGTTACAATATTCTTCAGGGAATCATGCCACCGCAATCGGGAAATTGGAAAAACAATCCCCATGCCGATGACCTTGATTTTCAGATAGAAGCAGATTTTATTGGGCTTATGGCTCCTGGAATGGTGAACACAGCCACCGAAATAGCCGACAGAGTTGGCCACATTATGAACAGTGGCGATGGTTGGTATGGCGGCGTTTATGTTTCCGCTTTGTACTCCCTTGCTTTTACCACAAACCGGGCAAGTGTCATTGTGGAACAAGCCGCCAAAACCATTCCCGAAGGTACTCAGTTTCGCGAATGTATCAACGATGTGATTCAGTGGCACAAAGAAAACCCAACCGATTGGAAAGCCACCTGGTTTCAATTGCAGAAAAAGTGGGATAAAGATGTGGGATGCCCCAAAGGCTGCTATCTTTCATTCAACATCGATGCTAAAATAAATTCGGCCTATGTTACCATTGGGCTTCTCTATGGCGAGGGCGATTTTACAAAATCGGTGGATATTGCTACCCGCTGCGGACAAGATGCCGATTGCAATCCGGCCACTGTGGGCGGCGTTTTGGGAGCGATGCTCGGATATTCTCAAATACCCGCTTTCTGGCTCAAGCCTTTGCAGGAAATTGAAAATCTAAACTTCGAAGGAACGCCCATGTCGTTGGCCAAAGCTTATGAGTTGAGCTATAAACATGCCGAAGAGTTGATTCTGAAAAACGGCGGAAGACTTGATTCCACTGGAATTGCTATTCCCTACCAACAACCTGTGGCTGTGGCATTTGAACAAAATTTCGAGAATACATTTCCAATCCTGCGCGATAGATTCGACAAATCATTCAACAGCGAACTCGTTTACGAATTCACCGGAAACGGCTATATTTTCTATGGAAATATGGTGAAAAACTCAAAAATTGATGCCGATTATATCGACAGAGTTTCAAAAAGAGTGGGCTCAGAAGTTTTTGGCCTAGCCGAACCAAACGACCCTTATGTGGCTCAACTTGAGATATATATCGACAATGTTTTAGACGAAACCGTAAAACTCCCCATGAAAAACACTTCACGGCGGTTAGAGCCAGCCTGGAAATACAATCTGGTGGAAGGAAAACATACCGTTCGCCTAAAATGGATCAACCCGCATCCCGATTACGAGATAAGAATCAACGATATTGTGGTTTATTCCGAAAAACCCGCTGTTTCTAATTTGCCTTTAACCAATAAGTTATGAGAACAATAGTCCAAAAAATATCGACAGTTTCTTTAGTGATTCTTTGGCTCATTGGGCTGCCCGTTTCTCTGGTTGCACAAGACAAAAACCATCAGCTCATCATGTCGCCCGAAACATTGAAAGACAAGATTAAAGGGGGATGGGCCGGACAAACCATTGGTGTTACCTATGGCGGTCCCACCGAATTCAAATTCAAGGGAACCATGATTCAGGATTATCAGCAAATGATTTGGTACGACAGTTATATCGAAGAACTCTATGCTGTGGATCCGGGGCTTTATGACGATGTTTACATGGATTTAACTTTTGTGGAAATCATTGAACGACTGGGAGTTGAAGCTCCTGCCGATTCTTTCGCAGTAGCCTTTGCCAGGGAAGACTACAAACTCTGGCACGCCAATCAGGCTGCCCGATACAATATTCTCAACGGAATTATGCCACCTGCTTCGGGTCATTGGATGAACAATCCCCATGCCGATGATATTGACTTTCAGATAGAAGCCGATTTTGCCGGTCTCATGGCTCCCGGAATGATTAATTCCGCATCGGAAATCTGCGATAAAATTGGCCATATCATGAATTATGGTGATGGATATTATGGAGGCGTTTTTGTGGCTGCCATGTATGCAGCAGCTTTTGCTTCGGACGATGTTCAGTACATTATTGAACAGGGATTAAAACCCATTCCGCCTCAATCTAAATTCCATCAGGCCATCACCGATGTTATAAAATGGCATAAGCAATATCCCGCCGATTGGAAACAATGCTGGTTTGAGTTTGAGAAAAAACACACCAGCGAAAAGGGTTGCCCCGAAGGAGTGTTCAATGCCTTCAATATCGATGCTTCTGTCAATTCGGCCTATGTGGTCATTGGGCTGCTCTATGGCGAAAAGGATTTCTATAAAACCATGGATATTTCCACCCGCTGCGGACAAGACTCCGATTGCAATCCGGCCACAGCTGCCGGTGTTTTAGGGGTAATTTATGGCTATGAAAATATTCCACAATTTTGGAAACCCGCAATTGAACGAGTAGAAGATGCCAAATTTCCCTATTCGACTATCAGTTTGAACCAAATTTACGACATGAGCTATCGCCACGCCATCAAGATGATAGAAAGCAATGGGGGCGAGATTAGTAAAACTAAAATTACAATTCCCTGGCAGCAACCCGAAATGCTTCCCTACGAAGAATCGTTTGTGGGGTTATTTCCCGCGAAAGAGTTGTTGGTTCGCACCGAGCACCTCGACAATAATATTAAAATTGACTTTGATGGAACAGGTATCGTGATTCTGGGAAATATTAAAAGTCAGTGCAGCATTGCCAAAAGCGACTATGTAGCCCAATTGGAAATTTATATCGACGGAGTTAAAACCGATTCATTTCCAATGCCCTACGATTATATTGTGCGTAAGTACGACATCTACCACAACTACAATATTGCACTGGGAAAGCACCAGATCGAAGTGAAATGGGCCAATCAAAACCCCGACTTCAGAATTTACTTTAAATCGTATGTGGTTTACGACAATAAGCCGCTGCCATCATATTTTACAAAATAGACAATCATCATGATGTTGAAAACACAAGCAATGCATAGGTTTTTATTAGCTCTTTTGGGGGTTTTTATCCTGCTTTTTTCGCTTCAATCGTGCAAGAAAGAGAATGATCCCATCGTGGAAGAAGAGCCAGAACCTTTTGTAAGGCTGGTTCAAAACCAGAAGTTTACGAGCAAAGCCATGAGTTTCGATATCAATTATCAGGTTTTATTGCCCGCAGAATACGAAAATTCCACCGACTCATTTCCAGTGGTTTATCTTTTGCATGGCCTTGGCGACGACGAAACCGCCTGGACCGTTGGTGGCCTTTTGCAATATCATGTTGATAAATATGCATCAACTTCGATTCCAATGATTTATGTGATGCCCACCGGTTTTCGGTCGTATTATGTAAACAGATACAACAATCCAAAGAATTATATGTACATGTTTACCAATGAGTTGGTTCCATTGATTGATTCCTTGTACCGCACAAAAAGCAATGCCCAAAACAGAGCCGTCATGGGTTATTCCATGGGTGGATATGGCGCATTTATTCTTCCGGTTAAAAATCCTGATGTGTTTAAAACAGGAGTTGCATTGAGCATGTCGTTCCGCACCAATGAGCAATATCTCAACGAGTCGCAGAGCGTTTACGATTATCAGTGGAGCCCGATTTTTGGCGGATCAGGTGCCACGGGCGAAGACAGATTTACAGACTATTACAAACAATACAGCCCATTTCAGTTTTTGCTCAACCCCGACGACCAGTCACTTCTGGGGCTTAACCTGCTTTTTGACTGTGGCGATGACGAAGAGTCGCTGTCAGTTACCAATAATGAACTTCATCAAATGCTCAACGACCGCGCCATTCCCCACGAGTTTAGAATGCGATCGGGCTACCATAGCTGGGATTATTGGCGGAAATCGTTGCCCGAAGCTTTAAAGTACATCAGTTACTCGGTTCAGCAAATTCCCTGGCTCGACGAAAGTGAACCTGCGGAAGTGGGAAATCTGGTAGCCGACGAGAAAATCATTCAAGATACTGTGATAGATTTTCATCTGGATTATCGGGTGGTTCTTCCGGAAAACTATCAAACCACAACCGTTGATTATCCGGTGATTCTCATTTTTCATCAGGTGGATGACAATTTGGGGGCTTCATCGAAAAATCTGCTCTCTCTCATGGTGAATCAAATGACTAACAGCAAATTATCACCTTCCATTTTGGTTGAAATTCCTGTGGCCGAGGCATCTTTGCCAGTTCAGACTGAGGCAGCTCAGGCTTTAATTCTTCTGCTGAAAAATGATTTTCGGGTGGCGAATGATAGAGAAAAATGGGTCATTATGGGAAATCGTTCAGGCGGAAGAATGTGCTTCGATCTTTTTGGGTCACTGTCCGACCAATTTCAGACTTGTTTGCTCTTCGATGCCAATCTCTCCGAAACTTCCAGCACCCAGAATACAAATCAAATTTATTATCTCGATATTTGTGATAAAGGGGTTAATTATCAGGTTTTTAATCAGCTGTATCTGAAATTGCGCAAGAACGAAATTCCTCACGAATATCGGATTCGGCAGGGGATGGCTACGCATAACGACTTTTTGCTCGGTGTTGAAGAATCCATTTCGTTTATAAACAATCAAATTCATTAAACTCATGAAAAAGGCGACGCTTTATTTGGTTTTTGTTCTCTGGATTGGTGCTCATTTTCAGTCCTTTGGCCAGTTGAGTTTGATGGAAAGTCTTACCATGCGAAGCGAAATCCTTAATCAGGAAATTCGTTTCTCCATACAACTTCCATCAGATTATTACCAAACGGATAAAAAATATCCTACAGTATATCTATTGCATGGCCTGGGCGATGATGAAACTTCGTGGATAGAATATGGCCAAATAGATAAAATCTCCATGCAGCTTTGGGAGCAAAAAGAGATTGTCCCCATGATTTTTGTAATGCCACAAGGGTTTAGATCTTATTATTCAAATACATACGATTCGGCATTTATGTATCGCGACATGTTTACCAAAGAGTTTGTTCCTTATATTGACAGCATGTTTCGAACCTTGTCCAACAGAAATAACCGCGCTTTGGTGGGTTATTCCATGGGTGGTTTTGGAGCCATGTCTCTGGCATTGAAAAATCCGGAATTATTTCGGATTTCTGTGCCTCTAAGCATGTCCATTAGAACTCAGGATCAATATGAAACAGAGAAAGCGGAGGAATGGAACCAACAGTGGGGAAGAATTTTTGGGGGTGTTGGAACAACAGGATCTGACAGAATCACAGACTTTTATAAAGCCAATAACCCGTTTTATTTGCTTCCCGAATATGGAACCTCGGCCAACGGGCAGTTTCTGTTTTATTTGTTCAATGGCGACCGTGAATATACGCTGGCCAAAAGCAACGAAAAACTTCACACGCTCATGCGTGATTTGGGCATCAATCATCATTATAAAGTAGATAAAGGTGGCCACAGCTTTTCATTCTGGGTTTCTTCCATGCCCAATGCTTTGCGCTTTATTAGCGATGGATTCGAGAATAAAACCTATCGTGGTGATCAGGTTTCTGAACCCGTGTTAAAACCCATTAACCCAAAACAATGGAATGAAATTCAGTACCGTGACGAGAATTTTCTGGTTTATTTGCCCAATGATTACGATAAAACCACCCGCCAATATCCTGTTTTATATATCCTTGGCAAATTCGAACCCGCCGAAATGGGGCAGATTGCAGAATTATCCAATTCGCTTTCGTCAGCTTATCAAATTCCCGAATTAATTATTGCCTTTGTATCAGGCAATAGCTGGGACAAAACTAAATCGAACATGGAGTTTATCTCCGAAAAATTTAGAATCCGCAAGGGTTTTCGGTTCCAGGCTGCATTGAGTTATAAAGAGTCGATTTTGCCTAACTCGTTGTCGCTCCTGGAAAAAGAAGAGTTCAGAGTGCTCGTTTTTGCAAATTCCACCATGACTCCATCACTTGCACAAACTTTTTCCAATCCCGCCGAACGAAAAGTGTTCGACAGAACTTCACTGTTTTTGTCGCAACCATCGGGGGGAGATTTTTACGAAGGTTTTGGCGATGTTCATGTTTTGCTGCGCGACAAGGATATTTCGCACGAATACAGGGTGAGAGAAGGGAAGGACGAGTTTAAATGGTTTTTGCAGGAATTGCCTGATATGTTGAAGTTTACGTTTGATGGTTATCATAAATAATATTAATAATTAATACTAAAAAAGATGTTTATTGTAGGAAGTTATTCATTGGCCGTTGTGCTCACATTCATCACCATGCTTTGTTGGGGTTCATGGGGAAACACCCAAAAGCTGGCAGCTAAGACCTGGCGTTACGAGTTATTTTATTGGGACTACGTAATTGGCATTGTCTTATTCTCAACCCTAATGGCCTTTACCTTAGGTAGTTTTGGCGAAAATGGCCGCAGTTTTATTCCTGATATTATGCAAATCAGCGGAGAAAATTTCGGTAGTGCATTTTTTGGGGGAATCGTTTTTAACGCGTCGAATATTTTACTTTCGGCTGCAATCTCTATTTCGGGCATGGCCATAGCATTTCCGCTTGGCGTAGGTTTGGCTCTGGTTCTTGGCGTATTCGTCAATTATTTTGGAGCTCCTGCCGGCGACCCTGTAACTTTGTTCCTCGGCGTTGGGTTAATTATGATTGCTCTTATATTCAATGGAATAGCTGCCGGTAAAATGAACTCCGGCAAAAAAGGAGCTTCCACTTCCAAAGGTATCTGGATTTCGTTGGTGGCAGGTATTCTCATGTCAGTTTTCTATCGGTTTGTAGCTGCTGCTGTTGACCTTGAAAACTTCGAAAACCCCATGGCGGGAAAAGCAACTCCATACACCGCAGTGTTTATTTTCTCATTGGGGATGTTGGCCAGTAACTTCATATTCAACACATTACTCATGAAAAAGCCCTTTGTGGGATTGCCAGTTTCTTATAGCGATTATTTTAAAGGTTCACTTTCTACCCACTCGGTTGGGTTGCTTGGTGGCACCATTTGGGGATTGGGAACATCGCTCAGCTATATTGCTTCGGGTTCGGCAGGTGCTGCTGTTTCTTATGCTTTGGGCCAGGGAGCCACTATGGTTGCTGCACTTTGGGGTGTTTTTATCTGGAAAGAATTTAAAGGTGCCGATGCTAAAGTCAACTGGCTTTTAGCCTTAATGTTCCTTCTTTTTACCGCAGGACTTGGACTAATTATTGTTGCTGGAAATCAATAAATCTTCAGGGAGATTGAAGTATAAAAAATTGCAAATCAGTGGATTGAATTTTAAAAATACGTTTTTAACAGAAAATAAATTAACTAATATTCATCAATAAATTATTAACAATTAAATTTTTACAACATGAAAAAATCTATTTATTTATTTCTGGTTGTTGCCATGGCAGCAGCAGTAACATTTTCTTCGTGCAAAAAAGATGAAGAAACAGAAGACCCTATTGTAGTGGTAGCTTCTCCCATAAAAACTCTGGGGGTTGTATATACCGATGGTGTTGATTTGTATGAATTTACCTACGATGCAACCACCAAAAAAATTACCAAAATCGACAATTACTGGAATGCAGAACTCGACAAAACCATTACTTACGATTACTCTGTAACCGGTAAACTTACCATCACTTCTGGTGATAGCCCAACCGAATATGAATTGAATGCAGCAGGTTATATTTCGAAAGAAGTTTGGAGCAGCGACGAGTGGGCAGCTTACGAATACAACTCCGATGGATATTTGGTTAAAATCATTGAACATTGGGGTGGCGCCGACCATTTAAAAATGGAAGCTGTAATTACCAATGGTAACATTATGAAACATACTACTTACGATGACGATGGCGTAACTGTGAAAAAAATCAAAGAATTTACTTACACATCAGGCGATAATGTAAATGATATTCATCAGGCCAATATGATTGACAGCAATACCAAACCCATTGGTAATCTTTTCGGAAAACCCAGCAAAAAATTAGTTGATTTCTTAAAATACTGGGATCCACGCGAAAACCCAATTTCAGTTGGAACAACCACCATTACTTATGAATTCGACGCCAAAAACCGTCCTTCTAAAATCACCAGAAGCGGTGCCGATTGGCAAGAAGTGTATACCTATACCTACGTTGAATAGTTTGAATATTTTAATGAGTTAATAAATCAGGTAATTGCTCCCCGGTTTCTGGGGAGCAATTTTTTAATCCCACTGCCGGTTTCAGCGATCATTATTCTTTAAAAAATCAAAAATGGATCAGAAAAAGGCCCGCAAAAAATTAGTAAAAAACAGGCAATCAATTAAATAACAAGCAACTATGATGTCGAAAAAGTTTACAGGTTTACTAAGTGGAATCGTTGTTTTTCTTATCATTCTTTTTCTGCCCGAACCCGCAGGAATGAGTGTGGCGGCTAAAAATGCTGCTGCCGTTTTAGTTCTCATGTCGATTTGGTGGATCACCAGCGCCATTCCTATTTATGCTACCGCATTGATGCCTGTTGCTTTGTTTCCTTTGCTTAAAATTCTTCCGGCCAGTCAAACCGTTGAAAACTACGGTCATAACTATGTATTGATGCTCTTGGGGGGATTTATACTGGCCAAATCCATCGAAAATCAAAATCTGCACAAGCGAATTGCACTGGTTCTCATCAACGCTTTTGGTACCAGCCGCCGGAAAATTATCCTCAGCATCATGCTGGCCACAGGTTTTTTATCCATGTGGATTGCCAATGTAACAGGAGCTCTGCTCATGCTTCCCATTGCCACCGCCATTATTCTTAAAGAAGAAACTGATACCAATTCGGCAAAAAATTTCTCAGTGGCACTTATG
This sequence comes from uncultured Draconibacterium sp., assembly GCA_964293475.1. GTDB lineage: Bacteria > Bacteroidota > Bacteroidia > Bacteroidales > UBA12170 > UBA12170. The sequence goes on from CAXYYJ010000033.1 coordinate 31,679, forward strand.
CTGGGAGTTGCCTATTCCGCAACCATCGGAGGCGTTGGAACCCTTATTGGCTCGCCCACCAATCTCATTCTCATCGGAATTTTAGAAAAACTATTCCCCGAAGCTCCGCCCATCACGTTTTTTAGCTGGCTTAAAATCGGTCTTCCGGTTACTTTGGTTCTGATGCCTGTTACCTGGTATTTCTTAGTCAAATATTTTCGAATCGAAGGAAATTTGAGCGAAAGCCAAACGGTAATCAAAGACGAGCTGATATCACTCGGCAAAATGTCGGCGGGGGAAAAAGGAGTTACCTGGGTGTTTTTAGTCGCCATTTTTGGCTGGGTTTTTAGAGAAGGTTTTGTGTTTGGCGACACCGTGATTCCGGGTTGGGCTGCCCTGACAGGTTTGGAAGAGTATGTGCACGATAGTACGGTGGCCATTTTTGCGGTAATCCTGCTTTTTATGTACCCTGTGGGAAAAGACAAACGACTCATCGACTGGAAAGCTGCCAGCCAGATTCCATGGGGTGTCGTGGTGATTGTGGGTGGCGGATATGCCATTGCCGATAGTTTTAAAGAAACAGGTCTGGCCCAATGGCTTGGCAATCTGCTCGTTTTTATGAACAGCTACCCATCATTCATTGTTCTCATTATCGTTCTCACTTTCATCATGTTTTTTACCGAAGTAAACTCCAATACAGCCACTGCAAATATCTTCCTTCCCATATTGGCATCCATGGCTGTGGCCGGACAAACCAATCCGCTGCTTTTAATGATTCCCGCCACCATTGCAGCTTCTTTCTCCTTCATGATGCCCGCCGGAACCGGTCCCAACACCGTTATCTTTGCCAGCGAAAGAGTAACTATTGCGCAAATGGCGCGAACAGGTTTAATTCTAAAGTTCATTACCTTAGTTCTTCTCACAATCATTCTTTATTTTATCGTTATGCCTTCCTTAAACCTTGAAACCACCCTTCCGGTTTGGGCCAGATAAAACCAATTCCAGAATTAATTTTATGTGAATTGAAGATTTTTTATCCCCCATTTCTACAGTACTTTATATTTTTGTTTTTCCAAGAAGGATAATTGTGGAATTATCAAGTATTTTTAGTTTCCTTTTCCTGAATTTGGGGTTTATCATTGAAAAAAACTATTCCCATGAAAAAAATCTTTGTCATCATTCTTCTGATATTCAGTGTTTTAATTTTCAAAAAAGCTTTTTCACAACGACTTCAACCAGGTTTTGATTCTGCCGAGTTCGCCGAAATCATGACCATTTCTGCCCGTACCGGTGGTCCCGTGCACTATTATTCCGATTCAGCTTATATTGCTGAACCACAAAATTTTAAACTCATTTATCGTTCCCCCGAAATGGGACTGCTCAACCTTTGGGAACTTTGGCTGAGCCCTGATAATATAGCAGTTATCACTGTCCGTGGAACGGTTCCAAAAGCCGAAAGTTGGCTCTCAAACTTCTATGCGGCCATGGTTCCTGCTCGGGGAAAACTTACCCTCGATACTGCCAGAGTGTTTGAGTATGAGCTCTCCTCCGACCCCAAAGCAGCCGTTCATGTGGGTTGGCTCATGAGCACTGGTTTTCTTGCAGCCGATATTCTTCCAAAAATCGACTCATGCTATCAGCAGGGAATCAAAGACTTCATCATCACCGGACACAGTCAGGGGGGCGGAATTTCGTTTCTTTTAACGGCGCACTTGCTCCATTTGAAAGCCATAAACCGAATCCCCGCCGATGTCGTTTTCAAAACCTATAGTTCTGCTGCTCCCAAGCCCGGCAATTTGTATTTTGCCTACGACTACGAACTGGCAACCCAGGGCGGTTGGGCTTTTAATGTGGTAAACCGGGCCGATTGGGTTCCCGAAACGCCCATTTCCATTCAAACCCTCAACGATTTTAACGAGGTAAATCCATTTTATGGAGCCAAAGACATCATTAAAAAGCAAAAATTCCCCAAAAATCTCGTTCTCCGTTTTGTCTATAACAAGCTCGAAAAGCCAGGAAAGAAAGCCCAGCGCAACTACGAAAAATATTTGGGAAAAGTCCTGGAAAAAGAAATAAAGAAAATGGTTAAGGGTTTTAATGTGGATAGCTATTATCATAGCAGTCACTATGTTAGAACAGGAACCACCATCATTCTCAATCCAACCCTCGACTATTACAAAATATATCCCCAAAACTCAAAAAGTCCCTGGGTTCACCATTTTCATCATCCCTATATTTTTCTCATCAACCCCCAATTGCTTCAAAATCCAGAATTTATTGACGCAAAATGATTCCTTAATCAGGTAATTAACAGTCAGCCAAATCCGCTGGCTCTGAATAGGATAATCATTTTCACCATTTTTACCCATGCAAACATTCAAAATCAACTATATTTGCCGCTGAATTAACAAAATGGAAACCCGAAAAAAAGACCATATCAACCTGGCTTCTCAAGCCCAGCTTTTTGAGCAGGAAGTGGCAGATTCGTTTTACTACGAGCCTTTATTAACCTCCAACGAGCTCAAAGCACTTCCCAAAACTAAGTTTTTAAACAAGGAACTCAGCCTTCCACTTTGGGTGAGCAGCATGACCGGTGGAACACTCGAAGCCCGAAAAATCAACCAAAACCTGGCAAAAGCCTGTGCAGAATTTGGCCTGGGAATGGGTTTAGGGTCCTGCCGCCCACTTTTGGAAAGCAAAAACCGTTTCGACGATTTTAATGTTCGTCCTATTATCGGCCCCGACTTGCCTTTTTATGCAAATCTGGGGATTGCCCAGGTGGAGAAATTAATTCAGGAAAACCAGGTTGATAAGATTAATGAGCTCATATTCAGGCTTCAGGCTGATGGTCTGATTGTTCATGTAAACCCTTTGCAGGAACTTCTTCAACCCGAAGGCGACATCTATTTCAACCCCCCAATTGAAACCATTTCCAGTCTTTTGGAAAAACTTGAATTCCCAGTCGTGGTAAAAGAAGTTGGACAAGGCATGGGGCCAAAAAGCCTCGAAGCATTGTTTCGTCTGCCAGTAACAGGAATTGAATTTGGCGCCCTCGGGGGAACCAATTTTAGCCTGATTGAGCTCATGCGAAGCAACGACTTAATGCTCGAAGAAATGGGCGATTGGGCTACCGTTGGCCACACGGCTTTCGAAATGGTGGAATTTATAAACCTTCTGCCAAAAGAATTGGTGGCCCAAAAACAAATTATCATCAGCGGGGGAATCGACCCATTATCAGGGTTTTATCTCATGCAACAGCTTCAGACACCATCAGTTATGGGCATGGCTTTTCGATTTTTGAAATATGCCCGCGACGATTATAATCAGCTTCGAAATTATATTCTGATGATTCAGAAAAGCCTTCAAATGGCCCAAAATTTTTTACATAAAATTTAATCATGCGCGAAAAAGAGATTATCAAAGGATTTTCCAAACTCGATAAAGAAGAGAAAATTAGAAAAGTAGCATCATTTTTTCATGACTCCGAAAGGGTTGAAAAAGAACTTAAATCGTTTTGGCATCCAGAAATTGAAACACAAAAACTCTTCGACGAATTTGCCGAAAATACCATCTCCAACTTTTATTTCCCCTATGGAATGGCTCCCAACGTAATCATCAATGGGAAAAACTATATGATTCCCATGGTAATTGAAGAAAGCTCGGTGGTGGCTGCCGCCAGCAACAGCGCCAAATTCTGGAGTACAAGGGGAGGCTTTCACACAAAAATTATTGGGCTCACTAAAATAGGACAGGTACATTTTACCTGGGCCGGCGCCCCCGAAAAACTAAAACAACATTTTCCCCATCTTCGCCAATTATTTTTCGATGGCACCGAATACATCACCAAAAATATGCGCCAAAGGGGCGGGGGGATTTTAGATATTGAGCTGGTGGATATGCGCCACGAAATAGCTGATTACTACCAGATTAAGGCTCAGTTTAATACCATCGATTCCATGGGAGCAAACTTCATCAACTCCTGTTTGGAAGAATTTGCCGACATCCTGAAAAACTATGTGAGCGAGAACGAAGAACTCAAAGCTTTTCCGGCTCAGGTTATCATGTCAATCCTTTCAAATTACACGCCCGATTGTCTCGTGGAAGCCTGGGTAGAGTGCGACGTTGACGAGCTCGAAGGCGTTGATCCGGATATCTCAGCTCAGGAATTTGCATGGAAATTCGAAAAAGCGGTGCAGGTAGCCACTGTGGATACTTTTCGCGCAACAACCCACAACAAAGGCATTTTCAATGGAATAGATGCAGTGGTTTTAGCCACAGGAAACGATTTTAGAGCCGTGGAAGCCTGTGGTCATACCTATGCTGCCCGCGACGGTAAATACAGAAGTCTCACCTTTATCGAGCTCAAAGATGGAAGGTTTAAATACACTTTGCGCGTTCCTTTGTCGTTGGGTACAGTGGGCGGACTCACAAAACTCCATCCGTTAGCTCGTTTTACCATGGAATTGCTGGGCGATCCTCATGCCGAAGACCTTATGCAAATAGCCGCCGTTGCTGGATTGGCCAATAATTTCGGAGCTTTAAGAAGCCTCACAACCAAAGGAATTCAAAAAGGTCATATGAAAATGCATTTATTGAATATTTTGAATAACTTTGGCGCCACAGAAACAGAAAAACATGCTGCCATTGAGTATTTTAAAACCCGCAAGGTTTCGTTCAATGCAGTGGAAGAATTTGTGAAAGATGTTAGAAAGAAATGATGTCATTCTGATAATTTTCGTAAATTAGTTTGAAGAACAAACATTGAAAAATGAATATTGCTGCTTTTCACTCCAACGGGAAATTATTGATAACCGGAGAATATCTGGTTCTCGATGGAGCTTTAGCCATGGCAGTGCCCACCAAATACGGACAAAAACTCGAAGTTAGCCTCCACGAAGATTTTAGCGGAATCCGCTGGGAAGCCAGTGTGCTAAACAAAGGCTGGCTCCAGGTCAACTTTGGTTCGCGACTCTTCAACATCATTCACACCAACGACCAAAAACTGGCCCTCCACCTTAAACAAATTCTCAAAAAAGCCTTCGACCTGGCCAATATTTCTGTGGATAACCAAAAAGGAATTAAAATTCGTACCAATCTAGACTTCGATAAAAGCTGGGGATTGGGTTCCAGTTCAACTTTGTTGTCGAATATTGGCTATTGGCTCGATGTAAATCCTTATCAGTTAGCCCGTCAAACAAGCAATGGAAGTGGTGTAGACGTGGCCACTGCCCGCAGCGATAAACCCATTCTCTATAAATTAGTAAATGGCGAACCCCAGGTTACGGCCATAGAATTTGAACCAGCTTTTGCCAATCAAATCTACTTTGTGCACCTTGGAACCAAGCAAAATTCAGCCCAAAGCGTGGAGCAATACCGCCAAAAAGTAAAAGCCACCACACAAAATATCGACGAAATTAGCCTTTTGAGCGAAATCATCAGCAAAACAAAATCCTTCCTCGATTTCAATAAGGCCTTAGCCGAACACGAAAATATCATTTCGTCGCTGCTCAACGAAGCCCGAATCAAAGACCGCTTCTTTAGCGATTTTGGAGGCGAAATAAAATCTCTGGGTGCCTGGGGTGGCGATTTTGTTATGGCTACTTTTCAAGGCGAAGAGAAAGAACTCAGAAACTATTTTACCAAAAAAGGACATAAAACCATCCTTGGATATCACGATATGGTGCTTTCCTAAATATCATTTTTGCATCAAATCTTTATCTATAACCCATCCGCTAAATTCCATTTTCCCCCGTAATTTGCTTCATAAAACATTTGTTTCGGATTTATTTTTTATGGAACAGGCATCTTGAAACTCCTGAAAGAAAATGAAACAGACATAAAAAAATAAATCATTAAAAATTAATCACTTATAGATTTTAGGGATCCACCAAAAAAGATTGAACCATAAGATAATAAGAGGCTCATCTTTTAGTTTATGATTACAAATTTTTACGAATTTTGCACAATCATCCTTTAACAACTTTATGGAATTCCCAGGTTATGAAAATTTAAAACTCATAATTTTGTGCTAAACATATTATACCCTAATGACAAAAAAGACCAATAAAACACGGGAAGAGATTCCAATAGAGGAAACTCAGCCTAAGAAAACCAAAAACAAGAAAATCGATATTTCGGTGGCTCGCGAAGGCAAAGGGAAAATTGTATTAGGGTTATTTCTGCTTTTTCTTGCCATATATCTGGCCTTCGCCATCTTTTCCTACCTTCTCTTTTGGAGCTCCGATTTCGATAAAATTTATACCTTCGAGTGGAAAGACCTAAGTGGCGGAACACCCATCGAAAACTGGGGAGGCTACCTGGGCGCCTGGATTTCTCATTTCCTTGTCTACAAAATGGTGGGAGTGGGATCCATCTTGTTTGCACTTCATTTTTTCCTTATCGGAAGCCTTCTTACCATCAAAAAACAACTGCTTCCACTTTCCAAAACTTTTAAAATCTCCTTCCTTTTTATCGTTTGGTCTGCAGTTTTCTTTGGTTCTGTTTTCCGAAACTCCTCCTGGGCCATTCTTGGCGGAACGCTTGGCTACCAAAGCTCCCTTTGGATTCAGGGAATAACCGGCATTGCCGGACTTGTTTTTATATTGTTGTTCACACTCATCGCCTTTCTCACCATCCACTTCCCTTATCCAATCATTTGGTTCAGATTGTGGATGATCCGGCGCATGGAGCAGGCCAAAATTGCCAGAGAACGCCGACAACAACAAAAAATGGAAGAAGCTCGCAAATTGCAAAACGAAAAAACTGATAAATACAATACTCAGGAATTTGCAGTGGATGAGAATGATGATGATGAAATAACCATCATCAAACAAAAGGATGGAATTCCACGAACTTTTGCCACCATCAAAGAGCAGGAAACCAAAAATGAAATCCCCACCGATTCTGAGCCAGTCGATAATAATGAAATTCTTGAAATTGAAGCAATTGCCGAAGATGAAGGTGATTTAGACCTGGAAGTGGAAATTGCCAATAGCAATGAAGATGAAGTGGTTAACCCTATAATTAACGAAAAATCTGCGGTTATCAATCCTGTGGTTCAAGTGAAGGAAGAAGAATTGGCCGACGAGCTGGAAGTGGAAGCTGGAGAAGATGAAGCTGGAGAAGTAATGGTTCGGCATGGCATCGATACTCCCTACGACCCCACCGAAGACCTGGCGGATTATGTATTCCCAAAACTCGAATTTCTCGAAATGCATGGCTCCGATAAAATCAATATCTACAAAGAAGAGCTCGAAGCCAATAAGAATAAAATTGTAGAAACACTGAATCACTATAATATTAAGATTCAGAAGATTAAAGCAACCGTAGGCCCTACCGTTACTCTCTACGAAATCGTTCCAGCGCCAGGCATCAGAATCTCCAAAATCAGAAATCTTGAAGACGATATTGCGCTGAGTTTGTCCGCATTGGGAATCAGAATCATAGCACCAATACCTGGCAAAGGCTCCATCGGGATCGAAGTCCCCAATAGCAAACCCGAAATTGTACCCATGCGTGCCGTGTTACAATCGAAAGTTTTTCAGGAGTCTACCTTCGATTTGCCCGTGGTTATCGGCAAAACAATCAACAACGAAAGTTTTGCCTTCGATTTGGCCAAAATGCCCCACCTTCTTATGGCGGGTGCCACCGGCCAGGGGAAATCTGTTGGACTCAACGCCATCATCACTTCGCTGCTTTATAAAAAACATCCCGCCCAGCTTAAATTTGTTATGGTCGATCCTAAAAAAGTGGAACTCACTCTTTTTAGTAAAATCGAGCGTCATTATCTGGCCAAACTTCCCAATTCCGAAGAAGCCATCATCACCGATACTCAGGCTGTTGTGCACACTTTATACAGCCTCGTTACCGAAATGGACAATCGCTACGACCTTCTAAAAGATGCTCAGGTTAGAAATATTAAGGAGTACAACGCCAAATTTATTTCCCGCCGCTTAAATCCCAACAATGGTCACAGATACATGCCCTATATTGTGTTGGTTGTCGACGAATTTGCCGATCTCATCATGACGGCCGGCAAAGAAGTTGAAGGCCCCATAGCCCGCCTGGCTCAACTTGCCCGAGCTATTGGTATTCACCTTATTATAGCAACCCAGCGGCCCAGCGTAAATGTTATTACCGGTATTATCAAAGCCAACTTCCCTGCCCGCGTAGCCTTCAGGGTTACCTCACGAATCGATTCCCGAACCATTCTCGACGCCGGGGGAGCCGACCAGCTTATTGGCCGTGGTGACATGCTTTTCTCCACCGGCAACGATATGGTGCGACTTCAGTGTGCTTTTATCGATACCCCCGAAGTGGAACAAATCACCGATTTCATTGGAAGTCAGCGCGGATATACATCAGCGTTTATTCTCCCCGAATCTAAAGAAGATATGGGTGAACAGGATTCCGATATCTCACCCGCCGATCGCGATGAGCTCTTTGAAGATGCCGCCCGCGTTATTGTAAATGCACAGCAAGGATCCACATCGCTCATTCAGCGAAAACTCAAACTTGGCTACAATCGTGCGGGTAGAATCATCGACCAGCTCGAAGCCGCAGGCATTGTTGGCCCTTTCGAAGGAAGTAAAGCCCGCGAAGTGAGAGTTGGAAACGAAATGGCTTTGGAACAATTTTTGAAGGATCTTAAAGCAAAAGAGCAAAATTGATTCAGATAAATGTAATTTTGCCAACCATTATTTCAACCCTAATAAAAGCTGACTATGAACCGTATTTTTAAACTATTGTCCTCCGTTTTGGTTTTAACCTTTGTCTCTATTGGCATCAATGCCCAAAACTCCACAAAAATTCTTGACGACTTAAGCAAAAAGACAAACTCCTATAAAAACATCAAAGCCACTTTTGCTTATAAAATGCAAAATTCCAAAGCTGGTATCAACGAAACTACCAATGGTACATTACTTGTGGCGGGCGATAAATATCATTTAAGTATTGCAGGTCAGGAAGTTATAAGCGATGGAACTACCGTGTGGACTTTTCTGCCCGAGAGCAACGAAGTACAAGTAAACTCAGTGAACGAAGAAAGCGGTTTTAGCCCATCCAAGCTTTTGGCCAACTACAACAGCGATTATAATTCAAAACTTGAAAACGATGTGGTAAAAGATGGAAAATCATGTTATCAGCTTAAACTAAACCCCAAAGAGAAAAACTCCAACTTCAACTACGTTACCATAATTATAAACAAGGAGCTCATGCAATTGGCCAGCTTTATTATTTATGATTTTGAGGACAATGTATTCACCTACGATATCAAGCAATTCACAACCAACACAATCATTCCCGAAGACAGTTTTACCTTCAATGCTAAAAAATATCCTGGAATAGAAGTGATTGATTTACGTTAACGGTGAGAAGGATTCCAATGTCTTAAGGCCTTTTTTAGCTCTTCAAAATTTACTGGTTTCGAAATAAATCCTTTCATTCCAGCGCTAATACATTCACTTTCAGATTCCCCCAAAACATTGGCCGTCATAGCGAAAATAACAGGCGGTTGTTCGCCCCTGTTGGCGAAGTGGTTGAGAATGATTCTGGTAGCATCCAAACCATCCATTTCGGGCATTTGAACGTCCATAAGTACAAAATCGAATGATGTATTCTTGCAAGCTTCCACAGCTTCTCTGCCGTTGAGTGCAACCTGCGCCGTGATTCCGATGTTTTTTAGCTGGCTAAGTGTAACCTTCTGATTGATAATATTGTCTTCTGCTACCAACACTTTCAGCCTGGAGAAATAATCCGCTTCATTTTCAATGGATTCAACGGTTTCCAAGCCTTCATCTTCACCTTTTCCCAGAGCTTTTAAAATGGCCTTGTACAAATTAAGCTCCCGAACAGGTTTCATTAAATAGGCATGAATAAGAGATTTTTCTTCTTCAGTAAAATCAACCCGAATACTCGATAATATGAGAATGGGTGTATTGTCCGAAGCGTTGAGCTCTTTCAATTCTTTAACAAAGTCAATTCCAGAGTAATTGGGCATTTGCATATCCACAATGGCCACATGATATGTTTTGGTTTTAAAGGAATGTAATGCGAGATTTGGGTTTGTAAATACATCAACCAAAAAGCCCCACTGATTTAATTGCCCCGCAAGAATTGTAAGATTGGTCGTATTATCGTCTAAAATTATAGCAGATAATCCTTTAAACATATCTGGAACAGTGGTGAGTGTTTTAACTTCGGCACCTGCATCTACCTCAGCCGGAACGGTAAAATAGAATGTTGAGCCCTTGTTTACCTCCGACTCCAGGCCTATTTCACCTCCCAATAAATTCACGAGCTGTTTCGAAATCGCCAATCCAAGGCCAGTTCCTTCGAATCGGCGGGCAATGCTGGCATCAACCTGCGAGAATGACAAAAACAATTTGTCTAATTTATTCTTGGCGATTCCTATCCCGGTATCCTTTATCTGAAATTCAATATATGCCTTGTCATTCAGTACTTTCGACTGTAAATTTAGAACAACTTCTCCTTTTTCGGTAAATTTAATGGCATTGTTAATCAGGTTTACCAAAATTTGCTTGAGTCGGTGCGGATCCGAAACTATAGAGCGGGGAATTTGCTTGTCATAAGTAAAAAGCAATTCAATCTTTTTCTTGGCAGCACTGCTAAACAACAGAGCCAAAACATCTTCGCAGGTTTCTATCACATCAAAACTTTGCATGTCCATTTCCATTTTCCCCTGCTCAATTTTTGAGTAATCCAAAATGTCGTTGATTACTGTTAGCAGATTGTCGCCACTGATTCTTATGGTATCCACATAGTCCGATTGCTCTTTGGTAAGCTTGGTTCTTTTTAGCAGATCGGTCATTCCAATAACTCCATTCATGGGGGTTCTGATTTCGTGACTCATGGTGGCCAGAAATTCTGCTTTGGCTCGAGCTCCCTGTTCAGCCTTTTCTTTGGCCTGTTTAAAATAAAAGGCAAATCGGTAGGAGAGTATGAGCGACTGAAAAAAGAAGAATAATATATATCCCATAAAATAGAAATAGGGATAATTGGGGGTTATGGTTAAGTAGTTTAAAATCTGAAGAACAAATACGGTAAAAAGAATTAAAATACTGATGACAGCATAGAATGAACCCTCTCGCTTTCGCGATGCTGCCAATATAAAAACAAAAGTACCATACGCGATATATACAAAGAGTACCAGAAAAAATGGAACAATAAGGAATGTAAATACCTGACTGTCAAAAAATAGAGTAATAAGACTCAGCGTAATTGAAATCCCTTTCAGCGAGTTGGCTGCCCATTTATTGGTTTCGTCAGGGTAAACCGACTGAATAAAGAGTATGAAGAGCAAAGGACTCAAAAATAAGGTGATATATTCCAGTCTAACAGTCAGTTGCCAGGGTAGATAAGGCATCATGCTGTGCAGATAATACTCATTGGTGCCAATTATTCTGTAACTATAAACCAGGCAGAACAAGCTAAAATACAAAACAGCTTTGTTATGGCGACCGAAAATAAATAAACCCATGAAAAACAATCCCCCCATTATCAATGCCCCGGTCAATAAGAGGTCGATTCCTATTATTTGATCCCTGCCTGAATTGATGAGGCTGGCTTTCCCAATTTTTGGGGGTATGATTAACCCACCCTTGCTGTGATGAAAATTAGAAATAAGTATCACTATTTCGTTGGTGTCGCGTTGTACTATAAATGGAACGGTTTGCGGAAGCCAATGAGGCTTGCTTTCTGCTTTATTCGTTCCAATGGTTCCATTGTGCGCCAAAAGCTTACCATTAAGATAAAACTCGTAAGCTGTATAGAAATCATGTAAATGAAACGCAAATACCTCGTCGGAAGCAGGTAATATAAAATGCATACGGTAAGTGGCGTAGCCATTGGCAGCCGTTCCTTCCAAATCTTCCACTTCTGACCATAGATGGGGGAATACTTCGTATTTGGGAACTACACCATCGTCAAAATCCCCAGGTTTAATAAATTGCTTCCAGTAATATTCCCATTCACCGGTTAGTTCAACAGATTCACGGTTAAAATCCCACCGCGATAAATCCAAATATCCTTTCGTTATTTCTGGTTGAAGTATCTCATTCGTTTTAGCGTTCGCTGAGTATAGGAACATTAAAAAGAAAAATATCAGGAATACTTTCTTAACTGTGGTTTTTTCTAAGAGTTCTAAATATTTAAGCATATGCTTTAAAAGCTTCCAAATTTGCATAAAATTACAAAAAATATCTTGCATTCGCCAACAGTCTTTAATTTTATAAAAAACAAAAGATATATTGTTCCATTCCATTTTTATCCCTATATTTACTGTTCGAATTATTAAAAAAAAACACATGAAACATAAAATTTGGTACGATGAGGTAGACCAAATCGCCTATATAGAATTTCTAGGCGACTACCTCCGTACAGATGTCGAGCCCATCTTAGCCAAAATCGATGAATTTTTTGTAAACAGATCCCTTCGACAAGTCATCATTGTCATGAGTGATACTCATAAGGTCGAGAACCGTGAAACACGCGAAGAATCCAATAAGGGTCTTGAGAAAAGCGGTGTTTCGGCTGTGGCTTTTGTTGGTGGAAGTGCGGCCAATAGAATGATAGCCAGAGTTTTAGTAAAAACCGGAATCATTAAAATAGATGGAGAGTTTTTTAAAAATATACCAGAAGCTATTCAATGGCTTAAAAGTAAAAGACATTAATTATGGACAACAGTTTGAAATTAACCAACGTTAAGGAACGTATCGATCATATCGAGGAAGTTCTGTCATCAGTAGCCGCAGGTGATTTGGATATTCGTGTCAATTCAGGCATCGAAGACGATCTGACAGGCATCGAAGAAGCCATCAATATCCTGATTGAAGACCTGACACATGAGCTAAAACAAAGTCAAAAGCTTCAGCATGAGATGCAGGAGAAGCTGAAAAAAATTCAGGAACAGCAAAAAACAATCATTCAGCAGCAGGAAGACCTCATGGAACTTTCGAGTCCTGTGAGCAAAGTGTGGGACAATATTCTCATTCTGCCCGTTATCGGAACCCTCGATAGCCAAAGAACCCAGGTAATGATGGAAAACCTGCTCCAGAAAATAGTAGATACCGGATGTACTATGGCCATTCTCGATATTACGGGTGTTCCTACAGTCGATACCCAGGTAGCTAACCATTTATTAAAAACCGTAACCTCCGCCCGTTTACTCGGTGCCGATTGTATCATCAGCGGAATAAGTCCAGCCATTGCACAAACCATTGTGCACCTCGGAATCGACCTCTCTGCTATTAAAACCAAGGCAACTCTTCAGGATGCGATGATTTTTGCCATGAAGCACAGCAAAAAAGCTCCCGAAATAGATATTAAAAAATTGACAGAAGATTTCTCAGAAAAGGATATATAATGGACAATTATTACGAAAAGAAAATCCCGATAATTAAAATCGGGCCCTATTTAATCGTTTCTATTCAGGTAGATATGCACGATAAGCTCGCTCTTCAGCTTCAAACTCAAATTCTTGAGGAAATTGAAAGAACAGGAGCCAGGGGTGTTCTCATCGATATCTCAGTTTTGGAAATGGTGGATAGCTTCATTGGTCGAATGCTATCGGGCATGGCCTCTATGGCAAGTATTATGGATGCTGCCGTCGTAATTGTTGGTATGCAACCCGCCGTGGCCATCACGCTCGTTGAGCTTGGTCTCGAAATGCCCGGAGTCGATACTGCCCTGAATATGGAAAGGGGTATGCAACTGCTCGAAAAACGAATTTCCTCTATAAACGATTAATAACCACACCAAATGCAAAGTTTTACCTTTAATAGCGATTGGATTTTGCTCGGATCTTTTCAGGTGCAAACCGAAAATGATATCGTGAAGGTGAGGCAAATGGTCAGACAGTATGCCAAAGACTGCAGAATGGGAATTGTTGAACAAACCCGCATAACTACTGCCGTAAGCGAGCTCCTTCGAAATATGTATCAGTATGCCAATGGGGGGGAAGTTACAGTCAATACCGGCGAAGCCAACAACCATCAGGCCTTGATTATTACATTCGTCGACAGAGGTCCGGGTATCGATAACCTTGATTTGGCCATGAGCGATGGCTATACCTCCGGTGGTGGTATGGGCTATGGTTTGCCAGGAGCAAAACGGCTTGTCGATTCCTTTGAAATTCGTACAGAAGTTAATTTTGGCACTGAAATCCGATTGATGAAATGGAAATAACCCGCAGCCACATACTCAGTTTTCCCGTCGATAATGAATCAGATGTTGGTGTATGTCGACGAAAATCTGTTGCATTGGCTACCGATATGGGCTTCAGCGATGTAAAAACCGGTGAAGTTGCCATTATTGTTACCGAATTGGTAACCAATATACTTAAACACGGTGGGGGAAAAGGAAAAGTAATCATTTGCCAAATAGAAAACCAATTGAACCAACGCGCCATAGAAATATGGAGCTGCGATATCGGAGCCGGTATATCCGACCTGTCTCTTGCGCTTAAAGATGGATTCAGCCACTCAAATAGCCTTGGCCTGGGATTGGGATCAATCCGCCGATTCAGCGATGAACTGGATATCAACCCCGACGATAAAGACTTTTTCGATCAACCCTACATCGATGTTGCTTTTCAATCAAAACATTGTATCAGATGCCGAAAATGGCTTCCAGTTAAACAATGGCTGGGCAACAATAAAAACATCGAATCAGGGGCTGCCTCCCGCTGCAAACCTGGCGAAACACTTAACGGCGATGCCTATGTAATTAATTATCTGAATCCTACCTTTTGTATTGCAGCTGTTGTCGATGGCCTTGGCCATGGAAAAGAAGCAAATTTTGCAGCACAGCTTGCCCGTCAGCAAATAATGCAAAGAGCCGAACAACCCATTGATTCACTTATGTTTACCATTCACAATGCCCTAAGGGGAACAAGGGGTGTAACCATTGGCCTCGCCTATATAAATACAGAACTTAAAAAGATGTCTTTTTCTGGCATCGGAAATATAGAAAGCTTTATCATGACTCCCGAAGGCAAAAAAAACCTGCTCTCCTTTGGCGGCATTATGGGGCATAATATGCGCACTCCTCGTGTATTTGAATTTCCTTTTAATCCAGGCGATTTCCTATGCCTTTATTCCGATGGAATAACAAGCCGATGGAAACCCGAAGACCTCGATTGGAAATCATCTCCACAGAAAAATTCCGAAATAATTCTTAACCAATTCTCCAGACCCAATGACGATGCTACCGTTCTTATCATCAGCCACACTCTATGAAGTTGGTGAATTGAAGATTCAATTTGAATCGGACGTGGTTCGGGCTCGTAACCTCGGTTCCCTGCTTGCAGCGGAATGTAAATTCGATAATACCAATAGAATACGTATTGGAACCACCATATCCGAGCTTTGCCGGAATATAATAGAACATGCCAATCAAGGCCTTCTAAACTTTTATATTGCTACCCGCAGCCGCAACAGCGATGGCCTGGTTTTTCAATGGACCGATCACGGAGAAGGTATAGAAGATATCAAACTCATTAAAGAAGGTAATTTTCAATCGAAAAAAGGAATGGGGGTGGGCCTCATGGGAAGCCAGCGCTTGATGGACGATTTTCATATAGAAACTTCAAAAAATGGCACAAAAATTACCGCCGCCAAATGGCTCCCCAGAATTACTAATCTGCTGGACAAGCAGAGAATTGAACAAATTCAGACAGCATTTCTTCAAACAATTGAACGGGGCGATAGCAGCCTCGTGGAAACAATAAACGCCCAAAACAATGAACTTTTCTACCTTTTAAAAGAACTCCAGGAACGAAACGCCCAAATTGAATCCATAAACCAGGAGCTGGAAGAGACCAATAAAGGTATTTTGGCCCTCAACCGCGAACTTGAAAACAAAGCCGCCGACATTGAGAAAGCCAT
Source organism: uncultured Draconibacterium sp. (assembly GCA_964293475.1). Taxonomy (GTDB): domain Bacteria; phylum Bacteroidota; class Bacteroidia; order Bacteroidales; family UBA12170; genus UBA12170. The sequence goes on from CAXYYJ010000033.1 coordinate 47,560, forward strand.
GGAAGGAGCCCAATCGGCAAATCTGGCAAAAAGCGAATTCTTAGCCAATATGAGCCACGAAATACGAACCCCCATGAACGGCGTTATCGGTATGCTCGAGCTCGTTTTGCCCACCAATCTTTCCATGGAGCAATACCAGTTTTTAAAAATGGCCAAAGACAGCGCCGACGTTCTTCTCGATCTCATAAACGATATTCTCGACTTCTCTAAGATTGAAGCAGGACAGCTTGAGCTCGAAGAAATCGACTTTAATTTATATGAACTCGTCGAAGCGGTTTCGGATGTCATCATTCAACAAATTGAAAATAAGGGCCTTGAGTTAAATCTTTTTATTAAAAGCTCAGTTCCTCGATTTGTAATTGGCGATCCCACCCGTTTGCGTCAAATCCTGACCAACCTGTTGAGCAATGCCCTTAAATTTACAGAAAAGGGGGAAATTAATATTCAGGTCGAAATGCTGAATAATGGCATCAATGAAGAGCCTGTGCATATCTCAGAAGTTGAATTATTATTCAGTGTAAAAGATACAGGTCTTGGAATACCGCTCAATCGTCAGTCTGCTATTTTCGACAGCTTTTCGCAGGCCGATAGCTCCACAACTCGAAAATATGGGGGAACTGGTCTCGGATTGAGTATTTGCAAGCAACTCGTGAACCTGATGAGTGGCGAAATCTGGGTAAAAAGCGAGCCCGGTGAAGGAAGCACATTCTATTTTACCACCCGTTTACACGATTCTGCCAAAAACAAAACAATTCAACGTTCCTTGCCAGAGCAGCTGCATAATATCAATATTCTGGCGGTTGATGATAACGAAACCAACCGGATCATTATCAGAGAAACATTAAAAACCTACGGACTCAACGCCACAATTTTCGATCATCCACAATTAGCTCTTGAAGATTTTTTACATCAACCTGAAGATTTTTATCAGCTCATCATCACCGATTTTCAAATGCCGGGCATGAGTGGATACGAACTCATTAAAAAAATACGGGAAACCAGCCAGATTCCAGCTGTGGTTTTGACTTCGGTGGGTGCCTGGGGCGAAAAAAAGACCTTTAAGGAATTGGGTCATGTAGCCTACTTGACCAAACCAGTGAAGCAAAGTCAATTTTTCGACAGTGTTATCAATGTTTTAGGCCTGTCGGGCAACAACAACCAGAACCCCATTCAAAAAGAACAAACCGACTATTTGCAAAACTTGCTCCAACTTCCGGCAACAACCTGCATTCTGTTGGCGGAGGATAATCTAATCAACCAAAGGGTTGCTATTGCACTCATAAAAAAGGCTGGAATACAGGTAGATATTGCTGCCGATGGCCAGGAAGCCCTTATAGCGGTGCGAAGTAAAAAATATGATTTGGTTCTGATGGATGTTCAGATGCCCAAAATGGATGGTTTAGACGCAACTATCGCCATTAGAAAGGAATTTGGTCCGAAAGATTTGCCCATTGTAGCCATGACAGCCAACGCCATGAAAGGTGACAAAGAAAAATGCTTAGGGGCTGGAATGAACGATTACTTGTCAAAACCCATAAAACCCAAAGAGCTTTATCATACCCTGGAGACATGGCTTATCCATGATTAACCCCTGAATTCTATTGCAACAGCAAGGTAAAAGTTAAGTTATTCTAATGCCAATTACCAGAATATCATCCAATTGCTCTTCGTTTTTCATCCAGTCGACAATAGTATTGTCCAAATGCTGCTTTTGCGTTTTGACATCCAAATTACAAATAGTACCCAACATTTCCTTAAATCTCTTCCTCATGAATTTCTTTCCCTGTGGGCCTCCAAACTGATCAATATAACCATCGGAGAACAAATAAACCATATCGCCTGTCTGAACCTGAACCACATTATTCTCAAATACCTTTGGCTCCAGCGACGATCCAATAGGCTGTTTATCAGCCTTTACTTCTTCAATACTATTTCTGTTGGCAACGTAAATAGGGTTTTGTGCACCTGCGAATTCCACTTGTTTGGAATCTAAATCAATGCTCACCAACGACATATCCATCCCATCTTTCACATCACTATCCGAGTGACGAACAAAAGTATCAACCACCAAATCGTTGAGCTTGTTGAGGATGTCGCCGGGCTTGGTTAAATGGAATTCCATAACAGTTCTGTTTAAATTGTTATAGCCCACAATACTCACAAAAGCTCCCGGAACCCCATGTCCGGTGCAGTCAACAGCGGCAACAAAAACTTTTCTTCCAACTTTTTCAAACCAGTAAAAATCACCACTCACAATATCTTTGGGTTTGTAGAGAATAAACGATTCGGGCAAATGTTTTTCCACAAACTGGTCGCGGGGTAAAATGGTTTGCTGAATCCGTTTAGCATATCTTATGGAATCCATAATATTCAGATTCTTCTCTTCTATCTCCTTCTTTTGAAGGGTAATTTCATCATTTTTAGCAGATAACAAAGCATTGGCCTTTTTCTTTTGCTTATATCCGCGATACACCTGAACGGCAATAAGAATCACCAAAACCATTCCTCCAAGCATCGCAAGAAGCATAATTTGCTGGCTTCGGCTCTGCGCTTTTTGTTTGTCTATGGTAAGTGCTTGTTTTTCAATTTCTTGCTGCTTTTTCTCGGTTTGGTATTTGGTTTCCATTTCCTGCAAAAGCTTGGCACTCTCCTCGTTAAACAAGCTATCTTTCATTTCAGCGTAGAGAACGTGGTTATAATAGGCCTCTCTGAAATTGTTTTGTTTAACAAAACTTTTTGTAAGCGAATAGGCAGATGATTTTATCGAAGTTTTGGAATTAAGTTTTTTACCGATTTCTAAACTTTTTGCAGATGAGTCTATGGCCTGGTCAAACTTGCCCATGGCATAATATATATCGCCAATATTGTTCAAACAGGTTGACAAGTTTCGGTTATCATCAAGTTTATAGAGCAATTTTAAGGATTGACTATAATAATCCAATGCATTTTGAAACCTACCCAATTTCTCATAGCCATAACCAATATTCATTAAAGTAGTACTCATTCCAGCTTCTTCGCCTTTCGATTTCCTGAATTCAAGAATTTCTTTGTATAACTCAAGAGCTTTTTCAAACTCTCCTTTTTTTGAGTACACAGTAGCCATATTTTCCCGGGTTCCCGCCGCACCTTTTTTATCGTTGGTCAATTCTTTCAACTCAAGAGCTTGCCCCAAATATTTTAAAGCCAGATCGTAATTTTTTAGCTCATCCTGAATATTTCCTATATTATTTAAGCTATTCGCCTGAACAGTAGTATCCTTCGAAAGAATAAGCGATGATTGAAAAGCATCTAAAGCCTCCGGATAATTTCCATTTTGATATTGACAGGCTCCTATAGTCAAATAGCTTTGCGCCATTTGGCTACTGTCGTTGGTCATTCGGGCATTTTCAACAGCTTTTCCTAAATATAAATTTGCATCAACAAAATTGCGGTTGATATATTTTACCAGCCCAATTCGGTGATAGGCATTTGCTTGTCCCTTGTAATCATCTATAAGCTCCGATATGGCTATGGATTGAAGATTGAAATCAACACACTTTTCAAAATCTTTTTGCCTATAATAAACCATACTAATTTTTCGCAAAGTGTTCGATTCCTTTTCTTTAAGTCGGTTTTCACGAGCTATTTCCAAAGCTATATTCAAAACATATAATGCGGAATCTGGTTTATTTGGATCTGTGAACAATTTTTGCTGATTGAAAAGATATTCAAGCTTCTTTTCCGGGGTATCGAATGAATTGAGTTTTCCAAAAGATTGCGAAAAGCAGATATTTAAGGAAAATACAAAGGTTGCAATGATTAAAAATTTTACTCTTGACATGAGCATTGGTTTAGGTTTTCGAAATTACAAATATTTTAGAAATTGGTTAGTTTTGCCAAAAATTACTTTTATGCGAATCGATATCCTCACCATATTCCCCGAAATGTTCCAAGGCCCTTTTAATCACTCAATTGTTAATCGTGCCATTGATAAAAAGAAAGCTCAAATCCATCTTCACAATATTCGCGATTATTCTACTGATAAGCATAAGCGTGTCGACGATTACCCTTTTAGCGGAGGCGCAGGAATGGTCATGATGGCCGAACCCATCGTTTCGCTGATCGAAAAGCTTCAATCTGAACGATCCTACAATGAAATTATATTTATGACACCCGATGGTGAGCTATACAATCAGAAAACCGCCAACATTTTGTCAGGGTACCAAAATATTATAATTCTTTGTGGCCATTATAAAGGTATCGACGAGCGCGTTAGAGAAAACTATATTACCATGGAAATCAGTGTGGGTGACTATGTTCTGAGTGGAGGTGAATTGGGTGCCATGATATTGGCGGATAGCATTATAAGGCTAATTCCCGGTGTATTGGGCGACGAGACCTCTGCTCTTTCCGATTCCTTTCAGGATGGATTGCTATCACCACCGGTTTATACCCGACCTGCCGATTTCAGGGGATTTAAAGTCCCGGAAGTATTAATGTCGGGAAACGAGAGATTAATTGTTGAATGGAAGCACGAGCAGTCCCTTCTAAGAACGAAAGCCCGCCGCCCCGATTTATTTAAGAGCTATGAGGCTGAATTTTAAAAAAATCCGCTGTCTGCATTTTCTTTAAATAATATCAGGATATATTTCTATTTTTACTTGCTCATTCAAATGTGTTCTTCAATGAAGAAAATACCAAAGTATAAATCGCTGAGAATCATATTAGTATCCGGAATTTTTTATTTTTTTCTGGTGATGCCTTTTATGGGGTTTATTTTGGTGCAGAAGATACCCGAATACATTGAGCTTGGTTATATTTCAAATCAACAAAACGAAGGGAAATTAGGGCCTGTTGAATATAAAATTGATTCCGGTTTCTTTGAGCAATTATCCGATTCCGGCTATCTTAAGAATTCAAACATCGATTCGGTTGCCCCACAAGTCATACTTTTGGATTCTGCTCAGACAGAAAAACATGATACTTTGGCCAATAAATCTCTTGATACTAACTCAAAAGCCAAAGACGTAACTTTATCTGAAGGCTTTTCAAAAGGCTTTAACATTGGTTATCAAGCTGGGGAAAATCAAAAGAAAGCTAAAAAACCTCTGGATCCCGAAAAACCTGGCCACTTCAATACCAGTTTTAGCGTGTTTTTCTACGGAATGCTCGTGGCAATTTTTTTAAATTTCATCATTAGCTACCCCTTCCGCCGATATTTCAGGCAAAAAAGAAAAGGACAGGAAGTAACACCACGACTTGAGTTTTTCTGCCGTCGCTTTTTATTGCATACCCCAATGATTCATACAGCAGTATTCACAGCCGTAATACTGGCTACTGTGGGCTATATTGGCTATATCAACCTCTTTGTCGATTTTTCTGCATCAATTAATGCAGAGATTTTCGATGAATATTTCTACATATCAGTACTTTCAGGCTTTCTGTCTTCCATTTTCGTTTTCTATTGGCACAAACATCGGGTTCATATTTTTTATCTCGAAGTTTTATTTAACGAAGATGAGCTACGAAAAAGAATCTTTAAAAAAGCCATCGGAAAAATCAGAAATCGCTTATGGCTCGCTAGCGGAATGACCACATTTCTTCCTTTGGCCATTGTTTTCTTTTACATTATCCTCAGCATCTCACAGGTGAATGAGCTTAAAGTGGATTTGGCAAATGAAAATGTAAGGGGAATAATTTTGGGAAATTATGTGCAACTGTTTAAAGATAATGATATTGCACAGTTTTATTATATTAACTCAGTCAATACCTATATGATGTTTGTGGGAATTGGAACAAGCATATTTGTTTCGCTTATCTACATTCTTTCTTTCGTTCGATGGACTACCATGGATATAATTTTCCCGGTAAAAGAATTATTAAATAACATGCAGAAGACCGGAGAAGGTAGAAACACCAATTTCAGCATTGTTAGAACAAACGACGAAATAGGAGAACTTGCCGAAGGATTTAATATAATGTCACTTCGAATTAAAAACTACATCGATCATATAAGTGAAATCAACCATTCCTATTATCGGTTTGTTCCCAAGCAATTCCTCGATTTTTTGGGGAAAAACAGCATAACCGATATTCATTTGGGCGATCAGATTCAGAAAGAAATGACGGTGATGTTTTCGGACATTCGATCCTTTACCGAGATTTCCGAACTGATGTCGCCCAGAGAAAACTTCAACTTTATCAATCATTATTTGGGCTATATGGAGCCTATCATTAGTAGAAACCACGGTTTCATTGATAAATACATCGGCGATTCCATCATGGCACTATTTCCCGATTCACCCGATGATGCCATAAATGCGGCCATAGAAATGAGAGCCAAACTCCAGGAATTTAACGAAGACCTGAAACTCAGTAACATGCAGCCCATAAACAGTGGAATAGGCATTAATACCGGAAATTTAATGTTGGGAATCGTGGGCGGAAAGGGTAGGATAGAAGGTACAGTAATCTCCGATCACGTAAATCTCGCCAGCCGTTTGGAAGGCCTCACCAAAAAATATGGTACACCCATCATCATTAGTCAGGACACCCTTATCAAACTAAATAAGCCACAAAACTATCATTTTCGTTTCCTCGATGTCGTTACAGTGAAAGGCAAGCGAAATTCGGTAAATATCTTCGAAATTCTAGATGGAGAAATTTCCCACATACGAAATGCCAAAATAGAAACGAACCAGTTGTTTAAAAATGGACTTCAGCACTTTAGAAATAAAGAAATGATTGCAGCACTCGATGTTTTTAAAGAAATAGAGGAAAAATCACCCCACGATTTAGCTACGAAGCTCTATATAAAACGCTGTGAATCCTTTATCCAAAATGGCATTCCCGACGATTGGGATGGAATTTCAGCATACATTGAAAAATAAATCATTCAATCAATAACTCCCTACAAAAGATAAATAGAGTAAGCCATATAAAAATTGGCGGGATTTTAGAAAAAGCGTTGAAGTAATTTTGTGTCAAATTATATGAATATGCTTTCAGATGTACTTATTATGGCTTATGTCCTGTTGCTGGCACTGCTTGTTTTTCAAGCCGAAAAGTTAACAAAGAACTCCTTAAAAGTGGTTTTATTTGGCTTATTTCTTACCCCGCTCGCTGGATACATACTTTTGGCTTATTATCAGAAAATGAATGCGATTAAAACCTAAAGCTTAAGCTCGAACTCTTTTTATTTTTTCTTTCGTTTTTTGCGAGCATAAATTTCATTTTTTTCATCAATTTCTTTCAATAATGTTTTCCAGTCGGCATGAACCTCCTCCGATTGTTGTATAATTTGAGAATAATCAGAAAATCCCATGTCTACCAATGAAATCTTTTTACCAAGTAATTCTTCTATTTCTGCTACAAGAGGCATTTCCTGCGGGCTGCTAAACGAGAATGCCTTTCCTCGCTTGATTCCCCTGCCTGTTCTACCAACTCTATGTACATAGTTCTCAGGCTGTTCTGGAATATCATAATTCACCACAAAATCCACATCAGGGAAATCAATCCCCCGAGCGCTTATATCTGTAGCCACTAAAACCTGAAAATCAGACTTATTAAACTGTTTCATAATCGATGTACGCTCTTCCTGTGTTTTCCCACTGTGAATGGATAAGCATTTAATTTCTACCCTTTCCATGGCCAGAACAACTCTGTCTGCCCGCACTTTTGTTCTGGTAAAAACCACAAAACGCGCATTTTCATTGTTTTTAATAATTCTCTCCAAAAAAAACCTTTTGTCATCCTGTTCCACTTTAACCAGAGCATGATCAATATTTTTAGATACAGGGTCTTTGGGCGATATTTGAATACGGATAGGGTTTGTTACCAAACTATAGGCCAGCTTTTTTATTTCAGCATCAATGGTGGCTGAGAAAAATAAGGTTTGCCGGTTCTTTGGCAGAAATTTAATCAAATCTCTGATGTCTTTAATAAACCCAAGGTCAAGCATATGATCGGCCTCATCCAACACAAGAAAATCAATTCTCGACAAAACTATATATCCTTGGCTCACAAGGTCAAACATCCTTCCGGGAGTTGCAATTAATACATCAATTCCACCTTCAAGCTGTTGAATTTGGGGTCCTTGCTCCACACCACCAACCACACAAAAGCTCTTAACTCTCGTGTTTTGAGCAATTTTTCTAAATACATCGTCAATTTGTATGGCAAGTTCTCTGGTAGGTACCATGATTAATGCCTTAATTCCATCTTTTCTTGTTTGATGTTTCTTTTTCGTGTGCAGCTTTTCGATGATTGGAATGGCAAACGCAGCGGTTTTGCCTGTTCCTGTTTGTGCAATCGCCAAAATATCTTCACCCTTTAATATATGAGGAATGGTTTTGAATTGAATATCTGTAGGCTTATTAAAACCCAACTTGCCAATACTCATTTTAACCTCATCGGAAAAATTATAATCTTCAAATCTCATGGTACATTTTAAAGTGGCTAAGATACAAATCAAAGCTTGATGCAGTACTATATTTTTTAATTACTGATAATCAGTGTTATAAGTTAGTATATAATGGGTTTTATTATTAGCGGGATTTCAATATTCAGTAAATTAGCAGCATTTATAACCTTCTTAACAAAATCCAATGGGGGGAGCTTGAATAAATAGGGTATTATTGCAGCCTATGTTAAAGAGGTATTTTAAGCATTTTAAAGAGAAATGGAATATCCAATCCAATTGGCAATTGTTCCGCGTTATGACAGTTTTTGCATTGGCAGGTCAAAGTATATTGTTCACAATGCCATTAATAAGAGCCTATTTTGGCATCTCGCCAGAAATAAATATCCTTTGGAAAGTACTTTTTTTCGTATTTTTTTCATTTCCAATATACCAAATCTACCTTATAATTTGGTCATTATTCTTAGGTGAGTATCGGTTTTTCATCAATTTTATCAGAACCAGTCTCCAAAAATCCAAGAAAATTTGGATTATTTTAAAGAATAAAATATAGTT
>CAXYYJ010000034.1:0-55702 GCA_964293475.1 uncultured Draconibacterium sp.
GATGGTTAATAATAGAAAATTACAAATATTCCGGTTTACCGGACAACAATGTTTTAAAATAATCGTTATCATCTTCTGTTTCCCAGATGTTTCTTAAACTAAACAAACATAACGGCTCAATAATTAACTCTCTTTTAAGATTAACAGGAGGTGTTTTACTTGTAGTAATCTGTTTTTGTTCTCGAATTTTATTTTGCAATTCGTTGATTCTATCATCTTCGAACACCAAGCATCCATGTAATTGTCTGGTTGGTTTCCATGTAGAGCTAAAGATTTTGCATTCTCTGTGTGTAATCTGTGTAATCCAAGAAGCTATTTCTTCTCCATTCTCCACCATCGCAGATATTAATAGAAAATCTGCATTTGGAGTATAGGTGAATAAAGATAATAAACAGTACATTGCATCAATGGCCCGTCTGTCTTTCTTAATACTGGTACCATGTATTAAGTGAAATTCATCAAAAACAACTAATCCAACACTATCAAAAAAATCAGGGTTAATATTAAAAAAAGTTAAACATCTTTCTGGCGTCATAACTAAAATTGGGAAACTGTTTGATTCATCAAAATCAGTGTATTCACCCCCAAATTCAATAATGGTAGGTTCAAATTCAGAAAATAGTCGTTTTAAATTTCTGTTAACCTGATCTTCTAATGCATGGGTAGGTACCAAATAAATCACTTTTCTTCCAGAGTATAGACAAGAAGCAATTTTTAATTCCGCAAGCGTAGATTTACCTGCTCCTGTAGGTAGTGTTAACACAGCTGATATTCCAGGATTTAAAAAGTTAGTGTATACAGCATCTTTATGATTTTCCCATAAGAAAGGGCGTTCTCTTGCTAGTTTTTCTAAAAAGTCATTCCAAAGATATGGATTTACGCCCACCGGACAAGGAATGCCAATAACAGCTCTATTAATAATATCCTCTTCTAATATTGTCAATAGCTTGGCAAGACGGTATGTGCCTGAAAAAATACTTCTTTGTTCAAAAAGTCCTATATCCGAAACTGAAAGATCAATTACCATATCGAAATGATTCTGCATTTTCACTTTAGAATGTCCAATCAGTCTTTTTGCCATTTGTACAATTCCAAGTCCGAGTTCTCTCCAAAGATAATTTAAAGCGGTTTGTTGAAAGTCTTCTGCTTGAATAACATCATCTTCATTAAAGTTGCTATTAGTAATTCTTGATAGCTGGCCTGTAGCAAATGAAACTATTGCTGAAATTAATTTTTGTTTTGTTGGGTTTTCGCTATAAGATTCTCTTATTGACAAAGCTGTTTCCGCTGCATCTGCTTGACTATTCCCAATCAAAAAAAGAACTGTTGCAGCTATATTTGACGATATCAAATCTATTTCTAATAAAGTTTCGGGTTGTTCTGAAATCAACCCCATCTTATGAATAAGGTTATTCGCAGTTCCTGCAACAAAGGCAATGGATTCTTTCTGCTCATGATGTAGTTTTGCTAGCAGAATAGTTTCAAGATTATTTGCTAATTTTCTAAGGAGAGTTAAACTTGAAATTAAGTTTTCTTCTTGAAAATTAATTGTGCCATCAGCAACCTGACGCCTTAGACTAACAATTTGAGCATAGATTCTAGTTAACTCTTGAGGAAGTTTACTGGTATCAATGTCTCCAATAGTTGGTATATCTTTTATCTTTTGCTGTGTAGAACTATTATACATATCAAGACTTTTTAGATTCTAAATAGGTAATTACTCTTTCTGAAAAGTCTTGCATCCAATTTCTCATGTTATCAAGATAGATTGTCGCACCACTTCTGCGAATGCAAGAATCTCCAATAACGTAGACATCGTAACCCTTAAATAATTTAGTTCTTCCACTAATGGAATTGTGAGAAGATTCACGTGTCACACCAATTCGATACATTCTCAATTCAGTATTATAGATATCATTTTGAACACTTTGGAAAACTTTACCCACGTCTAAATGTGAAATAAGGCTTGATATAAGACCTATTAATGCTGAATCCTTTTTGCCTTCCTCTAAGGCCTTAAATTCTTGAAATACTTCATCTCTAATCATGTCTCTAGGGTTATCAGTGCACTTATCCTCAGATATGATAATTCTGTCAATAGTATTATCTGACTTTAAAACAATACTTAAACCATCAAAACCATGTTGAGCTGGGGCGAAATGAGGATGTTGTGTGTAGTAATTTTTTCCGTTGTTTCTGTGAACTAAAACAATCCAAGAAATCATCTGAAACAGCCAACCATCTCTATGAAAGATTACACTATTTTTAAGTTTTTCAATTCCAAAATCAATAATTTGATTCGAAGGTATTGATGCCGATGAGGAAAGTGAGTTTATAATTTTTAGGATATGTATGTAGTGTCCGAGTACCAACTCTCCTGCATATTCTGCTAATAATTCTTTATCTGTTATTTCATAATCATAGTCAATTACGAGAGGGCAGCAATCAGTATTTATTAATTTGAGCATATTGGTGTTTTTATTTAGCAATCATGTGAATTTTTCCGCCTATTAACCTGTTAATTAAAAGTTTTCTTTCAAAAGTTCAAATTTATTAATTCGTTCTAATTAGTTCATGTTTCAAATTCTTTCGTTAACAACACAGATATAACCATTGAAAAACCATATTAATACTGAGAATTTTATTAATTTGAAAACACAAACTGCAAAATATTGGCTCCCATTTTCAGTGCTTCTATTCTCTTTTCATCCGAATCGTTGTGAACCGAGGCATTTTCCCAGCCATCGCCCAAATCGCATTCGTAGGTATAAAAGCAAACCAGTCTTCCTTCGTAGGTGAGCCCAAATCCTTGTGGAGGTTTCTTGTCATGCTCATGAATCTTGGGCAAACCATCCGGAAACTTGTACTTCTGATGGTAAATGGGATGATCGAACGATAACTCTTCGAATTCCAACTCCGGAAAAACTTTTTTCATTTCCCCCCGGATATAGGGATCCATGCCATAGTTGTCGTCTATATGCAAAAATCCGCCAGCAAGCAGATAATTTCGCAAATTCGTTGCTTCCTGCGCAGAGAATACCACATTCCCATGACCTGTCATATGAACGAAAGGATAATTAAAGATGTCGCGGTCAATGGGTTCAATGGTTTTATAATCTTCATCCAGAGTCATTTTCAATTCATCGTTGCAGAAGGCAATTAGGTTGGGCAACGAAGTGGGGTTGGCATACCAGTCGCCCCCTCCGCTGTATTTCAGCAGCGCCAGTTTAACGGGTTTTTGAGCCGAAATAGTCAAGCCTGCAAGACTAAACAGGCTGATAAATAGGAGCTTGTAGTTCATTACTTTATTGATGCTGTTTAATGATTTGTACCAATTGGGGAGCTTGTATTACTCCAGACTGCCTGAATTTCTGTTCTCCATTCTTGTAAATAGCCAAAGTGGGAACATTTCTTATTTGGAGTTGCTGAGCGATGGCGGGGTTTTTGTCAACGTCGATTTTAATAATTCTAACCTCATCTCCAAGCTGGTCTTTTACCTGTTTTAAAATGGGAGGCATCATTTTGCAGGGGCCACACCATTCAGCCGAAAAATCGACCAAAACAGGAATTTCGCTTTTGATTATGTCAAAAAAATTCGCCATATATTTTAAAATTTATTGATTAAGGCAACACTGTGACAAGCCACAATGGCTGCGGTTTCTGTTCGCAACCGGGAGGTGGAAAGACTCACAGGAACAAATCCCTGTTCAGTAGCCTTTTGAAATTCAGCGGGTGAAAATCCACCTTCGGGGCCTATTAAAATGAGAACATTCTCCTTCGCCTGCACATAATTCTCAATCCGTGCTTCTTTGCTGGCTTCGCACCAGGCAATGAGTTTAACACCATCGTAGGGCCTTTGAATAAACTGGTCGAATTTGGTCATTCCCTCCAACTCCGGGTGCCAGGCTTTCAGGCTTTGTTTCATGGCCGATGTAATAATTTTGTTCAGCCTGTCAGGCTTAATATCCTTGCGTTCAGAGTGTTCTGTTAAAAGCGAAATTATCTTATCGACTCCTATTTCTGTCGATTTTTCCAGAAACCACTCAAACCGATCTATGCTTTTTGTCGGGGCAATGGCTATATGCAGCTCATAAGGTTTGGGTTCATAGTTTTCAATAATTTCTGAAACCTGCACCAAACAGCTTTTAGGATGAATCTCCACAATTTTCGAAGGCATCCAGTTTCCCTTTCCATCGGTTAAAACTACTTCACTGCCCACAAAGAGCCGCAGAACTCTTGCTGCATGTTGCGATTCCTCCTGCGATAGCTGATAATATTCGCCATCAATATCAGGGGTATAGAAGAGATGCATTATTGTTTAATAATTTTACGAGTGGTTGAGCTTTCTGAGTTAATTACCTGCAAGAGATACAATCCCCTGTTCAGATGCGATAATGGAAGCAGAGCCTGAGCATCGTTTATCTGGAATTCTTCTACCTTTTTTCCGCTGAAATCAAATATCAAAATATGGTTGTTGCCAGCGGGTAACTGGCTTAAATTCAAATCGGTTGTAAAAGGATTGGGTCCTGCAACAATCTGATTTCCATCAATCTCATTGATGCCTTCGCAAATATCAACATAAAATACGTCATTATGTTCAGGGCTCGTATACGGACCTTCTTCCACAAATAATGAAATACTATCGTAACCAAAATAGTCAGGGCTGTATTCAAGCATATAGGGTCCCATTCCGCTGCCAGAAAGAACTTGAACATTTTCGCCAAAATTCCAGTTGTAAGTAGCATCGGCTGTTGCATTTCCTGTATAGGTTACGCTAAAAGCACCCCAATTATTACAAACGATATTTGCAAAGGCGTATTGCACTTCAAAATCGGCATGAAGCTTGGGTTCAATAGTCACCACAAACGAAGAATCGGTCACTTCTCCCACACTCACCGGCAACCCAAAAATATCGATAAATACTTCAATGGTCATATGTAAATTATAATCGCCCCAGCTTCCAATGGTTGGAGTTCCATAAACATTGACGCATTTTGGGGTGGCAGGGTAAAAAGAGCAATTATTATTTTGGCATTGATAGTTCATACCGGGGGGAATATTTCCCATAGAAACCAAATCGATATGATGAACCGGATTTCCTAAAACTTCTGATAAAGAGATAATTGTGATGGTTTGTTCGTAGTATTCATCCTCAACTGCGTTGGGAAATTCGGTGGGGCAAAATTCTCCGTCACCATCCGGATCGGTACAATTGGGATCGGGAGTGCATTGGGCCGATGCCATATTTTGGGTTAGGGAAAAGACCAACCCAAGCAAAAAGAGAGACAATAATTTTTTCATAGTTCGAATATTGTTTGTTTAACAAAAAAATACCAAGAAATAAGGATACAAAATACCTTCTATAGATAGGTTGATACAGACAAAAGTAGTAAAAACTCTTTTATATTTGCCGCTAAAATAAAAAGCCATGACAATGAGATTCTTAATTACTTCCATAATCACCATTTTGTTTGTGAATGTTTTTGGCCAATCGGCTGATATCACCAAAGATGAGCTTAAGAAACACATTTATTACCTTTCATCCGATTCGCTCAAAGGCCGTTATCCCGGCACTCCGGAAATGGAATTGGCAGCAAACTATATTGCTAACTTTTTTGTCAATTCAGGGGTTGAGAGAGTAGGGGGAAATGGATTTCAGGAATTTGATGTGACAACTAAAATCTCCATGGGAGCCGATAATAAGCTGTCTGTTGGTGATTCGGTTTACGAGTCAGGAAGCGATTTTGTACCCTATGCTTTCACTGCCAATGCCTCCCTCAATGCCGAAGTTGTTTTTGCAGGATATGGTTTCAATATAAGCCGTAACGGATTGGTTTGGAACGATTTCGAAGGCATTGATGTGAAAGGTAAATGGGTGCTCATACTTACCGGTGACCCCGAAATTGACAGTGCAAAATCTGTTTTTGCCGACTTTTCAGGCGACCGTCAAAAAACAATTTCCGCTACCGATGCCGGTGCTGCGGGAGTGCTATTGGTCAGCGGTCCTGTGATGGATCAACGCGATAAACTCATCAGCCTGCATTTCGATAAAACAATGGGAAACAGTGGAGTTCCGGTTTTCAATATAAAAAGAAATGTTGCCGATTATCTGTTAAAGAACTCTGGATTTACCATTGCTCAGCTCGAATCGAAGCTCAATCAGGACAGAAAGCCTAACAGCATGAAATTAAACATGATGGCTAACGGAGCTGCCCAGGTGAATCAAATTAATGTAAAAACCAGCAACGTCATTGGGTTTGTGGAAGGTTCTGACCCCGTTTTAAAAAATGAAATCATTGTTATAGGAGCCCACTACGACCATTTGGGTTGGGGTGGCCCTGAGTCAGGCTCCCGCATGCCCGATACCATAGCTGTTCACAATGGTGCCGACGACAATGCTTCCGGCGTTGCTGCCATCATGGAAATAGCTCAAAAAGTAGCCTCCCAAAGAAACGAATTCAAAAGAAGCTTGCTGATAATTGCATTCAGCGCAGAAGAAATGGGGCTTTTGGGCTCCAAATATTTTGTCAATCACCCCGCCTTTAAACTCAATCAACTCAAAGCCATGATTAATTTAGACATGATTGGTCGAATGAAAGATGACCAAAGCTTGCTAATTGCAGGGGTTGGAACATCCCTCGAAAGCGAATCATTGCTAAAAAGTCTGGAAGAAAATGATAAGTCTCTCAGGTTTGGCTATTCCCCCGATGGTTACGGCCCATCTGACCACGCTGCTTTCTATGCCGAAAAAGTTCCGGTTTTCTTTATTTCTACTGGTGCTCACGACGAATACCACACTCCTTTCGACGATGCTGATAAAATTAATTACGACGGCGAAAAGAAAATTGCAGATTATACATACACTTTGGTAAAAACTCTGGCAAACCAGGAGCAAAATCTCACCTATCAGGAAAGCGATATGACCGACCAAAGGCAACGCGGGCGAAGAGGATTTAATGTAACTCTTGGTATAATGCCCGATTATGCAGGTGCCGAAACCAGCGGTTTGAGAATCGATGGTGTTAGAAAAGGTGGTGCAGCCGATTTGGGTGGAATGAAAAAAGGCGATATCATTACGGCCATTGATGGGAAACCCATAAAAAACATCTACGATTATATGCACCGCTTAAATACCCTGGAAAAAGGGAAAACTGCTTCGGTCGATGTTTTGAGAGAAGGTCAATCCATCATCCTCCTCATTCATCTTTAAAACATAGGCTTCTATGCTTCTTTTCGAATTATCTGAGAGCATCGTCCGAAAATTTATAAAATTTGGTATTGTAGGTTTTAGCGGATTGTTTGTCGATTTTGGGTTTACCTATGTTTTTAAAGAAAAGGTAAAACTTCAGAAATACGTGGCCAATGCCATAGGTTTTCTATTGGCGGCCACAACCAACTATATGCTTAACCGCTACTGGACTTTTCATAGCCACGACCCACACGTTTTAGTTGAATATACCCAGTTTATGCTCATTAGTCTTATTGGTTTGGTTATCAATACTGCAGTTCTTTGGCTCATTGTAAATAAGCTAAAGATAAATTTCTATGTAGCCAAAGTTTTTGCGATTGGGGTGGTTACTCTTTGGAACTTTGGTGCCAATGCTTACATAACCTTTGCTTAGAGCTTTTCTAAATTTCTTAATATTTTTATCGGTTATCGCTTAATAGGTACTCCAATGCTTAAATGTTTTGCATCTTTGCATAAAAAATTGATATGAGCAACGAAAATCAGGTTTGTATATTTTGCAAACGAAATCAGAATGAAGTACCATTGGTACAATTGGCCTATCTTCAAAACAATTACTGGATTTGTCCACAGCATATTCCTGTTTTAATTCATGATCCTTCAAAATTGGCTGGGAGTTTACCAGGAGCCGAGAAAATGCAGGCGGGTTAGTTTCTCAAAAACCTGAAACATTAGTAAATGCTGGTTTTAGTGAAAACCAGTTTTTTTATTTTTGGTAATTTCAGAGCAGGCTTTTATCAGAAATATTGATCATTCAATTAACTCTTATTTTTATTTATTATGTTGAAAAACAATTTGTTGCACTTCGTTTTTTTACCCTCGCCAAACCAAATATATTCCCCAATGATTGATTTTGAAAACAATCTTCTTTTTAATTTGGTAAAACTCAATTCAATTTGAAATTGTATTAATTTTGGGCTGCTTTTGAGAAATTCTAAAGCCATTAACACAAACAATCCAATAACCGTGCTATTTTAGCAAAATATTAATGCTTACTATATTGTCAGGAAGGCAATTCATCATTTGACTCTGTCATTCAAATTTCCGGCAACAATGTGAGTTTAAAATAAATTAATAACATGAAAAGAAAATTTTTAGTTAGCTTTTTTTTATTTCTGGCCTTTAGTTTCGCAGCTTTTTCCCAAACATCAACCATTAAAGGATTTGTTTATGACCAAAAATCCGGCGAACCTGCCATGTACATAAACATCTATCTTGAAGGTACAACATTGGGGGCTTCATCCGATTTGAATGGATATTTTGTTATCAATAAAATTCCAGCAGGAAAATATGAGTTGCTGGTCACCTCGCTCGGATACGATACCATTCGCGAGTCTATTTCGTTGAGTGCCGGTCAATTAATTAGTAAAAAATTCTCAGTATCAGAAGCCAGTATAGATTTAAAGACTGTTACGGTCTCTGCTGAACGTCAGGCATCTAGAACAGATACTAAAATCTCAGTTACCAAAGTAACTCCCAAACAAATAGAGCAAATACCGAGTATTGGCGGACAAGCTGATTTAGCCCAATATTTGCAAATCTTGCCTGGTGTGGTTTTTACTGGCGACCAGGGTGGTCAGCTTTATATAAGGGGTGGTTCTCCCATTCAAAACAAAGTTCTTTTAGATGGTATGGTTATCTATAACCCCTTCCATTCCATTGGTTTATTCTCTGTTTTCGAAACAGATATCATGCGAAATGCCGATATTTATACTGGTGGTTTTGGTGCCGAATATGGCGGTCGTATCTCATCAATCATGGATATTACCACCCGCGATGGAAATAAAAAACGGCTTTCAGGAAAAATCAGCGCTTCTACTTTTGGAGCCAGTCTTTTACTCGAAGGGCCTATTTTTAAAGCTAAATCGGAAGAATCAGTAAGTTCATCATTTATACTTTCGGCAAAAAACTCCTACCTGAAAGAAACATCTAAAAGCATTTACAATTATGTAGACGAAGATGGATTACCCTTTAATTATATGGATATTTATGGAAAAGCCAGTATTAACTCTGGAGGCGGTTCTAAAGTTAATGTGTTCGGATTTAGTTTTAACGACAGGGTAGATAATTATAAATCTTTGGCAAATTTTCAGTGGAATAGCTATGGCTTCGGTACCAATTTTGTAATTGTGCCTGCAACAAGTTCTGTACTTATTGAGGGGCATGCATCCTATAGCAATTATAAGATTCAACTCACCGAAGCTCAAACAACACCCAGAACTTCAAAAATTAACGATTTTAATATTGGTCTCGACTTAACCTATTTTCTGGGAGAAGATGAGCTGAAGTATGGTGTAGAAATGCTCGGTTTTACTACCGATTACTCTTTCTTTAATTCGTTGAACCGGAAAATTGAAGAACGACAAAGCACCACCGAATTGGGGGTTTATGTTAAATACAAATGGTTGGCTGGAAACTGGATTATCGAACCCAGCTTCCGCTATCAGCTCTACCCAAGTCTTAGTACTTCTTCACCGGAACCTCGTTTGGCACTTAAATACAAAGCCACCGATCGTTTAAGAATTAAAGTTGCCGGTGGATTCTATTCTCAAAACCTTATTGCAGCCACCTCCGACCGGGATGTTGTTAACCTGTTCTATGGTTTTCTGTCAGGTCCAGAAAGCATTCCAGAAACCTTCGATGGAAAAGATGTGAGCGACAAATTACAAAAAGCTCAACACGCCATCCTGGGATTCGAGTTTGATTTGAGTAATCGATTGACCCTGAACATAGAAGGATATTATAAAAACTTTAGCCAGCTCACCAATCTAAACCGAAATAAAATCTATAACAGCGATTATCAGGATGCGCCTGATGAACTGAAATTGGATTTTATCGTTGAAAAAGGGAATGCAAAAGGTCTTGATTTCTCTCTGAAGTATGATTATGATCGTTTTTTCGTTTGGGCTGTCTATTCCCTTGGTTATGTTGAAAGAACTGATCCTCAAATTACCTATGCCCCACACTTTGATCGTCGTCACAATATCAATTTCCTGGGGAGCGTTAAACTTGGCGGCGCCTACGATTGGGAAATCAGCCTGAGATATAATTTTGGTTCCGGATTCCCATTTACTCCCATGGCTGGAAATTACGAGCAAATTATTTTTGATGGCGGAATCAACGAAGATTACACCACCACCAATGGCAACATGAGCTTCCTGTATGGTGAATATAACAGCAAGAGATTGCCAAACTATCACAGAGTTGATGCTTCGCTGAAAAAGACTTTTGAATTGGGCAAATATTCCATTCTTGAAGCCAATCTGAGTGTTACCAATATCTTAAACCGCGAGAATGTCTTTTATGTGAATATTTATAATAGAGAAGTGGTAAATCAATTGCCCATAATGCCTTCTCTTGGTCTAACATTCAAATTTTAATTTGAATCACTTAAAAAAAATGGGTCTGTCTAATTTGGCAGGCCCTTTTTTTTTGGCGGAAATTTGGCGGTTAATTGCGTGATACCAGGCAAAGTTACTTCACAATAGAAATCCAGGTTTTTAGCGGAATAATTCTGGTTATCAGGGGTTGTATTTTTGCCTAAGACCATTGAAGACTTCTATAACTGCCGGACATACCGATGTATTCTTTAAGCTGAGGTCTAATATTTGAGCAAATTTAGCTCTGTCAGTATGTGGGTATTCTGCACAGGCCTTAGGTCTTACGGCGTAGATGGAACAATAATTGTCGACTCCAAGAAATGGGCAGGGCTGAGTTTTGAACACATAATCGCCATCGCTGTCCAGAAAAAGGTACTCGTTAACAAAATCTCCCGGCCTTCGTTTTAACGACTTGGCAATCCGCTGAATATCTTTATCAGTAACAATAGGGCTTATGGTTTTACAGCAATTGGCACAGTCGAGACAATCAATTTTTTTGAAAGCCAATTCGTGGAAATAAAGGGTGGAATTGTCTAAATCCCTGGGTTTTTTGGCTTTAAGCAATGATACAAGCTTCTGATTGTCTTTTTTCTTCTCCTTAGCTGTTACCAAATACTGATTCAAATCCATTAAACGAATCCTCTTTGTTTTTTAATTTCATCGTATGCTGCGTTGAGTTTTTGGAATTTCTCTTCAGCTGATTTTTGAAAATCCGGGCCCAGATGACTCACTTTATCGGGGTGATAGAGTACTGCCATTTTCTTGTATGCTTTTTTAATGTCCTCGTTGGATGCGGTGGGTTCAATTTCGAGAATTTTATAAGCACTTTCAGTGTCTTTAACAAACATGGCTTTCACTGAATTGAAATCGCTTTGTGCAATTCTCATATAGCCAGATATGTTCTGAATCAGCTGTACTTCAGTATGGTCAACAAAACCATCGGATAAGGCAATTCCAAAGAGGTAATGCAACAATTGCAAGCGGCTGGAGTAGTCCATGTATTTGCCAATCTGATAACTTACATCCTGAACATTGATGTCTTTCTGAATAAGTTCCCGCAGCACCAGCATATGTTGGTTGGCTTTTTCCTGTCCAAAGTTTTGGGTAAAAAATTGCCGGACATAGTCCAATTCAGACTTTTTTACGGTTCCGTCGGCTTTCATCACCGCTGCTGATAGCACCAGCAAGCTCATGCTAAAATCTCCCGATTGTGTGGGTCCACCCTCCTGATAGGGGTGTTGCTGAGTTTCGGAGGTACTTCCACCATCGAACATACTTCCGAACATAAATCCTACCAGCGCTCCAATGGGGCCGCCAAAAGCCCAGCCCAATCCACCGCCTACCCATTTTCCATATTTCATATTATTCCTTTCTGTTTTTCTTTGTTGAGGTTGTGTTGTTTTTTGGCTTGTCTGATTAGAATTTTGCGTAGTTATTCCTTTTGATAGATAGAACAAAACAAGGGCAATTATCAGAAGGACAAATACAACAGACATAACCAGTATTTTTTGCAAAAATATAAATATTCAAAGTTTAGCAGCCTTAAAATATTTTAAATCGATGACCAATATGCTCTGCTGTTATTGGAGTATCTGTTAGTTTGGGCTATGATTTGGGGCAAAAAAAAAGGCTGACCGTAAGGTCAGCCTTTTTGAGTAATATCTTATTCAGATTATTCTGAGATAACGATTCTTACTTTTTCGATTCCGGCAGCGGTTTCAACTTCTACGAAGTATACACCTGCGCTTAAATCGCTGGTATTGATAGTAGTTTTAGTTAACTCAACAGATTTAACTGTGCTTACTACCTGACCCATATAGTTAGTGATAACAATAGAGCGGATGTTGCTGGAAGCTTCAACGCTTACGAAATCAGTTGCAGGGTTAGGATAAACAGAAATGCTGTTTTCTAAATTGTTAACGCCAATAGCTATGTCTACACAAGCTTCGTTAGAAGGTCCTGATTCGCCACAGAATTCGTATACAGCTGTAACAGTGTAGCAGAAATAACCTGCGAAACCAATTACATCTTTGTATTCGTTGTCTAATACCAATTCATCGTTAACTTGAACACCGTCTCTGTATACGTTGTATCCCATTAATTCTTTTGAACCAAAATCAGGGTCAACAGCATTTGGAGAAACTTCGGCGTTACCAACAGCTAAAGTACCGTTGTTAGAGTATGTAGCGTGATCTACAAGAGCTGGTAATTCAATGACAGCACCTTTAGCACCTTCAACATATGCAGCTAAATTCCAGGAGTATGGTAAACTATAATCACTTAAATGTTCCCAAGCAGCACCGTCAAGTGATACTAAATCACTATTTGAGTTACCTGTGAAGTCACCACAACCAGCAGGGAATCCAGTGGATACCACATAGTAACCAATGTAAAGATCCTGAGTTACATCAATAGCAACAGGAGTAGTTAAAGTGATGGTATTCCAGTCACCAAAAATTACACCAGAAAGTGGTTGCTCGTGAATTAGGGTTGCACCATTAGTGCCTTTCCAGATTTTCAATGTAAAGCTTGAACCAGCACCAGCATCATTTGCGAAGAATTTAACCTGAGTTACAGCAGTACCATCGAAACCAACTAATTGGCTAGGATTCCACAAAGCTGCTACAGAAAATTCTGCAGGGCCACCAATTCCGTCAACGTTAACACCGTCGTCATATTGTAACCATACAGGTTCGAAAGAAGAACCCCAATGTAAGCTTGCAGTATAACCGTCGCCTAATAAATCTTCAGCAGTCAGGTTTTCAGGAGCAATACACTGTTCAGGAACAAGAACGTCTTCAACACAAAGTACATCGCAAGATTCCCAGGTGTGCAGACCTTGGTCTTCGCTGTAAACAGCAGCAACACAATAGTCATAGTAACCAACAGCTAAATCCATATCTAAATAGAATGTATCAGGAGCTGGAACAAAACCGAGAAGTGAACCATCACGGTATACGTTAGTACCTAAAACAGCTATAGAAGACTTAGAACTTTTAGCAACTTGTTGCATAACAACAGGGTTAGGATTGAATACATTGCTTGAAGCAACTCTTGCTTTAGCAGCAGGAGCTTCAACAGTGTTCATAACAACTGGAGCGAATGGTTGAGCAGTCACTGCAGTATAGATGGTTACATCTACTAAGAAGTTTCCAATAGTCGATGCACCAATTCCGTTAAGGTCAGAAAGGTCACCATAAACAGAACCTTGAGGATTAGCAGCGTCGTCAGAATCCAAACAAGGATAAGCATCAGCAGCATCGTTACCCATGGGTTCCATTAGGATAGCAACTTCAGAAGCACCATTGGTTGCAACATCGCCTAATAATACGTTGTTTTCCCAAGTGTCGTCACCTGTAGTTTCGAAAGGACCAACAGAAGCAAGAATAGTTCTGGTATCCCAGTCGATGATATGAATCATATATTCCCATGTTCCGGGTGTACCCCAAGAAGAGTGACGGAAATTAACAGAGTTAACCAAAGCGTCAGGATATTGTGTGAAATCGTAAGCAACACCGTATCCATAATCCCATGATTGGAAGTATCCATTAGAAGCTTCACCATAACCTTGGTTAATAGTTACTAATTCCATTGGAGGTTCAAAACCAGCACCCCATTGTACAAGTACATCGTCAGAACCAGCTACGTTAGCAGCAGCTAATCCAGCAGCATTTGGGAAACTGTCACATGGCATATAAGTCCAGGTGTAATTAGCCCTTGCAGAAGTACCAGTAGCATAAACAGTAGCAACTTCAGCAAAATAGGTTTCACCAGCAACAAGTACTTCGTTTACACCATATTGATAATTTTCAATAACAGTGGAACCAGAGTAAGTATCGTCATGATATACTAAATAATCCATGATTGCATCAGTAGATTTGCCAGAAGCCTCGATAACTTTAACATTATCAACAGCCCAATAGAATCCCCATGCAGCAGCATAATGGAAACGTACTCTGAAATCAGCATTAGCGTGTTCAGTTACATCGATAGAAGCATGTGCTGGACTACCCCATACACCTGCATCAGCAACCTGATGTAATACTGTAACCCATTCGCTGCCATTATAAACATCAACATCGGCAAATTCACCACTTGTATAGAAATTGTAGTATTGGTCAAATTCCACAAATAATGCACTAACCATAGAAGCATCAATTACAGGAGAAATTAATGATTCGTCAATAGAGGTTCCAAAACCTGGTGCATCTGAGTCAACAAAAGCAAAAGGAGTACCATCTAAATCATTACCATTATAATCTGTAGTAAAATGCCAGGGAGCAACAGTGCTTCCGCTTGAAACAAGTTCCCATGCGTCGAATGAAGAAGCATCTTCGAATGTTGTTTCAAAAGGTTGGAAAGGAGCAACAGCAGCACCAGACCAAGTTGCATAACCCATAGGAGTTACATACAAGTCAGAAGGAGCAGCAAGGTCTTCGATTAATTCGAAAGTTAAGGTAGTAGTATCGTGGATAACTACGTTTGTTAATTCGATGGTAGCGAAGCCTGTTTTAGAAACAGTTACATCGTAAGTACCTCTACGGAAAGGATCAACAGTTTTTAAACCTGAACCAGGCATAGTAACTGCAAGAGGTTCTAATGTTTCAACAACACTTTCGAAAAGTACTTGAGCACCACCTGGAGAATCACCAGAGTTGGTAGTAACAACTAAGTTAACAACAGTTTCCATATCTTTATCTAAACATTCTTCAGAGAAAGCAGGTTCAGAAACAGAGTTGGTATAAACTACTTCAACTACCCATTTGTACATACCCCAATCGGTTGTTCCCCAATTGTTGTCGTTGAAAGAGTCGTCTAAGGTGTAGCCTAAGAATTGGAAGTTGTTAGGATCGGTATTGGTACAAGCTGAACGGTATACATTGTATCCCAATAAAGCTTTGTTGGCATTTTGTTGTCTTGAAAGCATGAATTTTTCAGCATCTGTTCTTTCAGTTCTGATATTATTCTTAGCATTTTCATTAACTACAGATGTAAGTGTACCGGTAACACCAGAATAGTCTTTGGTAATAGTTTTTGGATATTCACCTATAGCAACAGATTTACCTAAACCATTGGTTGCATAAGCTTCGAGCATCCAGGCAAGACCAGGATAACCTAAACCTGCAATCTGAGCAGGAGTACCATTATTGAAACTAAACCAGTCACCATTGGTGGCACCGGCAATAGCATCAGTCATTGGTGAAACATATTGAGCTCCAGCGGCTTCAGCATAAACAGAAACCCAAAGTACTTCGTCATTATCAAAAGGTACAGCGGTGTTAAGAGTGATAGTATTCCATCCATCAACCAATTGAGAAGTGATATCTTCAGAGTAAAGTTCAGTATAATCTTCACCGGCACTGATTCTTACCATATAGGTATTGGCAATGTAATCGGCAGATTTGTAAACTCTTACAGAAGTGATGGAACAGAAATCAAGGCCAGTCAAATCTTCAGCAGTAAATTTATTCATATATTCAATGCTGTAGTCAGAGGCAGAACCAAATTCATTGGTTACATCGCCACCATCATGGAAGGTTAACCAACCATTAACAGGTTGTAATCCCCAGGTAACAAGAACCTGATCATCAGAAATTTCTGTGGCATGAACATTGGATGTTGGGTAGGGGAATTCTTCTAACTGGAAGGGCAATACAACAGGTGAACCATAAGCAATAGCAACATCGGCTAATGTTTCGGTAATATAGCCTAAAGCACTTACAGTGTAGGTATATGTACCAATAACCACGTTACCAGCATAAGCACCATTTTCGTCAGTAATAAACTGAGTAGAATTGTCATCGTTGGCAATAATTACAACAGCACCAGCAATAGCATTACCAGTGATGGCATCTGTAACAGTACCGGAAACTTCACCGAAGATTTCTTCAGGAACAACAACATCGGCAACACAATTGTTTGAACAAGAAGTCCAGCTATGTGCACCACCGTCCATGGTATAAACTACCTCGGTACAATATGTGTAAGAACCTGGATCCATGTTGGTATCTGTAAAGAAATTACCATCAGCAAGAGCAACATAAGCAATCTCTACGCCATCGCGGAGGATATTGGTTCCCATTACGTCGTAGGTAATAGCACCAATAGTTACAGTAGCAGGTAAAGCATCCCATTCAACTTGATTTGAAGTAGTACCATCAATATAATAAGCTACCATGTTTTCGTTACCTGGGAAGCTTTCGCAGGGTTGATAAGTCCAGGTATAGTTAATTCTTGGAGAGAAACCAGTCGAATATTCATTAGCTACTTCTGCAAAGTAAGTTTGACCAGGAACATAGATTAAATCATCGTTCGAACCATATTGGTAACGGGCAACCTCTGTGTCGGTTGCAAAAATTCCATCGTTCCATACTCTGTATGATAAGAAAGATTTTGCACCAGCAACAGCGCGACCTGATACTTTTACGTTGTCAACTAACCAATAAAAGTCATAGTTAGCATCATAATAATGGAAACGAACTTTAAAATCTGCATTGGCATAAGCGCTTACATCAATAGTTTGATGATTGGGTGCCAATGTAGCACCAATATCACTTTGTTGACGAAGAACATTAACCCACTGGGTTCCGTCCCATACATCTACATCACCTATTTCATTATAAGAATTAAAAGTATAAGCGTTGAAGTATTGGTCAAATTCTAATGTTAATTCAAAGGCGCCAGACGCATCCATGGCTGGAGATTCAATGATCTCATCCATATCAACGGATCCAGCCCAATCAGAATCCACAATTAGATAACCCGAAAAACTACTCCACAAAGGTTCCCAATACCAGGTGTCAGTGGTTTCGCCACCGTCAACTATAGTCCATGATGAAGGTATACCTGAAGCGAATGTTTCGTCCATGTATGTAACATCTTCCACTGCATTAGGATCGAGCCAGGTGGCATAACCAACAGGAGTTACATAAAGCAAGCTTGGAGATTCGATGATTTCGATTAATTCCCATTCGAAGAGTTGGTCATCAAGAATATCAGCATTTAGAGAAATAGGAATGAATTTATCTAAAGTTACAGTGATATCATAATTACCTCTGCGGAAATTTGGGAAAGAAGCTAAACCAGTTTCGGTAAGTAATGTTTCATAGACAAATGAATTGTCAGCAGTATTGGTGAAAGAAACAAAACATCCGGCTGGAGAGTCATCGGAATTGGTAGTAACGGCAACGTCAACTACAACTTCCATATCTTTATCTAAACAGGTTGAGAAAACGATATCGGAGTTAGCATTGGTGTAAACTACTTCAACACCATATTTATACTCGCCCCAATTGAGTCCGCCCCAGTTGTTGTCGATAAATTGTGAACCATTCAATACATTACCTAAGAATTCTAAGTTAGAACCGTCGCAGTCAGCGCGATATAGGTTGAAAGAAAGAATTTCTTTGCTTGCCATTGTCCAGGAAACGATAACATCTTGTTCGTTGGCTTGAATAACAGCAATAACAGATGTTGGGCCATAAGGATACTCATCAAGTTCGAAATCACGAACAACAGTAGCATTATAAGCAACAACCACATTGTCTAAACTTTCAGAAGAGAAATCCTGAGCATCAACAGTATAGTCATAAGTATCCTGATAAACAGCACCTTCGTAATGACCAGTAGCGTCAGTAATGAATTCGTAAGTTTCGCCTGTTGGAGAATTGCTTGTTAAAGTAACAAGTGCATTTGCAATAGGTTCACCTGGATTCAGTAATTCGGTAACATCACCTTCTACGAAACCAGCACCGTTAATTTTTACGTTAACTGCGGTTGATGGATCAGATTCGCCTTCGTCATAAACAGCGGTAACAGTATAGTTATAACCGGTGGTCATATTGAAAGCAAGGTCCATATCCACAAAGCTGTTGTTGGTAACAGGTGCAGCATTAATCATTATACCATCACGGTATACATTATAATGTTGGAAAGATTTACCTAATGTATTCCAGGTAAGTGTTACATCGTTGGTATCAGCAACAGCTGCAACAAGATTGGCTGGAATAGAAATTTTGGTAGTAAAGCCCCAATTATCGCCTGTTGCAACACCAGTAGTGTTCATCAGGTTAACTTGCCAGAAATATTGGGTATTGTTATCCAATTGACCAACAGTGATGCTGGTTTGAAGAGGAGACCAATCTACCAAAAGATTGTCAGGATTGTTTGATGGAGGATATTCAGTACCAAAATAAACCTGATACATATCGGCATAGTCATCAGTTTCCCAGGTTAGTGTAACGCTGGCAGGGTTAATACCAGTTTCTAAATCAGCTGGATCAGGATTGAAGGCAATTACTGGAACTGGCATAGCAGTTGCAGAAATAGTTACGTCAAAATCGGTATTTGCTTTGGCAACTAAGACATAATCACCAGCAAACAATAGAAAGGAAGTTCCAGGAAAACCATTTGCTAAAACATTTGACATCATGGGGCCATCTTCACCGTCGAAATCATCATTATAGATGAAGAATTCAACAGTAGCATTGGTAGAAGCAATAGTTACTTCCTGATCGGAAGTGAGAGTAAAAGCATAAACGGCATCTTTTGCGCCAACAGCTTTGTTAACTCCTTGAATAGAATAGTTATCTTTAATATTAGCAACAACCACGTTGTTGTTGTAAGGTAAAGAAGCAACCACGAAAGGGTTTTCAAAAATATCACCAGTTGCGGGCATATAACCCTCGGCAGTAATTCTTCCGGTTACAACACCAGAACCCCAACCAGCTACATAAGTAGCTTCGAAAGAACCAGCAGTAGAACCATTGAAACTGAAATCAACTTCAGCATACTCTGTAGGGTCTAAGCTAATAGGTAAAGTAGCATTGCTAAAATCGAAAGCGTTATCTGGATCGTCTAAATCAGATGATTTAAATTGAGCACCAACAACGCCATCGTTTACAACTTGAATAGAAACAGGAGCTTCCCAACCACCTACTGGCCATTCGCCAAGGTCAAGATCACCTGGGTTTAAAGCTAAGTGGGGCATACCTTCAGAAATGGATGCATTGCCTGTGAACATGTGAGGCAGTGCTCCCCAAGTATCCCCGTCAGCTACATAAGCCACAAGGATATCGCCCATACTAGGAGCGGTAAGATTGACTGTCCAATTTGCATTTCCACTGGAACCGTTTAGATAATCCCAATTATCTGTAAATGGAACACCATAGGTTACAACTTGACCATTCACAACACCATCTTCTCCATAGAGGGTGCCAGCATCATTAATTACCACATTTGCAGGGAAAGTCAACGTGACCATTTGCAAAAACTCAGTATCCGGAGATGAGTAGGTAATGTTAAAAACAACATCGGAAGCAGCACCTGCGCCATAATCAGAAGCGCTGGAAATTGTTCCCGAAATTGATTTCCCCTGAGCAAAAGCCATTGATGTCAGAAAAACTAACATCGTGACGATAAGCCAGGACTTCATTTGAGAAAAAATTTTCATAGAAAATAATTTTAGTTAATAAATATTTGAAAAATTAATAAAAAAATTCAAGATTAAAAAAATTTTGTTTAGATTAAAATAGCTATAAATAGCTCATTTTTAAAGTCTTGCGAATTTTAACCCATAGGCAACAAGTTTAGTTTCAAATTGATTACGAAAATAATAATTCTTAGTTACATTAATTCGGGGGTAAAAATAGGCAATTTTATTGACCTGCCAATCTCCCGTCACATTTTTTTAAGACAAAATCACTCTTAGAATGGTTGCGTAAAGGTTAAAAAAAATTCAATCTTTTTTTAAAAAACCAACGATACTGGTTTTATCATAAATATTATCTTTTTTTGAGTTTTTTATTCGCTCAGAGAGTTTGTTTATTAGTTTTTACTCCTTATATTATAGGTAGTATTTTTATAAAGTATTTGTCTGCTGAAGTTTTAATATTTCTATTTTATAATTATGATGGATATTGTTCATCATTTAACTAATGATATATTAATAGTTAACTATTATTTTTGAATTTAACTATTAACTTATTAATAGTTATCAGAATTTTTTTACATTTGCACATAACTTATGATATTCTAATGATTATGCGTATTTTTGAGCTTTAACTTATTAATTTTAATCATTTATATTGATAGATATGGGAAATTGGCTTTTTTTAACTGAATTGGAAATATTGTCGGAAATTGGCGATCGATTAAAAAAAATAAGGCTTCAGCAAAATATGACACAAAAAGAGCTGGGATTAAAAACTGGCCTAAGCGTTTCTACTATCAGCCTGATAGAACAGGGGAAATCAACCACAATGGAAAGTATAATCAGAATTTTGACTAAGTTAAACCGGATTAACGATTTTGAATCGGTATTCAAAATTGGCGAAAATCTTGAGCTCAAATCGAAATTCGAAAAAGCCCGGATGAAAACAGAAAGAAAGCGTGCCTCTAAAAAAAATGCTAAGCCATGATCGTAGAAGTTTCATTATATGGTCAGGTAATCGGCATAACAGAATGGAATATGGCAAAAGGGATTTCCACTTTTCAATATAATTCCAATATAATGAATGCGTTGGAGCCTTCCCCAATTCTTATGCCCACAGCTGGCAGAATCTATGAAACAGGCAGAGACCATCTCAATTTTCATCAATTACCTTATCTCTTGTCGGACTCCTTGCCCGACGATTTTGGAAATATCATGATGAAAGAGTGGTTAATGCACAGAAATATATCATTGGACGATATTAACCCTGTTGACAGATTAACCTATGTGGGAAAAAGGGGCATGGGAGCTCTGGAATATCAACCTGCCAATCACAGAGAAAATGACAGCAATACTATCGATATTGGCGAAATTTATGAAATAGCCAAAAGCGTTTTGGAGAATAAAAAGGAAACCAGTTTTCCCCAACTTAACAAGAAAAGCCTGACAGATATTCTCAGAATAGGTTCCTCGGTGGGGGGAGCAAGAGCAAAAGCACTCCTGGCTATAAAACGAGATGAAAACCAAAAAGTTGTAGAAATACGACCCGGTGACATTATGCAACCTGAAGGGTATTCCTATTGGCTTTTAAAAATTGATGGAGTTAATGAACACACCCTGGGCGAAAGTGATGGGATGGGAAAAATAGAGTTTGCTTATTATAAAATGGCCCGGGCTGCGGGTGTAGAAATGTCGGAAAGCGCACTTCATGAAGAAAATGGCCGGTTTCATTTTTTAACCAAACGCTTCGATAGAACAGATGAAGGCTTTAAGATTCACATGCAAACTCTGGGAGCTATGGCTGGCATAGACTATAAAATGCCAAAAGCAAGCAGCTATGAAACCCTGTTCAGGGTAATGAAAAGATTAGAGCTGCCATACAACCAGCTTGAACAGCAGTACCGACGCATGCTGTTCAATGTGATGTCGAGAAATCATGACGACCATGTGAAAAATTTTGCTTTTCTAATGAATCCTACCGGGGAGTGGAGCATTTCTCCGGCCTACGACCTTTGCTTTTCCTACAAACCTGGCGGCACATGGACCAACGAGCATCAATCGTCAATCAATGGAAAATTCGACCATTTTACCAAAGATGATTTGGTGGAGTTTGCGAGAAAATTTGGCCTAAAAAGGCCTAAAGCCATTATTGATGAAGTGCAATCGGCCATACTTCAATGGACTCAAATTTCCTCTGATGTGGGAATTCCGGAAGAAAAAGCAGATTACATCAATAAGTCATTGAGAATAAAGGAATTCAGCTGAATAGAAGATACAATCAAAAGCAAATAAAACCATCTATTGAATCAATCTGGCGCCATCTTCAGGTTGAACCAGATAAAACTCAGGAGCTATGGAGAATTTATTTTGGTAGCTGGTGGTCAATTTCTTTTTAAAATCCTCGCTAAAATCCTTGTGAACCAGATTCAAGGTGCATCCTCCAAAACCACCGCCCATCATTCGGGCTCCCAAAACCTGGGGCATGTTGCGGGTTTCGTCCACAAGAAAATCCAACTCCAGGCAACTTACCTCATAATCGTGTTGAAGTCCGCGGTGGGTTTGGTAAAGCAATTTCCCCAATTCTTCGAGATTTCCCAAATCCAGCGCCCTGGATGCTTCATCAACGCGAAGTAGCTCTTCCACAATAAATTTGCTGCGTTTATAGCTCACCGCATCGGGCATTTGGGGATGGAGATTGATAAGTTCCAGACTCACATCGCGAAGAGATTGTATGCCCGAATCGTGGGTTTGAAAATAGGCCACAGCCCGCTCGCACTCAGCCCGGCGGTCGTTGTATTCCGACGAAGCCAGGCTGTGTTTTACTTTGGTATTGACCAGCCAAAGCACGTAATCGCCCAGTTCCAGCGGAAAATAATGATGGGTATTGGTGCGGCAATCGAGTTTGAAAACATGATTCTTCTTTCCAAAAACCGAAGCGTACTGATCCATGATGCCACACATAACTCCGGCATATTCGTGCTCGGCTTTCTGAGCCAGCTTCACCAGCTCAAAAGGCTCTTTATTTAGGCCTAAGAGATGATTCACCGCAGTGGCCATGCCCGACTCCAAAGCAGCAGATGACGAAAGTCCGGCACCCAAGGGAATATCTCCCCCAAAAACAACATCGAAACATGTGTTCAGGGGTTGTTCTTTCTCGAACTGAGCCAAAACGCCCATCAGATATTTGGCCCAGAAAAATACTTTTTGTTCCTTGTTGAGAGATTGTACTTCCTGATACTGGCTATAATCGATGGAATAAAATCGGTGAGTATTGGTGGAATTCACCTGAACAGCAAAAACAATATACTTATCGATGGCTGCCGGCATCACAAAACCCATATTATAATCGGTGTGCTCTCCAATGATATTGATGCGGCCCGGGGCGGCGTAGATATTGGGCTTTGTATGAAATAGTTCCAGAAATTTCTGTTCAATTTTATTTTTTAGCTGGTCAGGAAACATGGTTATCGTTTTTTATTGAAAAAATCTTTGAGCAATTGGCTGCATTCCTCTTCGAGAACACCTCCGGCAATGGTGGTTTTGGGATGAAGAATATTTTGATTGATGGTTGAAAAACCCTTTTTGGCATCGGAGGCCCCGAAAACAATTTTAGCTACCTGTGTCCAGTAAGCAGCTCCGGCACACATGATACAAGGTTCAAGGGTGACATATAACGTACAATCTTTCAGATATTTCCCCCCCAAAGTATTGGCAGCAGCAGTGAAAGCCTGCATTTCGGCATGGGCAGTAACATCGTTAAGGGTTTGGGTAAGATTGTGGGCTTTGGCAATGACTCTGTCCTTAAAAACCACCACAGCACCCACCGGAACTTCATCTTTTTCAAAAGCCATAGCTGCCTGCTGAAGCGCCATTCTCATAAAGTATTCATCGTTGAACATGCCAGGAAAATTTTTCCAAATATCGAAAAAAAACAGGCAGGCAAATCATCAGGGATGCTGATTGATGCTATTTATCACCATCAGATTTTTGGGGGAATGAAATTCTCTCAGCCCAGCTCCACCAAAGTAATTTCGGGTTTAATGCCCACCCTTCCGGGAAATCCAATGGTGCCAATTCCCCTGTTCACATTTAGCCATCGCTCGTGACTTTCGTCGCGGTAAAGGCCTGCCCAGTGTTTGTAGATATATTGGGCCGGACTCCAACGGAACAAGCTCGACTCTATACCAAACTGAAAACCGTGGGTATGACCACTGAAGGTGATGTGCATGGGCAAATGAAAATCTTTCACTATTTCGTCCCAATGGGTTGGATCGTGGCTCAACAGAAGATTTATCTGGCTGTTATTGAGCGAATTGGTTGCTTTTTCCAAATCGCCCAACCGGGGGAAACGCGGATTGCTGCTCCAGTTTTCTACACCAACCACAGCCAGCTGCGCATCGTTGATGGTGATAAGCTGGTGCTCGTTGCGAAGTAATTTCCATCCAATTCTATCGTACAGACTTATTAAATCGTCCCAGTTTTTTTGCTCGTCCAGCTCATTTTTCCATTTGTAGTAATGGCCGTAATCGTGATTTCCGAGGGAAGCAAACACCCCATATTTAGCCCGAACCTGACTCAACTCATCGGCAAAGGGGAAAGCTTCGGAAGTCATGGAGTTGACGAGATCGCCGGTAAAAAAGACCAGATCGGGTTTCAATTCATTTATCACTTCAATGGCTTCGATGAGTGGCTTTTTGCTAACCCAGGTGCCCAGATGGAAGTCGGAAATTTGAACAATCCGCAGTCCGCGCAAGCCATCGGGAATATTTGAGAGACGTATTTTATAGCGCCAGATTTTAAAATCGTAGTTACCGTGCAACATTCCAAAACCCATGGTACCAAGTGCTACGCCACCCAAAGCCAATCCGGTATTTACAATGAATTTTCGGCGGCCAATGGGTTCTCCGCTCACTGTATGAGCTCGTTTGTGACTATTTTTTCTTATCAAGGCTTCGAAAAACCTCACGATATCGGCAAAAAACAAAAATATGACTGGAAAAAGCAAACCCACCACATAAGAAAACAATCCACCCACAAAATACACCCGCAGGAAATGGGGCCATTTTTCTATGGGACTCAGAATAAATCCTATGCTGGCCACACTGGTAAGAAACATGGGAAACCAGTAGACAATGCTGATACCATACTTCACAAATCCTTTCTTTTGTCTGATTCGGGGGAGAATGGCAGTCCATAAATAGTAGCTTAACAACAGCAGAAAGGTAAAATTGATATAGGGTATAACGAAGCCCGGAAGCCAGAATTTAAGAATAAAGAACCCCAAAAGGGCCAGGAAAAAGAGTATTAAAGTGGTTTTAAGTTTCAAATCAGATTTATTTATCAGGCAGCAAAATTACTAAAAGCAATCCGACTAATACATAGTTTAGAATAATTTAACCCACAAGCCTCATCAATGAAGTCTCGTTTAGCAAATTAAATCAAGGGGGCATACAATCGCGCAAGCGATTCTAACAGCTTGTTTTTCATTGGTCTTTTTCGCCATTTGCTTAAAGAAATTTTCTCCGAATCGCTTCTGTCTTTCTCAAACTGAGCTATGAGCGAACGGGCAAATATTTCATCGTAAACCACAGCGCTGATTTCGAAATTCTGGTAAAAGCTTCGATAGTCGAAATTTGAAGTGCCCACAATACTCAACAAATGATCTATAATCAGCACTTTAGCATGAATAAATCCTTTATTATAAAAATAAACATGAATCCCGTTGCTAAGCAATTGCTGCACATAGGAACGGGCTGAGTACTGTACAAAATGCGAATCCATAACCCCCGGTAAAATAACTTCCACTTTTACTCCACCCATGGCTGCTGTTTTTAGAGCCATGAGCAAAGATTCGTCGGGAATAAAATAGGGGCTGGCAATTCTGATGGATTTCTTGGCCGTATTGATGGCAGTAAAAAAGGCGTGGAGAATATTGGCTGTGCCGCTTTCGGGGCTGCTGCTGGCAATTTGAATATGAGAGCCAAACTTATTCTCGAGGACCGGAAAATAGTTTTTCAGATTTTTGAAAAACTGCTGAGTGAGATAATACCTGTCCACAAGAAAGATGGCCTCGAGCATTTTTACCGAATCACCATGAATTCGCAGATGGGTGTCGCGCCAAAAACCAGGTTCTCCATATTTGGCCAAGTATTTATCGGCAATATTGATTCCTCCGGTATAGCCTATTCGCCCATCGATGACTAATATTTTTCGGTGGTTTCGGTTATTTATTTTGTTAGTGAGATTGGGAAAACGTACCGGGCGAAACAACAATACTTCTACGCCATTTGCCTGAAGATTCTTAATAAAATCTTCGCTCAGCTTACGACTTCCGATACCATCGAGAACCAGGCTCACCTGAACCCCCGAATGGCTTCGCTCGATGAGAATATCGCTGATATTTTTGGCCACCACTCCATCTTCCATCAGGTAATATTGCATGTGGATAAATTTTGTGGCCGATTGTAAATCTTCATAAATGGCATTATAAACAGCAGCTCCGGAATGATAAACATCCATATGGTTGTTGGAAGATAGAAACGAGCTGTTGTTTTTAAGAAGCATTGAAACAAGCTTCTGATATTCAAGCAAATACTGATCGTCGGACCAATCCATATTCTCCAGCTGTCTGAGCTGATTTTCGCTCAGGGTATTCATTTGCTTTATTTCCTTGTGGCGCATTCGTTTAAAAATCCACCTCCGCCGAATGCGTTGTCCAAAAAGAAAATAGAGTGCCAAACCCATAAAAGGAAGCAGGGTAAGCACCATAATCCAGCTCAATGTTGTGATGGGATTTCGGTTCTGAAGCAAGGTTTTAACCACTAAAATAATGACGAAAACATAGGCAATCGCCATGCCTATAAAGTAGATATAGTCCCAGGCAAGGGTTTGAAAAAACAATAAAACGGTGGTGGAAAAACTATTCATCGATATTTTGCAGGCTTCTCAACCATTCTATAAGCTGTTGTTTTTGAACATCAGTGAGTTGGGCGCTTTTATGCATGGCCACATACCCGGGCATGGGCATTTCGCCAATTTCAATTTCTTCAATCATTTCTTCCACCGCAAACAGCTGGTCTTCGAATTCCATTTCGCCCCAATGTGAAAAATTGAGTTTTTCGCGCCCTTCGATAACGTGTTTCTCCAGCATCCAGTTCACAGGAGCAAAATGCGAGTACCAGGGCCACTGAGTTTCGTTGGAGTGGCAGTCGTAGCAAGCATTGCGAAGCATTTGTGCCATTTCGGCGGGAGGTGCTTTCAAGGTTAACAAATCGTTTTCTTTGTTGAATTCGGGAGCGGTTTTATCGATTCCCACAAACTGGATAGCCACCAGAGCACCCACCAATAAAGCCACTAAAATTTTTATAATCTTCATATTACCTTCGTTTTGTGATGGGCTAAAATAAGAAGAATATGAATAAAATTTGAAGTTGGGGGACTAAGTTTTTTGTGGATTGACAATTATTGTGAGATGAAATGGCAAAAAATGAAGTGGGCTCATGTTGAAATGAAGAAAAACGAGTCAAAAGGAGCCTTTTTTGTGGATAAAAACCCCTGAATCACCAATTCTAATGCATCGAAAAATGATAAATTTGTGGTTTCGGGACATTAATTTTTCAATAAGTTGATGCCTCAAAGTTTTTAATTCCATCGACAGATTACCCACCAAATTAAAATGATTATGACACAACAAAACGCAATACAACTGTTTGAAGATAAAAAAGTTAGAACCATTTGGGATGATGAACAGGAAAAATGGTTTTTCTCCATTGTGGATGTAATTGAAGTTTTAACTGAGAGCCTAAATGCAAGGAAATATTGGAGCGTATTAAAAACCAGACTAAAAGCTGAAGGAAGTCAGTTGGCTACAAATTGTAGTCAACTGAAAATGCAATCGGCAGATGGCAAATATTATCTAACAGATGTGGCTGATACAGAGCAGCTTTTTCGACTTATTCAATCCATTCCATCACCAAAAGCAGAGCCTTTTAAATTGTGGTTGGCACAAGTGGCAAGCGAACGATTGGACGAAATGCAAGACCCCGAATTGACTATTGACAGGGCTATGGAGCAATATTTGCGCTTAGGTTACTCGGAAAACTGGATTAACCAGCGACTAAAAAGCATCGAAATACGGAAAGAATTAACCGATGAATGGAAAAATCGGGGGTTGAAGGAAGGCCAGCAATTTGCCACGCTCACCGATATTATTACCAAGGCCTGGGCAGGGAAAACCACCAAAGAATACAAAGTATTAAAAGGCCTGAAAAAGGAAAACCTTCGCGACAACATGACTAACATCGAGCTCATTCTGAATATGTTAGCCGAAGCTTCTACCAAAGACATTTCCCAGGCCGTTGAACCAAAAGATTTTGATGAAAGCAAAATGGTGGCAAAACAGGGTGGCCATGTGGCCAGTGTAGCCAGGAAAGAATTAGAAGCTAAAACAGGGAAAAAGGTGGTTACTTCGGTTAATGCAAAAACTCTTTTGCCTAAAAAATCCACCAAAGAATAACTTGAATTGCTAAGAATTCCATAGCAAATAATCCCCTAAACCGTTTTAGATATTCAATTCATTGGAGCATTGCTGTTTCTCTCACCGGGCAAAACCACAAAATAGATAAAACTATTGAAAAAGGCAAAAAACATAACCCCGGCCTGTCGTTCAAACATGCTCTCTACCAATAAATTAACTAAAAGGAAGAGACCTAGACTAAAATACAGCAAGTGCCGTTTCTTAAAACCATAAATCATAGGAAATAAAATAGTGATTAAAAGAGATACCAGACCTAAAGCTCCTATGCCTACACCTGTTTGCAAAAACTGATTGTGTGGATTGTAATGATGGTCGATGGCTCTCTGGTTGTGTTGCTCCTCGTACTGATTGAGCAAAGCTTCGTCCACATCGCCGGTTCCATGGCCCAACAAAGGTTTCTGAAGCCAGGCTTTAAAGGCAGCATCCCAAAGATATATGCGGGCTGCACCCACAGAATGCTCAGCAGCATTGCCTGTCTCGTCTTTCACCGATTCCACGGCAGTGCTAATGCGCGCAGTGCTTCCGGGAATTAAAAGCAGAATCAACACAAGAAATCCCAACGACGAAATAACAGATATCAAAGCCAAACGAGTTGATTTGCGGATAAAAAACAAATAAGCTCCCACAACTAAAATCAAGCTACCCAACGACAAAAGTCCTGCTTTAGATTCCAACAAAACTATAAATACCATAAAAACCGGTATCAAAGCCACATAGAATTTCCTGATGCCAGCGGGTAATGGAATTTCCTGATATAAAAGCTGGTAAGTGATAACCGCAAGTGCAAAATTCACATACAACGAAAGATAACTTGCATGCATAACAAAGGATAGTTCCCCGTAAAAAAAGGCGGCGGGATTATGGGTGTCGCTAAATTGGAATATAGCTCTGGTCAAACAAATTAAAATGGTGAGAAAGGTAAGAGCCACATAAATCATTAAAACCCATTGCCCTTGTCGTGCAGAAATATTTTGCGGTTTCAGAACCCCAAAAATCAACGGGAAAGCCAGAAACGAAAGCTTGAGCACAACATCGGTAATACCTTCATCTAAATTGGTTGTATAGGATAATCCCAACAAATAAACCCAAAAAAGGGAGGAAAAAATGAAAACAGCTTTTCCGTTGCTCCAAAAAACCGAACCATATTTCTTTTGGGCAATTAAAACTATCAAGCCCAGAATTAGTGTTAATGCAGGGGCCAAAGGAGGTAAGAAATAAAAACTTCCCAGAATCAGGCTACTCAGCACAATAACCGACAGCTCCACTCCTCTTCTCCCCGATTTATTGACCATGATTCGATGTTTTAGAAAATAATCCAGGGAGCAAAAATATCATATAAACATGGTGTATGAGCGGGAAAATAAAAAACAAGCCAATAAAAAGTTCACCCTCCCGTTTAACTGACGATACTCCCAAAGCTTCGAGCGAAATCATTAAAAAATAGAGCCCAAGAAAAATAATGGAGATAAAGATAAGTGAAGGTGAAAAAATGGCTATGGCCAAACTCAAATAGGTTAAAATCAATAGATAAAGGGGGAGCCCTGAAGCGTTTTCTCTTCTAAGAAAACCCGCATTGCCTGCATCTTTCCGTAATCCGGTTAAATAATCAGGAAGCGAAGTAAAGTATTCAATTTGCTTGTAATCAGGCGTGTAACTCAACGATGTCAGCTTCTGTTTTTTCACGAGTTGTTCGAGCTCCAAAGGAGTTGTTTCGTTAACAGCCAAATCTAAAATAGCTGTTTTTGATACATCACTTTTCGAATAAGCTGCTGATTTTGTATATTTTGCATAATCGCGGTCAATATCTACCTTCACCACACCCATTCCATATTTACTTTGTTGGCTGGCTCTTAACACTCGTTGACCAAAAGGCCTGGAGCGATTACCCGAACTGCTTTCTTCTGCCGGTTCCTCCTTAGAAATCATCTTCAGGAAGTTAGAGGGGTAAATCAGGTCTGTCTCAACAAAAAGGAAATACTCGGTTGAAATATGGCCGATTAAATCTTTCATAATCCACTCTTCGTCATTTGGCTTAACTTGGGTAAAATGAATTTGCGGGTAATTGGTTTTGATGAACTGATTTACTGATTCTTCGGCAAATGAAATGATATGTGATGCATCATTAAATGCCCGAAACGAATGAAGCAACCAATTTTTTGTATAATGCTGATTTATAAGTACTAAAGTAACAGGAGTCATGATTTTTTACTTTTTAACAAGAGCCTGAAATAACCAGCAGCTGTTCCCAAAGCATAAAAAATATGTATGGCGGGAATCAAAAAGATGTTTAAAATGGCTGACAAGCTTCTATGAGAAATTGATTTAAAAATGGTTTCAAGGGCAATTAAAAGAAGGTAAACTCCCAGTTGTGCTAAAAAAAGAAATCCAAAAAACGGAAAATCGATGAGATAAAAAATCAAATTCAAGTAAAGCAGAAAATAAAAGGCAAAGGGAGCTAAATATTTCTTGCTTAATGCATTGCGCGATAGCAAATCGGGAAGATAATAGCCAATTAAAAACATTTGCCGGAGGAGCTTTTTAATGGAATTCCGCGAAAAATAATCGGCTTTCATTTCCACATTCATAAAAAATTTACCCCCCAGGTCTCTTATTCTTTTGTGCATATCATTGTCCTGATGCCTCACCAATTCTTCATCGAAATAGCCCGCTTTTTCAAAAATTTCTTTTCTGTAAAGGGCATAAACTGCGGTATCGGAAAACCCGCTTTTGGTGGAAGTTCTAAATCCCGAAGCTCCAACGGCAGTTTTTGATGAAAGCGCCATTCTTATGACGTTTCCCCAAAATCCTTTTGCCTGGGTAATGAGTACACCCCCCACTGCAGTTATTTCTTTGTTTTTTTGCAGGGTTTCAAGACCAATTGTTATATAACCGGGATGTAGTCGTGAGTGAGCATCGGGACGAATAACCACAGGCGCTTTGGCTGCTTTTATTCCCAGATTCCATCCGGGAGCCAGTGTTTTTTGGGGGTTGGAAATAATCTGACTTGTATAGCTCGTTTGCTCCAGATAAGCTGTTAAAAGTTCACTGCTTCGGTCGGTGCTCATGCCGTCAACCAAAATCAACTCCCATTCTAACGATGTTCCCACAAACTGATTCTCAATGGATTTCACACAATCTAAGAGATAGGGTTCCTCATTTCTAAAGACAATTATTACCGAAACATCCATTAAATTTCTCCCTCCAGATTAAAATAATAAAGTTGACGACGCCCCGAATGAGTGGAATCGAAAAACACTGTTTTTCCATCGGCAGAAAATCGTGGGTGAAGGTCGCAACGGCTGGAACCATAGAATTTCATGGGCTGAAAAAATGCTCCGGCTTCCGTGAGTTCGCCACCAGCTAAATCTAACAAATATAAATGCTGATTGCCGCTTCGGTCGGGATAGGAATCAAATAGCAAATTATTTCCATTCAAAGTGGGATGCCCATCGCCAAATCCGGCAGAAATCGTTGATTCCAGGGGTTTTATCTTCATATCATGTAATTGAACAAAATGGAAACAATCTCCATGTTCCAAAGTTCTGAAATAGCCCATTACTGAGTCGTTTCCAACCCAGCAGCAATGGCTCACCATGCCTTCGTTTACAATGCATTGAAGCTCATTACCAGAGATATTGGCAACAAACAAGGCATCCTTTTTTATTCCGTTTTCCAACCACCGATAAATAAACATCATTCGTTCGCCATTGGGCGAAATCATGAGATGATTGACCCAGTTCTGATGGTTTTTAAATTTCGCTCCTGTTTTCAATGCCAATCGGCTGTAAGGAATCACTAACCTACTGGTTCCCAGATCCAAATCATGATAAAAAATTCCATCTTCTTCATCATTAAAGCTCTTGTCCGAAGCGGAAATCAAAACCGATGCATAACCATAATCGCTGTCAAACGCCATAAGCCTGCTAAAATTTAAGCTTACAGCCTTTTGTTGGTGCGCATCATAAATTGGGAAAGGAAGCCTTTTCTTTTCAATTCTGGTATTGGCATCCACTATTCTGCTACACAACTCATTGTTGCTGAAATCGTTAAAAATAAAACTTTCGGAATCTAACCAGATGAGTCTGCTGCCTTGCTGCCAGTTATAAGCTCTTGTGGTTCCAGAATATAGTTCTTTCTGATTTTTCAAATCCCACAAAACCACCTCTATTTCGGAATTGCATTGGGGAGCTGATGAAGTGTCGGAATTTGTTCGGTGAAAAAGTATCCAATCCTGCTTATGATGCCGCGGAGAGCGGTCGTAATATCCATAGAAAGTATTGCCAGGGCCATTAAACACAGGTTTTACATTGAAGCTGGATGAATATTCTTTGTTGGTTTTATAAACCATTCGATTCACCCATTGATACATCCACTTGATCCCGTCTTTAATCCTGGGAAAAGCCGAAAGTGCTTGTGCTATCTTATGTTCGATGGGGTTAAATGCCATTTTTTGTTATTTGGTGCAAAAATCGTATAATTTTCGCAGGACATACTTGCTACTCACCCAGGGCTCCGCACTTTGGGCAATGATATTTTTGGGTGTTTTTATGGTTTCGTTGTAAAACTGCAAAATATCGGGGATGTTAAACTCATTGGTCTCCAACAGAAAGGGGAAGCCGGCGGGGAATGCCGGATCTTTGTAGCCAATCACCACAGCAAGGCCATTGGCAAAATATTCCCTTACCTTGAGTGCTGTGGCTTCTTTCATATTTTTGCTGCCCAAATTGTATCCCGCAATACCCAAATGCATTTTTCGGTAAAGCTTCTCAATTTGCTCGTATGGCAAATGCCCATAAATATGAACATTGCTAAACTTTGCAAGTTTGCTTTGTTGATTTTCAGGAATATCCCCTACCAAATGAAGCTCAAAATGTTGGCTCTGGTCAGTGGATTTCTCTAAACCTTCAATGATTTGATCGAGACCATGCCAGGGGCGAAAATTTGCCACCATAACCATTTTTAGAGGCCCCTCAGGCTGATTTGGCGAAAGTGAATTCGCCATTTGGGGAATGCTGTTGGGAATAAAAGCATGAGCCCCTTTAAACGAGCTTCTTTCCAATTCATAATCAAGTATTTCGGGAGTTACGGCTATGATTCCACCAAAACTCTTCAGCCAAAAATTCCCAAGGGTTTTTTCCATGAGGTAGCGTTTATCGCCAGTTATTTGCAGCTCATCGGTTTCTTTGGTGTGGTGCTCGGTAATCAACCGTTTTCTGTTCTTTAAAAAAATCATTAAAACCGGATCGAAAAGCGGATATCTGATAACGACTTTATGGTAGGTTTTTAAAAGCTCGTTCACCCGGTCGGCCTGCCATTTGCGCACCAGAAAGGGATTGGTTGCGTTGGTATTTTCCACATTCAACGGCGCCAGATTCTTCTCTTCTTTTTTGTAATTGGTTGTAAACCAGTAATAATCGATGGGGATTCCCTCCGATTGAGCCGATTGAGCCAGCCTTTGCATTTTGTTGGCCACCCCCGACTGATAGGACATTATAAGAGCCACATAAGCTATTCTATACATCGGTTTTTGGGATTCCATATTTTAAACTTGATTCGTATTTTTTGAGGGCAAAATAAATCAATATGCCATAAATCGCAAAGCTAAAGGTATTCAGGTAAACAAATATTCGAAGAAAATCGTTGAGCGATTCGCCCCGGGCAAAATATAATAATGAAATAATGACAAAATAAAATACCTGCCATATACTGCTCATTTTTATGAATTTCAGAATATAAAAAATAGGATATAAGGCGGTTAAAACAAATTGCAGCGCAAAAGCAAAAACGAGAATGCTCGTCATTTCGCCCGCCAAAATCCACTGCTCTCCAAAAATAAAGCTAAACAATGGCCCGGAAAAGGGGAAAAGAATCAATACCATAAGTATAGCCAAAGTGCTCAATATCAGAATTACCGGCTTCAGAAATGCTGTAATGCTTTTCTTTTCGTTATAAAGCTGGGCAATTTTCTGACTCAATATTTGCGAAACAGTTGTCGAAATCAAAGCCAAAGGTGCCACCAAAATCATGCGGGCGAAATTAAAATTTCCTGTGGCATGGGCGCTATAATATGCGCTTATCATAAAAACTGGTAACTGGGTTGCCAAACTGTTTAAAACAGCTGGAACACTATTGAATAGCGGAAAATCGCGATACTCTTTGAGCAATTGAACTATTCTCTGCCAATTGGGTTTTATCTTGGCCAGGTCTGCCTTAAACGAAGACCTGATGGTAAGAACGGCGAGCAGAAACCTTCCAAATAAATCGCCCATCACCAAACCATTAATCAAATGTAATTTCCCCAAAACCAAAGCAGTTAGAGTTTCGCCAGTTTTGTGGCTCAATTTATAGGTGGCTATGGCTATATATTTCTTGTTTCGAATGAGAAAGTTGTTGAGCACCTTGGTTACAGCGTAAAACAAAAGACTCAGCGGCAGGAAATAAAGAAAAAAGGAAAGGTTGGGGTTCTTAAATAATTCTCCCAACTCGTTGGCGCCAAATAGCACCGAAATAAATATCATTACAGAAAACAGAAAAGATATAAGAAGGGAGCCAAATACCAGTTGATTGGCATCGGAATTTAGTTTTGGCATGACGATGGTGAGCTCATAACGACCAGAAACCACGATGGCCAAAACTTCCAGTATGGCCACATAGAGACCGTAAACTGCAATATCCTCAGCAGTAAAAATACGGCTAATAACCGGAGCTAATAAAAACGGAATTGCCTGAGCAAGTGTGGTTCCGCTAAAAAGGGCTAAAAAATCTCTTTTGAATGTTTTGTCCATCGACTCTGGTTAATGCCACAAAGTAATAAAATAAAACAATG
This sequence comes from uncultured Draconibacterium sp., assembly GCA_964293475.1. Classification (GTDB taxonomy): domain Bacteria; phylum Bacteroidota; class Bacteroidia; order Bacteroidales; family UBA12170; genus UBA12170. The sequence continues at coordinate 35,419 of CAXYYJ010000034.1, forward strand.
ATACCGCCCAAAGCTTATTCACAAATTCTTCTAATAATGTATATTTTTGCCCCAAAATAAACAGCCCGTGAAGCTTTGTATTGCCGAAAAACCCAGTGTAGCCAAAGAAATTGCCCAGATTTTGGGGGCAAAAACCCGCAATAACGGGTATTTTGAAGGAAATGGTTATTGGGTGAGCTGGACTTTCGGGCATCTCTGTGCACTCAAAACCCCCGACGACTACGAAGCCCGCCTTAAATGGTGGAAACTCTACGATTTGCCCATAGTTCCGCAAAAATTTGGCATCAAACTCATCGACAACGAAGGCAGCCAGAAACAGTTTCACGTAATAGAATCGCTTATCAATAACCCCAGCTGCGAAGAAGTCATTAACTGTGGTGATGCGGGCCAGGAAGGGGAACTCATTCAGCGGTGGGTGTACCATAAAGCTGGAAATAAAAAACCCGTAAAACGACTTTGGATTTCATCGCTCACCGAAGAAGCCATTCGCGAGGGCTTTCAGAAACTGCAAAGCGAAGAAAAATATCAGCATCTATACGAAGCAGGAAGTGCCCGCGCCATTGGTGACTGGCTTCTGGGAATCAATGCCAGCCGACTCTACACGCTGAAGTATGGAACCGGAAAAAATGTGTTGAGCATTGGCCGTGTTCAAACACCCACCTTAGCCATGATTGTTCACAGGCATCTGGAAATCATCAATTTTGTTCCTTCCGATTTTTGGGAAGTAAAAACCAAATACCGCGAAGTCATTTTCGCCTATGAGAAAGGCCGGTTTCTGGAGCAGGAAAAGGCCGAAGAAATGCTCCGTCTCATTGCCGATGAGATTTTTACCATCGTGAATTTCGAAAAGAAGGAAGGCAAGGAGTTTGCCCCCAGAATGTTCGACCTCACCAGCCTGCAGGTGGAAGCCAACCGCAAATTTAACCTCACCGCCGACGAAACGCTAAAAACCGTACAACAGCTTTACGAGAAAAAATTGGTGAGCTATCCCCGCGTCGATACCACCTATCTGCCCGAAGACCAGTATCCTAAAATACCCGACATTTTGCGCGGCCTCACCGAATATGCCTCGTTTACTCAAACTTTGCTCGAAAAGAAAATCCCCAAAACAAAGCGGGTTTTCGACAATTCAAAAGTCACCGACCACCACGCCATTATTCCCACAGGGGTGAAAGCTCAGGGCTTATATGGTGCCGAACTCGAGATTTACGACGCCATTACCCGCAGATTTATAGCCAATTTTTACCCCGATTGCCTCATTTCTACCACCAAAGTTACCGGCGAAGTAGTGGAATTTGTCTTTAAAGCCACCGGAAAGGAGATTTTGAGCCCGGGTTGGCGCTTAGTGTACAATCAGGTGGACGAAGATGCGGAAGAACAGCAGATTATGCCCAAATTTGAGATTGGAGAAAGTGGCCCCCACGAACCTGTTTTAGAGAAAAAACAAACCCAACCCCCCAAATATTTCACCGAGGCCACCTTGCTGAGAGCCATGGAAACGGCAGGCAAGCAAGTGGAAGACGAAGAATTGCGCGAAGTATTGAAAGCCAATGGCATAGGACGCCCATCCACCCGCGCCAACATCATCGAAACTTTGTTCACGAGAAAATATATCGTCAGAAAACGTAAATCGCTGGTGCCCACCGATACCGGAGTTGAGCTCATTGGAACCATTCAGAACGATTTGCTTAAATCAGCAGAACTCACCGGTCAGTGGGAAATGAAACTGAGCCAGATTGAGCGGGGAAAATATGATGTAAAACTGTTTCTGGAAGAAATGAAAGCCATGGTGAGCCAATTGGTCGACGATGTAAAAAAGGAAACAGCAAGAACCATCAGCTTTGCAGAAGAAGCTCAGGAGAAAAAACCAGAGAAGAAAGCAGAGAAAAAACCTGCAGAGAAAAAAGAGCTTGCGCCAAAACCCCAAACCGATGTGTTGATTTGCCCCAAATGCGGGAAAGGGAAAATGCTCAAAGGCAAACAGGCTTATGGCTGCAGCGAATGGAAAAGTGGTTGCAACTTTACCATCAGCTTTGCCGATTTACAAGCGAAACATCAAATTCAGGAGCTTACACCCGATGTTTTGTCACAATTGGTCTTAACGAATCGTTGATAATTTTCATGTCCAAAACATTGATTTAAATTCACTTTCTTATTTACGAAGTTTCTTCCGAATCGTTTACCTGGTTTTTCAAACTTATTGTAACACGGGTTTTTGTGACAATGACTCAGGAATTCTATTGTTGGAAATTTTTTTTGTTTATCAACCTATTGGTTGGTAATAGATTTTATAACAAATGTCTTTTTGAAACCTAAATCATCAATCTGTTATTAAACCCAAATCAGTAATACCACCAAATATTAAATTCTCTTGAAAAATTAGCCTCAGGGGTTTGATTTTGTGGGAATAATGGTATCTTTGATGTTAAGAAAACATTAAAAACAAAAATACAATCAAATGAAAAAGCTCTTTACATTATTATTGATTATGGCTTTGGCGAGTCCTATCGTCATGGCACAAAAAGGTTTAAGCCTCGGGGCAAATATTATGCCTCTTAGTAGCAGTATAGTAAATCAAAACACCTGGGGAAATGGTCATGAATACGACTATGCTCTCACTTTCAACAACTCCTTTGGCTTTGATGTCGGCTACAATTTTACAGAACAAATTGGATTGTACACTGGTTTCTGGTTCACCAATTTCGGTCAAAAATATACCGATAGCTACGACGATTTAACTGATGGTCCTGGTGTTTCTGACTTTACCAGAAAGTTGAAGTTCAAGTACAGCGTTATTCCAGTGATGTTGCGTTTCAGCAGCAGCGAAAATACCGTTAATTTCCTGGGTGGCGTGGGTATTTTAATCGCCAATATGCGTCAGGCTGACCAGGAATGGCTTAAAGACGGCGACGCTTTTACACAGGTTGGAGAAACAACTGACGGAGCATTCTTTAATATTCCTGCCGATGATGTTACCGACCGCTACAATAAAACTGATATTGCTGTAAACATTGAGCTGGGTGCCAGAATCATCGTTATCGACAATCTTTATATCGACGCTTCTCTCAACTTTGGCTATGGTTTAAAAGACATCAATGCTGCTGAATATCAGATTAACGATTCCGAAGGAGTTTATAATGCATCTCACAATGCCTACGGCGGATTTAAAGTGGGTGTGGCTTATATTCTTTTTGGAGAATAATCGATTTTATTCGTCCACAAAAAAAGCTGTCCTATGGGATGGCTTTTTTTATTTTCAAACCCTGAATTAACTTCTCACAATATTTTGAAATGAATTATTTGCAAATGATTATGATGTTTCAAACAAAATGATAAATTTGTGCACCTAATGGGCATAATTTTGTAAAATACTGTTTAATAATGATTTAGGTTCATTCTTAGATTTGTTTTTACCGACTTTTTCAAAATACAATTATGAATACGACAAACTACCATCAGGAGTTGGAAAAACTCCGTCAAGAAAATGAGCGGTTAAAAACAATTATCATTAATAATGGAATCAATATGGAAGATGCCAATAGTCGCAACTATTCGGACGTCCATAAATTGCCTAAGTTCTGCATAAACTCCAAGCGGGTTGTTTTCTCTATGTCCCCAATTGGTTTTTTTACCCATTTACAAACAGAAGAACAAAGCTTTTTAGGTTACCTGTTAACCGATTTAAAAGGGAAGCAATTCAAAGAATTAATTCATCCCGATTTCCATTTAAAAGACATCAATTTAAAAGAATTTCTGGAGAAAAATGAGAAGTTATCCTGCCATATACAGTTCAAAGTTATTCATAAAGATGGAAGCCACCGATGGATTTCCGTCGATTTCTATTCAAACTATAATACTCAGAATGAGCTTGTTTCTATCGATGGATTGGCTGTAGATGTTACCAATTTCCGAATGCTCGAAGAAAAGCTTGAAGAGAAAAACATTTGCATGAGTCTGGCAGCCGATTCGGCCAATTTTGGGATTTGGGAATTCGATTTTTTAACAGGCCGGTTTCATGTCGATGACTGGATGGCGCATCTCTATGGTTTGAATAAAGAAATGGAGCCCACCGTGCAGGATTTTATGAATAAGGTACACCATAAGGATTTGCCACACCTTAAAAATGCTATTTCAAATGCCATCGACTCGTCGAGCGAATTCTTTACCGAATTCCGCATTTTCCCAGAGCCTGGCATCATGAAATACATGCGCACCAATGCCGTTTTTATCAGAAACAGCAAAGGCGAACTTCGCAAAGCCTACGGGGTAGATTACGAGATAACCAGTCAGAAAATCACCGAGAAATCGCTCTCTAACAGCAAAATAACCTATAAAACACTCTTCGATTTTTCACCCGCCGGTATCTTTGTTCTCGACAAAAATGGGACTATTCTTGAAGCCAATCAGGAGATAGAAAACATGCTCCAGTACAGCAGAAACGAAATGCTGGGCCGACACATCAGCATGGTGGCAGTACCCGAAAATATTTCACTCATCGAATCCAATATCCGCCACATATTAAACGGCAGCTCCCTTGAACTTCAAGTTCTCAACTATAAGAAAGATGGCTCCACCTGCACAGTACTTCTGCGCGAAACATCCATTCTATTGCCCGATGGCAGCCAGGGAATTCTCACAGTGTCTCAGGATATAACCCAGAAAGTACTTGTTCAGAATCAGTTGGAATATGAAAGTGAGCTCCGAAACCTGTTGGTTGATTTCTCTTCTCAATTCATCAATATCCATTATAAAGACATCATTCAAGCTATAAACTATTCACTGGCACGAATAGGAAAATTTGTAAATGCCGACCGATCCTATATATTTGAATATGATTTTACCAATAAAACCGCTAAAAATAATTTTGAATGGTGCAATAAGGGTGTAAAATCTTATCGCAAGGAGCTGTTAAATATCAATCTGGAACCATTCAACGAATTTATTAAACTCCATAAAAAGGGGAAGACGGTTCATATAAAAAGTCCGTCCGAAATAAACAACGAAGCGCTTCTCCATATAATGAAAGTACAGAAAGTGGAAAGCATTCTCACCCTTCCGCTGATGAAGAAAAAAGAATGCGTGGGGTTCATCGGGTTCGATATGCCCAATTCACAACATGAGTTTAGCATCCAGGAACAACAATTGTTTCAGGTATATGCTCAGCTCATTACAAATATAATGGCCCGGGTGGATAAGGAAAACGATTTATTTAGAGCCAAAGAAACAGCCGAACTCGAACGTGCCAATCTGGCATCGATTATTGAAAACAACAACGATTTTATCTGGGCCATTGACCGCGATTATAACCTGCTCTATATCAACATGAATATGCGGCAGGCCTATTTAGATAATTTCGGAATCGAATTAAACGCCGGCGATAACAAGCTGCAAATACTCCCAAAAAAATATCGGAAATACTGGAAACAACTATATGAACGAGCCTTCAACAACGAATCTTTTACCTTTGAAGATCGATTGGTTTTTAATGGCACCGAAAAATATTTGCAGTTATCACTTAACCCTATTTTTATAGAGAATGAAGTGGTTGGAGTTTCATGCTTTGGCAGAGACATCACCAAACGAAAACAAGATGAAATCGAGTTGCGACGAGCCAAAGAAGCTGCTGAGAAAAGCGAAAAAAAGTACCGATTCCTTTTCGACAATGCTGTGGAAGGCATTTTCAGAACCGATTTGGCCGGAAATGTAATGTATCTGAACCAATCGCTGCTTAACATACTTGGTTTCAGCACCATGGAAGAGGCATTTAATTTTATAAACCGCTCCGATTCACAAATATGGCTAACCCCCGAAAAAAGGGACGAATATGTGGAATATTTGCTCAGCATGAAAATAATAAACGATTATCATACTCAATTCATTAAACAAGATGGTTCTATCATCTGGGTGTCCATTCATAGCCGCCTTGTGGAAGATACCGAAACCAATGAATTGTTCATCGATGGCTTTATGCTCGATATCACCTCCAGAAAAAATGCCGATATTGATTTAAAAATAGCCAAAGAAAATGCCGAAGAAAACGAAGAAAAATACCGACAGATTTTTGAGAACTCCCGCGATATCATCTTTATTTACGAAGTTACTGAAGACCAACGATATAAAGTGGTAACCTACAATCCTGCCGAAGAAAAACTCATAGGAAGTGTTAAGCTATTCGAAGGCAGATATATTGACGAATGTATTCCCCCCCATTTGTTCAATCAGTTTAGAGTTAATTACGAACACTGCATCGAAGCAGGGCATCTCATTGCTTATGAAGAAGAAATCGACTATGGCCCCCTAAAGCTTCAAATGCTCACCCAACTTATTCCCCTGAAAAATAGCGCTGGCCGGGTTTTCAGAATCATAGGAATTAGCCATGATATTACTGAAAATAAACAACTTACAAATCAGCTCATCGAACAAAACGAAAAACTCACCATTCTCAACAGCGACCTATCCATCGCCAAAGATAAAGCCGAAGAAAGCGACCGGCTTAAATCGGCCTTCTTGGCCAATATGAGCCACGAAATTCGCACCCCCATGAATGGCATTTTGGGGTTTGCCGACTTGCTGAAAGATGATAGCTTCTCCGAAGATGAAAAACTAAGTTTTGTCAATATCATTGAAAAAAATGGTTTCCGAATGCTCACTATCATCAACGATATTATCGACATCTCAAAAATAGAAGCCGGCCTAATGTCCTGCAATTTGGAAACCACCATAATCAATTTTCACTTCCTCGAAATTTTCGAATTCTTTCAACACGATGCCGATAAAAAATCTATCGACCTGCGAATGATTCTCCCCGAAAATTCTGATGATGAACAAATGATTACAGATAAAGCCAAACTCGATGCCATCATCATTAACCTTGTAAAGAATGCACTCAAATATACCGATGCCGGATTTGTGGAATTTGGATATACTAAAATGGAAACAGAGTATTTGTTCTACGTAAAAGACTCGGGCATTGGGGTGGCCAAAGACCGTTTCGATGCCATATTCGAGCGCTTTATTCAAGCCGAAATCAACGACAGGCTGGCTCGTCAGGGAACAGGACTTGGGCTCGGAATTGCCAAAGCTTATGTTGAAATGCTGGGCGGTAAAATTTGGATAGACAGCGAACTCGGTCAGGGCTCAACTTTCTATTTTACCATTCCATTTCAACACCCTTCCTAATATCAAAATTCAAACCCCCACTACCTGATTTTATTTATTTTTTTTGGAACCATTCATATTAAGAGATTCCCTGAAAAACCCATGTAAACCCCTGAAAAATGGATTACTTAGGTTTCCATACGGTAAAATATTCGTAAAATTGTCACCTATTTTGACTGAAACTAAAAACATTTAATATGAACAAGAAAATGGAAGAAAAAGTTCAGGATTTTATGGCCAAAGTTATCGCCGCCAATCCTGCCGAAGTTGAGTTCCACCAGGCTGTACACGAAGTAGTAGAAACACTCATACCATTCATCGACGAGCATCCACAATATAAAGAAGCCAAAATTCTGGAACGCATGGTTGAGCCCGAAAGAGTCATTATGTTTCGCGTACCCTGGATCGACGATAAAGGAAATATTCAAATAAACCGCGGTTTTAGAATCGAAATGAACTCTGCCTTGGGTCCATACAAAGGCGGTTTGCGCTTCCACCCCACTGTAAATCTGGGGATTCTGAAATTCTTAGCCTTTGAGCAAGTGCTCAAAAACAGCCTCACCACATTGCCCATGGGCGGTGGAAAAGGTGGCTCCGATTTCGATCCAAAAGGCAAATCAGACAACGAGGTAATGCATTTCTGCCAAAGCTTTATGACTGAACTTCAACGCCATATTGGTCCCAACACCGACGTCCCTGCTGGTGATATTGGCGTGGGTGGCCGCGAAATTGGTTACTTGTTCGGACAATATAAAAGAATCAGAAACGAATTTACCGGCGTTCTTACCGGAAAAGGCATTGAATACGGTGGTTCTCTCATCCGCCCCGAAGCAACAGGTTATGGTGCCGTGTATTTTGTGGAAGAAATGCTGGCCACCAAAGGCATGACCATGGAAGGAAAAACCGTGGCCATCAGTGGTTTTGGTAATGTGGCATGGGGAGCCGTAACCAAGGTAAATCAACTGGGTGGCAAAGTGGTCACCATCTCCGGCCCCGATGGTTATATCTACGATCCCGATGGAATCAGCGGCGAAAAAATCGACTATATGCTCGAGCTCAGAGCCACCAATCAGGACATCGTTTCGCCCTATGCCGACAAATATCCTTCTGCCGAATTTTATGCCAACCGCCCTCCCTGGGAACAAAAAGTGGACATTGCCCTGCCTTGTGCCACCCAAAACGAAGTGGATCAAAAAGATGCCGAAACCCTCGTCAGCAATGGCGTTATCTGCCTAGCCGAAGGCGCCAATATGCCTTGTAATGTGGAAGCCATAGAAGTTTTCGTAAATGCGAAAATTCTCTACGCCCCCGGCAAAGCAGTAAATGCAGGCGGTGTGGCAACCTCCGGCCTCGAAATGACCCAAAACTCCATAAAACTCTCCTGGACCGCCGAAGAAGTGGACGAAAAACTCCACATGATTATGAAAAACATTCATCAGGCCTGCCGCAAACACGGTACCATGCCCGATGGTTATGTAAACTATTTGGTGGGTGCCAATATCGCCGGCTTCGTAAAAGTAGCCGATGCCATGATAGCTCAGGGAGTAGTTTAATCCTACAGGCTTTAATCTCAAGTAAATATATAAACACATTTGAAAACCTGTCCTTTGGGGCAGGTTTTTTTATTGCCTGGCTTCGACAAAATTTTATTCAACATTTTGCAACTATCAATATATCTATGACTTAAAAATAATCTGGGACTCCAAATTGGATGTGCCAGAGTCAAAATTCAGAAATTTTTATTGAGTTTTTGCGAAAAAGGATTTAAAACAATGTTCATCTCCGCTCAAAAAAATTAAGAAAAGAATTTAAAGACATAGGTGAAAATTCAAAAACATTTTCTAATTTTGACAAATTATGTCAACAGAAACAATGTCAACAGAAACAATTGGTAAGAAATTAAGAACCCTACGCGAGGATAAAGAGCTGCCTTTGCGAAAAGTTGCAGCAATACTCGATATCGATGTGGCTATTTTGAGTAAAATGGAGCGCGGTGAAAGAAAAATAACAAAAGATATTGTTCTTAAACTTGCCAACATATACGACCACAACCCTAACGAACTCCTGGTTTCTTTTCTGAGCGACAAGATTTTATACGAAATTCAAAACGAAGATTTGGGTATTGAAGCGCTAAGGGTAGCGGAGGAAAGAGTAAAGTATTTAAAAGCGAAAAATGGAAATGAAAACGACAGAGCTTAAAAGAATGTGGGAAGAATTTGAAGCTATTCCAATTAATTTGGCTGATGAAATTGAAGTTGATTTCTATAGTTGGGAAAAAGGAACTTATCGGTTTGATATTTGGCATTGGTTCGACGAAAAACTACCAAAAGGGCTGGTATTGAATTTAAATTTGGCATAATTAGAAAATGGCATTACCTATAAACATAGATGAATTACTGCACGGCAATACGGTTGAATGGGATCGGATTGAGTTGAAAAAAGGATGGAATCCTGAGGATATCATTCATACTTTATGTGCATACGCCAATGATATTAACAATTGGGATGGAGGTTATGTCATTATTGGAGTTGAAGAAGAAAATGGGAAAGCCAAGTTGCCTCCAATTGGTTTACAGGTTCAAGAGTTGGATGCCATACAGAAAAAATTGATTGAACTGGCCCATAAATTAAGTCCTGTTTATATTCCTGTTTTTCAGCCATATTTAATAAACGGAAAGCACATATTGGTTGTGTTTTCCCCCGCTGGGGATAACAGACCCTACAAAGCACCTATTAGTTTAAGTGAAAAAAGAACAGAAAAAGCGATGTTTATCAAACGTGGTTCTAAAACGGTAAAAGTTAAAGATGGTTCCGATGATGAAAGACGACTTATTGAACTCACGGCACGTATCCCTTTTGATGACCGAATCAATCAAACAGCTTCCCTAGATGATTTGAGTTTACGTTTGATTCAAAACTATTTAAAAGAAGTGAGGAGTTCCCTATATGAAGAGAGTACAAAAATTCCATTTTCTGAATTATGCAGACATTTAATGATAGCCAAAGGTCCCGACGAATTATTACGCCCTACAAATGCCGGATTACTGTTGTTTAATGAAAACCCCGAAAAATTCTTTTCAGGAGCAAAAATTGATTTGGTAATCCACAAAAATAAAGTTGGTAAAGACTATACCGAAAAAATATTCATTGGCTCTATTATACAGCAGATTAGGGATGTTTTACAGTATTTTAAAACCAACATAGTAGAAGAATTGGTGGTTAAATCCGCTAAACAAGCCGAATCAATACGATTCTTCAATTATCCCTTTCAGGCTATAGAAGAAGCTGTAGTCAATGCAGTTTATCATAAAAGTTATGAACGTGAGAACCCTGTGGAGATTCAAATACATAAAGATAAAATTGAAATATTAAGTTTTCCAGGTCCGATGCCACCAATTAATCAAGCTATGCTGAAAAAACAAAGAGTAGTAGCACGAGAGTATAGAAACCGAAAAATTGGAGGTTTTTTGAAGGAGCTGAAACTCACGGAAGGCAGAGGAACAGGCTTACCGATTATTCACAACAGCTTGGAAGAAAACGGTTCACCACCGCCTGTTTTTGAGACGGATGAAAACAATGCTTATTTTTTGTGTATTCTTCCCATTCACCCTTTAACAGAATCCATCTTAGGCTCTCAAGATGACCAAAGAGGAGACGAAGATAACATACAGAATTTCAAGAACATAAACGACATTAATCCTTATCTTAGTCTCTTGGTCTCTGAGATTGGAGACCAAGATAAAGAACACATTAAGGAAAGAATAAGCTCAACAATTAGAGATGTTTTAAATTATTGTCAGGAGCCAAAATCAAAAGATGAAATATTTGAGAAAATCGGGCTTTATAAAAACACCAAAAATTACAATCATCATATAAAACCACTCATTGAAGTTGGCTGGCTAAACCTGACATTGCCTAATAAGCCAACTAGCAAAAATCAACAATATTATACCACTGAATTAGGCAAAAAACTGCTTACTATCCTTACGGAAGAAAGGGAAGCAAAATTTAAACGAATTCCAGTGGAATCTTTCAATATTGCCGCTGTTGGCTACGATAAAGAAGCACATATTTTAGAAATAGAGTTTCATCACGGTGCGATTTATCAGTTTGCTAATGTGCCTGAAAAAGTATTTGAAGAGTTGATGAGTTCACCTTCTCAAGGTGCGTATTTTTTGAATGAAATAAAGGGTAGATTTGAACAGCTAAAAAATTAAATTTGCTGAGAGTATTTGGAAGAAACTTTCAGTGATGAGATTAAATAGGAATAAATAATATTAAAAAGTATCGCATAATCCTCTTTACTTTTTTGGAGAGCACCAAACCTAAAAACATGAGTACTAATTACCCATATCTTTCAAACATGGGTAAAAAAGGCACAAAAACGGACACGTTTTGAAAACGCGGGATATTTTGGGTATAAAAAATGGCAGAACCAATTTTAAAAAATAAATTTGTAACCAAATCCAACAACAATTCCAACCATGAATAAATCAATCATTCGCCTGCTTTTAGTATTGCTCGCTGCATTTCAGTTCAATGTTTTTGCCCAGGAAAGGCTCACCCCCTCCGACCAAATTCCTGGAATAATCGCTTCGTACAAGCCTGCCCTTGAAGAAAATTTCCCCCAATGGGCAAAAATGCTCTATGAACAAAATCCCAATTTTCGGGAGATTGAAAGAGAATACGAAGCCTGGAAAATAAATCATGGTAAGGAAAAATCGGCCATTCACCGGTATTATAAAATGTGGCGGAATGCGGTTCAACCCTATGTTTTAGCCGACGGGACTATTCAGCTTCCTGAGCAAATTGTTCTCAATCAACCCAATAACTCTCCAAATACTCGAAATACATCACAGCTCAACGAGCCCTGGTCCTTTCTGGGACCCAAAAATACCTACTGGCTCAACGAAAACGGCTCATCCACGCCTCCCCTCAGCTGTCCCTGGCAGGTGAACGTGTATTCTTTCGACGTTTCAAAATCGAACCCCAATATTCTCTTTGCCGGAACCGAAACGGGATTTATGAATAAAAGTACCGATAACGGCGAAACCTGGCAGATGCTGGGTCTCGAATACTATTTCGGGGGAGGAATTACCGCTGTTGCCATCGATCCATCGAACTCCGAAATTGTTTTTGCCTCCGCCGGAAATCAAATTCACAAAACCACCAATGGCGGCCAAACCTGGTCGCCCATGCTCAGCTCCAACCCTTTTCATGCCGACAGGCTCGTCATCGACCCCCAGAATCCCCAGAAAATAGTGGCTGCTGCCAGCAATGGGGTTCAAATTTCGAATGACGGCGGAAACACCTGGCAACGAAACTGGACCACAGAAACCTACGATGTGGAGATTCAGCAGGGCAATAGCTTTCGCATTTTTGCACTCACCCGCTCCGGCAACAATTTCGCTGTGGCTTACTCCACCGATGGAGGACAAACTTTTTCCTTAGACGCTGATTTTCCAGCCGAAATGACCCAGTCAAGCGGCGGACTCTTAGCCACAACCCCGCAAAATCCCAATTTACTCATGGCGGTATTGCTCAGCTCCAACAATACGCCTTATCTCCTCAGCTTCGATATGAATTCGGTCACCTGGAGCCTTTTGGCGTCCGGAAACACCAGTCAGCTGCCCATGAACAACGGTCAGGGCTATTTTGACCTGATTCTCGAGATATCGCCAACCAACGAAAACATCATTTTTGCGGGAACTACCACCCTTTTTAAATCAACCAACGGCGGCGGCCAATTCCATGCCATTGGCGGATATACCGGAAATTTCTCCATTCACCCCGACATTCAGGATATGAAAATTCTCGACAACGGAAACACCTGGGTGGCCACCGACGGGGGAATGAGCTTCTCCACTGATTATTTCACCAGCACTGCCAATTACTTTAGCCGCAACGAGTTACTGGTAGGAAGCGATATGTGGGGTTTCGATCAGGGCTGGAATGAAGACATTGTTGTGGGCGGAAGATATCACAACGGAAACACCGCCATAGCCGATTTCTACAACGGAAAAGCCCTGAGAATGGGCGGTGCCGAATCGCCAACCGGCTGGATGATTCAGGGGAAACCACGCCATACAGCTTTTAACGATTTGGGGAATGGCTGGATTTTGCCATCAACCGCTGAAGGTGAACCCGAAGGGCGTTTCATTTTTAGTAAATACCCCAACATGGACGAGTATGGCGGACGACGGGGCAACATGGTCTTCCACCCCAACTATTATGGTACCATTTTTATGGGCGAAGGCGATGCAGTTTGGCAAAGTACCGATATGGGTGTGACCTGGCAAATGCTTCACGATTTCAACGGACGCGTAATGCAGATTCAGATTAGCCAGACAAATCCCAACATTCTTTATGCCGATGTGGCCACCAAAGGTTTCCATAAAAGCACTGATGGCGGACTTACCTGGGAGTTGAAACCAACGCTAACTTCGGGTGAATACGGAACAAACTATTGGAAAGGCAAAACCCATTTCGTGATTTCCCCCACCAACGAAAACCGCATCTATGCCTGCCTGAGCAACGGCACCTGGAGCAGCGATATTGGGGAAGTTTTTAAATCGGAAGATGGTGGCGACACCTGGACCGATTTCACAGGATCTGTTTCAGCCTATACCAAAAATCTGGTCATTCAACCCGATGAAAACGGCAACGACATTCTCTATCTTTTCACCAATGCCGGACCCAATCACGAAGCTTCGGTTTTTATTCGTGATGCTGAAATGACCGATTGGGAAAGCTTCAGCAGTGGTTATCCCGCTGGATTTTCGGTGAATCTGGCTTTGCCTTTTTACCGCGATTCGAAAATCAGGGTTGCCGGAAATGCCGGGGTTTGGGAAGCTCCACTGATGGCCGAAAACTTCCAGCCCGTAATCAATCCCTGGGTGGAGAAATCGTTCTACAACTGCATGCTCGACACGCTTTGGTTCGACGACCACTCAATTCTCAACCACGATGGTGTTTCCTGGAATTGGCAAATAACCCCGAATCCAGTGTATATCGACAACCCCAATATCCGCAATCCGAAAGTGGTTTTGGGAAATCCCGGCGACTATTCCGTGCGCATGACTGTGAACAAAAATGGTGAGGAATACAGCAAAGAAATTATCAATATGGTGAGCACCACCACTTGTCCGTCCATTTACGATTGCAACAATCCCGCCGAGGTTCCTAAAGAAACCTGGAGTCTGATTTATGTGGACAGCGAAGAAGTGAATTATCCGGGCTATGCAACCATGTCGTTCGATGGCGATCCGGAAACCATCTGGCACACCCGCTGGAGTACAGGAAACGATACTTATCCCCATGAAATACAAATAGATATGGAGGAAAAATATTTAGTGTCGGAGTTTACCGTGCTTAATCGGCAGGATGGTGAAAACGGGCGCATTAAGGATTACGAGCTTTATTTCAGCGACAATCTCGAAAACTGGGGACTTCCGGTATCGGTTGGAACCTGGGAAAATACAGCGGCTCCCCAAACCATTGAGCTGGCACAACCCAAAGAAGGTCAGTATTTCAGACTCATTGCCCTGAGCGAGGTGAACGGAAATGACTGGGCTTCGGCTGCCGAGTTTTCTGTGGTCGGCTGCATCGATGTAACTGGCATAAAGCCCGTTGACTCGTTTACCATGCCATCGGCCTATCCTGTTCCAACCACAGGTACACTTTTTATTCCATTACCACAGGGTGAGCATTTTCGCTATGAAATTATTTCGGCCATGGGACTTCCCGTGGAAACCGGAATCCTAAACTCCACCACCGGTAGAGCAGAAATCGATTTAACCAATCAGCCTGCCGGACATTATTTGGTAAAACTTATTTCGGAAACAGAAAATATTTATCTTTATCACATTATTAAAATATAAAAGTCAATGTGATGATTTGGTTTTCATACCAAAAAACCCCCATAAAACTGGTGGTTTTGCTCATCTTTTCTCTGGTTTCGGCTGTTGTTAACGGGCAGAAATTCGAAGTAAATATGGGTTTAAAAACCATGCATGGAGTTACTGCAAACTTAATGCTTCAAGAGAAAAATGAAGTCAGAAGTGGGTTTGGAGCTGTTTACTATTTCCCTGTTGCCACAACCGTAGTTTACAACGATGGTTTCCTCGGGATGATTTATTTGCCCCATTGGGCCAATCAAAATGGTGTTGGCATCAACTATTTCAGGCGGTGGGAATCGCCCTGGCGCTGGAATAAATACAGGCAATTTTCTATTGAATATCAGTTTTTAAAATCCGGCAATTATATTGATGATTATGGCTCTTATTCTGGCAATAGTGATTTAGACTATGCAGAATTCACCCAAATGTATCACAATATTGCTTTGGCGTATGGCTTTCATACCATGTTGGATCACCGCAAAACAACAGAATTTTTTATAGAATTTGGTACAAAGATCATGTTTATTGAAAGAAAATATACCATCGAAGGAACTTATAACGAACAAACGCCTTCGGACAAAGTTGAGTTTTTCCCTTCTATTTCACCATTTGTCCATGTTGGATTGAGCATGAGACTGTTTAAATCAAGAAACTGATAAATGGGTTTTTGAAGGTACCTTATACATGAGCGCTTTCATAGTAGAATTTTAGCAGAAGTCATTTGTGAGATTAAGAAATTATTATCTTTATCACACTATTAAAATATAAATCTCCATTTCTATGATTCATGTTCCTCATCGGCAAACCGCAATTCAATTCGCAGCGTTATTTCTTGGTTTTCTGCTTTCAACCTCGCTATGGGCTCAGAAATTGGATGTTATTGTTGGCGTAAAAACCATGCATGGTATCACTGAAGATTTTCTGCTTGAACCCAAAAACGATGTCAGGAGCGGGTTTGGATTGGTTTATTATTTCCCCATTATCGACGAAGTGGTCTATGATAACGGGGGATTTGGAATTACATGGCTTGCACACTGGGCCAACCAAAACGGGGTGGGAATCAACTATTTCAGACGGTGGGATTCTCCCCGACGGTGGAATAAAATCAGACAATGGACCTTTGAATATCAGTATTTGCAAACCGGAAATTATATTTACGACCCCGGCTATTTTGCCGGTACAACAGAGGGAAGCTATGCAGAATTCTCAGAAAAACAGCACAATCTGGCCGTGATATATGGGGTTCATACGCCGCTGAATAAAAGTAAATCGCTGGAATTTTTTGTGGAACTTGGAGCAAAAATAATGTATATAGAACGACAATACACGATTGAAGGAGGATACAATGGCCGACTCCCTTCGGATCGTAAAAAAACCTATTTCAGTGGCTTGCCTATTGCACGAATTGGATTTTCGGTGCGGGTTTTTTAATTTGTAACTATTTTTAAACCAGCCATTTCCATTCTAATGATAAGAATCTGACGGTTCTCATTAAAAAGCCTCAGCGAAATTGATATAGAATCCATGAACGCCTTTTGGGCCAAAGCCAAAATCAACTCTCACATTGGTTTGGTGCTGGGTATCGACCATAATTCTCACGCCCCCGCCATAGCTAAACCAAAAATTATCGATGGTCATTTGCTTGTAGGATGGCGCTACACGACCTGTGCCAACCCAGGCAGTGATACCGAAAATATTCCAAATGGGCATCCGGTATTCCAATTGGGCATCGACCAAAACATTATCGCGCAAAGAACCTTTATAATATCCCCGCATTTTGTTTTCTCCGCCGAGCATGGCCATTTCGTAAAAGGGAACATCGTGATTGTGAAACGATGTAGTGGCCTGAATAGCAATGATATGCTTATACCAGGGATTGAAGAATTTACGGGCATCAACCTCCAGAGTTGTATAATTATAGGTGCTTCCAAGGGCTTTGGTATACCAATAGGCGGTAGCAAAAAGATAGGCTCCTTTGGTGGAATTATAGCGGTTGTCGCGGTTGTCCCAGCCCCCCGATAAACCAACTCCCATATGGGTTCCACCATCTATTCCCAGCACTTGTTCCTTAGCCAGGAAGCTGGATGTGTCGGTTTCAATTTTGAAATAATTGGCATAATCGATGGCTCCCCCCAAATAAAAATCCTTATAAACTTTGTACAAGCCCACTGCATTAAATTTGAATCTGTCGGTGGTAATGCTCTCTTTACTATCGAAATCAACCGAATTTCCGATGCCGTAAATATATTCAGGGTTCTTTTTGAAATTAACAAAACTGAGGAGCACAAACTTGTTATTTTTAAAAACCAGCTCCGATGTAACAGAAGCATTGATTCTCCCTTTGCTCGACATGGTAAATACCTCGGTCAACTTGCTGGGATGGGTTATGCTGTCGTTTTTATAGAGTTTCACCACATTGTACTTGGCCAGACCAAAAACATTTCCCGCTTCGGACGAATAAGTATATAAGGGGATGGGAATGATTTTGAATAATTTCTCTGCTTTTTTATTGAATTCGGTAAACTCCGATATCAGATGTTTCTTTTCGGCAGAATCGATGATGGTTTTCCTATGACCTTCATTGCCTGATATGGATTTGTCTGGTGGGATATAACCTTCAGCATGAGTGGTGTATAAGTCTTGAGATTTAGCATTTTGAGTAAAAAATACAATTAGAAATATGACCAATATTCTGCCACAAAAATTTCTTTTCTCTACCATAGAATTTCGAATAATCTGATTCAAATAAACAGCAAACGCAACCTTTATTTCATTCTCTCAAGCAAAACAATCCCCGCATCGGTTTTTACCTTCACCTTGCCTTGAGCTACTTTGTACGATTTGCCTGAGTAGGCATCTAAAATTTCCAAACCATCGGCAAAGTATTCAGCAACAGGAATTTCTGTTTCGCTTTTTGGCAGATCGAGCGCAATTATCACACGGTCTTCCACGTTGTTTTTTTGATAGGCGCGGCCAAAAACATAGGGTTTGGCACTGAACATTTCATGAGCTCCTGCTCCAATTGAAAGGTGATTTTGCCTGAACTGGCCTAATTTCTGCCAATGCAACAATAAATCCTGGTGCGTCTGGTCGTTCCATGGCATGAATCCCCGCAGGTTGGCATCGCCTTGCGCTCCTTCAACTGTGAGCGGACGGGCTATTTCGTCGCCATAGTAAATCTGGGCTTGTCCGGGAGCCAGCAGCAGTTTGGTGGCCGACTCGAAAGTTCTTTTTCGGGCAGTATCAAAAGGCCAACCATCGTCATGAGAGCTGATGTAGTTCATGAAGGTTACACCCTGGAGTTCGCCTTCGTTGAGCATTTGCGAATAGGAAGAGAATATTTCTTCGTAGCTTTTATGAGCATCGCCTTTGAAGCCGAAGTTGATTTGACTGTCGAATCCAGCCGAAAAATAGTCTACTTTTTTATCGCCAAAATCGAAGAGACGGCCATTGAGTGCCCCGTAATTATAGGTCTCGGCCACCATAAAGAAATCCTGATTTTGCTGTATGGGCTCCGGATTTTTCGCTTTCCAATCATCGAAAGCTATTTGAGCTTCTTTGGCCAAATCCGCCCAAACATCGGCTTCGGCATGTTTCACAGTATCCACTCTAAAGCCATCGATTCCAAACTTTCTGATATAGTCGGTAATCCATTTTATAATGTAATATCTTGGGGTTCTGGGATATCCGGTACGGGCAAAAAATGCATCGAGCTCGGATAACTCTTTGTCTAATCGGCCTTCGCTTGCCCACTTGTCGAGCAGACTTTGGGGCAGTTCAACAGATTGTGTTTGTTCGGTGCGTACATCCGGAAGATTTTTTACCAAAGTGCAAAACACCGTGCTATTGTAGTTTTGATAGTTACATTGTGGTTCGGTGCGCACCCAATCTGCAGGCCAAACAGGATCAACTTCGGTAACAGGTCCGGTATGATTGATAATCACGTCGAGTAAAATGCGGATGCCATGAGCATGGGCCACACGCATGAGCTCCAGCAGGTCGGCCTCGTTACCAAAATTGGGCTCCATGGAGCTCCAGTCCCGAATCCAGTAACCATGAAAAGCGTATGTTTCGCCCTGACCTTCATTCACAGAGCTGTGAATTTGCTCGTTGACTGGCGAAAACCAAATGGCATCAACGCCGAGTTTATTAAAATAGCCTTCTTCAATTTTTTTTGTGATGCCTTTTATATCGCCCCCCATGAATTTTCTTGTTTCATGAGTTTGGTTTATTCGGTTGAAATTCACATCGTTGGTGGGGTCGCCATTATAAAACCGATCGGTGAGCATAAAATAAACGGTTGCATTTTTCCAATCGAAAGGAGTTGTTTCTTTTTTCTCATCGGGCGAGAAAAAACCAGTTATCACACTGAAAATGAAGAAAATATTAAATATAAACATGGTTTTGTAAATTGGGGTTAGTGAGGCAAAAATAAGGATTTGTGGTTATGAATTGCGGCAAGAAGAGATACTTCTGCAAATTTTGCGGAGTTATCTTTGAATATACCCCATGAATCCAGGCTTTTCGTAATACTATTGCAATGCCAAAAATATCATGTAAATGGTTAAAAATCAAAAGAATCAGAGTTTGGATTTTCTTTTATATACCGGTTTTGGTTCGGCTACTTTTTGTGCCGTCCCCAAGCTAAATGAGTCTGATTTCGATTGACTTTCTTCAAAGCTATTCAGTGGGCGAAAATCAATAACCGGTGCCACACCCACAGCCAGCGAAAGTTCGATGAGTTTTTTAAGCGTATAGTTGAAGTTTCCATTCATTATCTGAGAGATATACCCTTTTGAGACCCCAAGTTTTTCAGCAAATTGAGTTTGGGAAATGCCTTCTTTCTCAATATATTCGGAAACCAATCTGTAAATTTGATTTTGCAGGATTTCGAACCAGTATTCATTCGTATTTAATAATTCGCTTTTTGGTATCATATCTGCTGATTTAAATAATCATTTTTTATTCTTCTAAATTGCTTTATATCATTCTGTTGAGTCCCTTTTTTACCACCCAAAACTATGATACGACCGGTGTACCTATCCTGGAACATATAAACCCGCAAATGATGCGTTTTTATTTCATCTGTTTATAATTTTATTTTTAATGGTCAGATGGAATATCCATGTTAAACATTCGCAGTTTGTGTAAACCTTTTTGCATGGATATTTCATTGTCTTGTCCTAAAATAGGTTTACACAAAAAAGTGTAAAAATGGTCAAAAAAAG
>CAXYYJ010000035.1:0-54446 GCA_964293475.1 uncultured Draconibacterium sp.
GAGCCGATGGAGGGATTCGAACCCCCGACCAGCTGATTACAAATCAGCTGCTCTGGCCAACTGAGCTACATCGGCATTTCACGAATTTATTGAAAAAAAAATATTTCAATGAACTAACTACACAAAAATGCAGTCCTTCTTTAAAAAGGACTGCAAAAATATAAACTCTGTGATAATAAACAAAACTTTTTTAATAATTTTTTTTAATCCATTATCTAATCTTTTCTTTGTGCTTAATAAGCTGATTTTTAACTGCCTCATAAGATTGATCAAAGGCTTCTTCAAAACTGCCGGCTTGTCGTTTGGAAAACATATCGCTTCCATTTATTAAAACTTTGACTTCGGCTACTTTATTTTCTCTTCTATCTGATTTATCCAGATGCAAATTAACACTAACTCCAAGTATGGGTTCATAAAAAGTGTTGAGTTTCGAAACTTTATTATTGATATAAGCTTCGAGTTTTGTATCAGCATCAAAGTGAATGGATTGAATGTCTACTTTCATTTAACCTCCTTTTTTTAAGCTTTTGGATGTGCTTGTTGATATACTTTCTTTAATTTTTCTATAGTGTTGTGAGTATAAATTTGCGTTGCAGCCAAACTCGAATGACCTAAAATCTCCTTTATTGCATTTAAATCTGCTCCATTATTCAGCATATGCGTGGCAAATGTATGTCTCAACACGTGTGGACTTTTTTTGTCTTGTGTACTTACATGGCTAAGATAAGAATTTACCAATCTGTAAACAAGTTTAGGATACATTTTTTCGCCCTTTTCTGTTAAAAAAATCCAATCATCGTGATAATTACTATCAAAAAAACCCTTTCTAACTGATAGATAATCATTTAGCAATTGCATAATCTGATCATGTAAGGGAACTATTCTTTCTTTATTTCTTTTTCCCAGGACCCTAATCTGTTTTTGATATAGATTTAGGTCACCCATTTTCAATCCAATCAGTTCTGCCCTTCTGATTCCTGTGGAATAAAAGAGCTCAACAATAACTATATCACGAAAAGTTGCGTAATCATTGGTGCCCTTTTCCACAAAATCAACCTTATCTAAAAGAGTCATCCTACTTTCTTCTATAAACACTGGTAAGCGCTTATTTACTTTTGGACCTATAACTTTCTGACAGGGATTTTTATTAATTACTCCTTGTTTAATAAGGTAACGATAGTATGAACGTAGTACGCTAAGTTTTCGATTGACCGATTTAGCTGAATTTTTTCCATCAATAAGATTTGCCAACCAGCTTCTGACATGAATATCCAGCACCTCATCCAATTGTTCTAAGTCAAATTCTTTTCTGAGAAATTGGATAAACTGTATTAAATCGCTCCTATAAGATATGATTGTAAGTTCGCTATATCGCTTTTCAAGTTCCAGATATTTGAGAAATTCTTCCAACCGATTTTTTTTAAAAATGAAACGCTAAAATAAGAATTATTATCCCCCTAAAATACGCCAAAAAAAAAGCCACATCCTGGGACATGGCTTTAATTTTTTAACATTCAAAACTACATTTCTTCATTCGAATTGAGCTGTTGAATGTAAATAGCTTTTAGTCGTTGCTCACGAGATTTAACAGAGGGTTTTACAAATCGCTGACGTGCTCTCAACTCTTTAACTACACCAGTTCTTTCAAACTTTCTTTTCAATTTCTTCAGGGCACGGTCGATGTTTTCGCCCTCTTTTACCGGAACAATAATCATACTAAATACGCTCTCTTTCTTTTTTTAAATTAAACAAAAAATATATTTTATTGCCTACCAGCACATTAACTGATAGTTTTATTTCGGGTGCAAAGGTAAATCAATTTTACAATTTGCAATGCATTATAAAAAAAATAATTTTACTCATCAAAACACTGATTTTTCAATCAAAATGAGCGATGTTTGGGATTTTTAATATATTTGACGCACACAAACCACCAACTAATACTGATTTCATTATATCTGAGGAATGGATAATTTAATGGTTAGATTAAACAAATGAGGTTTTTTCTTTTCAATAGAACAAATATAATATTGTTATTGCTTGTTTTAGTGCACCAAATAGGTGACTCTCAAAATTTTTTATGCAATAGTTCCTGGCAAATTTGCACCGCAGAAACTGTTACTTATCCTGGGGGACAAGAATTTGGCACAGGTGAAACAGGCCCAGATTATAGCTGTTTATATTCTCAGCCGAATCCTGGTTGGTTTTACATGCAAATTGAAACAGTTAGCTCAATAACGCTTCACATTTTCAATATAGATAGCGAAGATGTAGATTTTATTTGCTGGGGGCCGTTTTCTGATCCCTATGGGCCTTGTACAGCTCAATTAACAATGGCAAATGAAGTTGACTGTAGTTATAGTTATACTTACGATGAATATTGCTATATTCCATCCACCAATATGTCAATCGGCGACTATTATATCCTACTGGTTACTAACTATTCAGAAGATCCCTGTACTATTACCATCGAAAAATCAGCTGGAACAGGAGAAACAACTTGTCCCGAATTAGTAATCAATCCAACAAGTAATAGTCCTATCTGTGAGGGGGATGATATAGAATTGTATGCAAATATTGATGGCGGAACCTATTTTTGGCTCGGGCCCAATGATTTTACATCTACGGATCAAAATCCAGTGATACCCTATGATGAGTTTTTAGATCAAACGGGAACTTATACCCTTCATGTAAATACAAGTGATGGGAGTAGCCTTCCAACTTCCACAATTGTTGTAATTAGCGGGGAGGCTAATGCTGATTTCACATATACGTCTGCTTGTGCTGGCAGCCCCACAAGCTTTACAGACCAATCTAGTCCTCAAGGCTCACTAAATTATGAATGGGATTTTGGCGACGGAAATACATCAACAGTGCAAAATCCTCAAAATATTTATGCTTTGGCTGGTACATATATTGTAGTTCTAACCATTGACAATGGTAGCTGTATTACATCAATTCAAAAAAATGTAGTAGTAACAAACAATCCAACTGCAGATTTTAGTTACTCATTTATAGATGGTACTGAATGCGTCGGGTCAAATATTCAATTTACAAATGAGTCAAATCCTGGCTCTAATATGACCTGGGAATGGGATTTTGGAGATGGTATTTCAGCAAATACCATGAATCCAACACATTCATTTTTATCATCAGGCGTATTCGAGATTACATTAACTGCAACCAATTCGAATCAATGTTCAGACGTTTTTTCCCAATCCATTTATATAAATGCAGCGCCTTCAATAAATTTCTTTTCAAATCAGGTATGTGTTGGTACTGAAACTCAATTTACCAACACAACTAATGCCGTAGAACCATATGATTTATTCTATTCGTTCGGGGATGGGACTGGTGAATCAACTGCAAGTAATCCAGCTTACACATACAGTTCTGGAGGCGTTTATCCAGCAACACTTCAAATAACCGACCAGAATGGTTGTGTAAATAATATAACAAAAGACGTCCTTGTCAACCACCTTCCTATTGCAAACTTTACTAATACAACTGCTTGTCTGGGGGATTTGACAACATTTACAAATCAATCCACTTGTATGTCGCCTCCCTCCACCCCTATTGTTTCCTGGTTTTGGGATTTTGGAGATGGGAATACATCCAATGAACAGAATCCCACTCATAATTATTCATCTAGCGGGGCTACAAATTACGATGTAATTCTATTAGTAACCACGAACAAGGGCTGCGAAAATGAAATATTGCAAACAGTAAATTTAAACGTTTTGCCGGAAGCCGATTTCACTCACAATATTGCATGTATGGGGAATCCAGTGGAATTTCAGGATTTATCAATTTGCGCCAATCCTTCAACTCCAGTTGTTGAATGGCTTTGGAATTTTGGGGATGGTGAAATATCAATCCTTCAAAATCCTCAACATACATATTCTTTAGGAGGGCCATCGTTTCTAGTTTCCCTTACATCGACAACCAGTTCTGGTTGCGAACATACTGTAGAAAAATTAATTACCTTAAAACTTTCTCCAGAATCTGAATTCTCATTTACCAATGCTTGTGAGGGCGAAAATATTAATTTCTATGATGAATCAAATTCTCATCCATCGTTCCCAATTATAAGCTGGTCATGGAGCTTTGGAGATAGTGAAACATCATCGGAACAGAATCCAGTTCATATTTTTGACGCTAATGGACCTGGCATCTATGAAGTATCTCTTGCAACTACCAATTCCAACGGCTGTACCAATATAATAACACATCAGGTGAGCCCTTTTGAAGCCCCCAATGTGGAATTTGAAATTGACTTTCCTGATGGTTCAAATTGCAGTAATTCAAGTGTTCAATTTACGGATCAGTCGAGTATTGGTGCTGGTTATATTAACAGTTGGTATTGGGATTTTGGTGATGGAAATTACTCATTATTACCGAATCCAATTCATATTTATAATTCCGGATGGCCAACCAGTTTTACAGTATCCCTAACAACTTCATCCAATTTGGGTTGCGAAAATTCCACTTCTCAAAACCTTACATTAAATGCATTGCCCCAGGCAGCATTCTCTTTCAATAGCTCATGTAGCAGTTTGGAAGTTGAATTTTTTGACGAGTCTATTTGTATAAACCCCGATACACCAGTGGTTGAATGGCTCTGGGATTTTGGGGATGGAAATACCTCCACCGAACAAAATCCTCTTCATGTCTATGCCGCTGGTGGACCTACCTCCTACTCCGTTACACTTTCTTCTACTACAACTGCAGGTTGCGAGAATCAGATCACCCTTACCATCGATTTATTCGAAAATCCGGCAGCTGACTTTGAATACACTTTTTCCGATGGTTCAAGTTGCATTGAGTCAATAGTTGAATTTGACGATGCATCAACAACAAGCGAAGGTGAGATTGTGGGTTGGCAGTGGGATTTTGGAGATGGCAATACATCCAATCAGGAAAATCCATCTCATTCATATGCATCGTCAGGAACCTTGATTGTTTCGCTTACTGCTGAAAACTCGAATGGATGCTTCGATCAAAATCAATTGCCCATAACTATTCATGATTTCCCGGTTATCGATTTTTCATTTAATAATGTGTGCGCAGGATCAGCTACACAGTTCAATGACACCGATTATATTATTGTAGATGAAACTGAAGAATGGTACTATGATTTCGGAGATGGAAGCTCAAGTAATCAGTCGAATCCTGCCCACATATACCAAACCTCTGGAGATTTTGTTGTTACCTTCACTATAACAGATATTTACGGATGTAGCAGTTCTACTCAAAAAACTGTTTCTGTTTTTGAATTGCCTATCGCAGATTTTACAAATTCAACAGTTTGCCTCTACAGCCCAACTCAATTTACCAACCAATCTTCATCATCATCAGGGTTTGATTTTTACAATTGGGATTTTGGAGATGGAGCAACAAGTTCTATCCAACATCCGGCACATACTTTTTCAGTATTTGGATATCACAATGTGCAGCTGATAGTGGGAAGTAACAACAGTTGTTTAGATACAATTGTTCAACAAGTCCGCGTTCTGGAACCTCCAGTTGCCAATTTCTTGAGCTCAGATTCAGCCTGCATGGCCGGGCTGGTATATTTTAGCGACAGCTCGTATTCTAATGAGAGCAGTATTGTTAGCTATTTATGGAATTTCCCCGATGGGCATATATCCTTTGATCCAAATACCTATTTTGTTTTTTTAAACACTGATATTTACTACAATATCAGTCTTTTAATAACCGATGCCAGGGGTTGCAAAGACACCATAACCGAAACTTTATTTATTAGTCCTGAGCTCTCAATGAATTTTAATTCAGATACAGTATGCTTTGGACAGGAAACAGAATTATCGGCATTTATAATAGAACCTATTACTGACAGTATTATTCAATATACATGGGCTTTTCAGGATGGTAGTCCACAAGTAACTACAACAAACAGCATCATACGGCATGAGTTTTGGGAGCCTGGACAATTCGAAGTCTTGTTACAGGCAATAAATAGTTTTGGATGCGAAAGCACTATTAGACGTAGAATAAAGGTTTGGGAAAATCCAATTGCAGAATTCAGCTTTCACGAAAGTTCTTGCAATGACAGCACCTTGTTTTTCGATGAATCTGTAGCTGGGGATAACAATATCTTATCGTGGACATGGAATTTTGGTGATGGAGCCACTCAAACTATTAATGCTCCTGATACTCCTGATACCTACCATACTTATGCGCCCTTTCATGCACAATACATGTCACGTTTAATTGTTTCTGACGCTACAAGCTGTTTGGACAGTATTGACTATACCATCGCTCATTTCCCATGTGTTATGGTGAATTTTTATAACGATACCAATTGGATTTGCCAAAATGATGTTGCAGTTTTTATTGACAGTACAGTTTGTGACCCCGATTATACTGTGAATGAAAAAATATGGCATTTCGGCGATGGACATTTCACTTCAGTTTCTCCGGATGTGGACACTGTTATTCACCAATATTCGAGATTTGGGGATTATGAAGCCATGTTATTAGTGAATTATCAACTTGATGATGTGATAGTTACGGATAGCATCAAGAAACATGTCAGCATTTTGGCCAGTCCCGATGTGGAGTTTAATACTGAGAATATATGCCTTGGCCTTGGGACACCTTTTCAAAACACAACTCATATAGACGATGACATGCTGGCTTGGTCATACTGGAATTATGGGGATGGTTTGGATACTGTTATCAATTATTCTTCCGGGGGTCTTGAGCACAACCATATCTACGAACATGATGGTACCTATACGACTACACTAATTGTAAAAGCATTCAATAACTGTGTTGATAGCACAAGCAATGAGTTGATTGTCTATCCGATTCCTCAGATTGGATTTTTAGCCGATACAACTATTCATTGTAAAAATGCCCGTGTATATTTTACCGATACCAGCCATATTAACTCGGGGATTATTGCTAACAGGCTGTGGGCTTTTGGAGATGGGGATTTTATTTCCACAGCGCGAGACACAGTGAGTCATGTGTTTTCATCAGGAACTTTTACTGTAAGTCTGCAAAACACTTCCGATCACTTCTGCCAAAATAATTTAACACTGAATGATTATATTTTGATTAACCCCATAGAGAAGGCAGACTTTAAGATAGAACCAGAAAAAGTTAGCATAGAAGGCCTTTCTAATCTGAACATTATTAACTATGTACCAACAGATAGTTATTTAAAATGGTCATTGTCAGATACTATTTTATGGGAAAATATCTATACTCCAAACATCATCGACAGCATTTTTGATACCGGATTTTATCATTTAAAACTTTATACCATCAACGAATTTGGCTGCATTGACTCTCTAACAAAATCATTTGAAGTTACCCCTGTGTACAATTTTTATATTCCTTCTGCCTTTTCGCCCAATGATAATGGAATAAATGATTCATTTGGGCCAGTAGGAAAATATTTTGACATGCAAAGCTATGAAATGCGCATCTATAACCGCTGGGGACAAGTGGTTTTTCAAACGCGCGATTTCTTTAAACACTGGGACGGGAGAACAGTTGACGGGCTGAGAGCACCTATGGGAACCTATGCCTATATTATTAGATTGGTGGATATGGATGGGAATAACAAAGTAATTCGAGGGCCAGTCACCTTGTTACTTTAAAAATATCCAGGCCCCCTGAAATTTATTACGATAATTTGTTAGCTCTGTATTCGCTTCATTTTCAGTTGAAAAAACATCAATGGCTACACGAATTTTGCCTTGTTCTTCAACCAGAGTTGCATTTGCATAACCCATTTGTTTATAGCTTTTTACGGCAGATTCAGCATCTGTTCGGCGGTTATAGCTCCCAATGATAATGAAATAACTTTTCCCAGCATCTGATGAATTGTTTGTTTCAACAACCGGAGTTACTGCCACAACCTCTGAAACTGTTGCATGCTGAATTCTCTCCCCAGTTTCACAAACAACCGTAAATGGCTGCAAATCATCTTTCTGACCAAACCAAACCAAAACATATCCTTCATGAATTGCTACTCCCATGCTTTTCCAGGGAGTTGTTGCCCAGTTTTGGACACTATTGATCATGTTTGCTGTATATGGAATACCTAACCAAAATTCCAGTACAAAATCCAAATCCAAAGTAGTATTTTCCCAATAGGTTATCTCCCAGGCCTTGCCAGGGTAACCTGCAATTTCTTTAGCTTTATCTTTAATATCATTCTTTTTATTTTGATCGGCTGGATAACAAAATGGTTTCCAGTTTCCTTTCGAAGACCAACTTAGCATTTTGCAATCGTCGCCAAACGGGAAGTTATCTGCCAGGTCCTTAGCATGAGTTTTGGCCACAAAGCATAACGCATTAGACAGTGGAATGGCAGGAAGTGAAATTTTTTCTCTATGCTGATTTATCAATTGATATAAAGAATACTCCTGCTGTGTAATGCAGAAATTTTCTGGTATTTTTGAGCTTTGGCTAAAAGCCATAAGAACAGAAAGTTTAAAAAAGATAAAAAGAAAAAAGTATTTCTGTTTCACGATGATTATTTTTAGCATTAAACAAAGCTGTAAAGATAATAAAGGTTATTCATTGAGCTGTTTAATTATTAATTGGTCTCTCCGAAAATAGTTGATTAATTTTTTCAACCAAAGCATCGGGTTTAATGGGTTTGCTAATAAAATCGTCCATACCAGCCTGAATATATTTCTTTTGATCTTCCTTCACCACATTGGCAGTTAGTGCAATTATTGGAACTGGCGTTAAATTGAATTCTTTTTCATATTGACGAATAAGCCAGGTAGCTTCCATACCATCCATTTCTGGCATCATAATATCCATGAGAATTAAATCGAACTTGCCTTTTTGATATGCTTCAAAGGCTTCTTTCCCATTTTTGGCAACAGAAACTTGATAACCAGCTTTTTCAATCACCTGGGTCGCCACAAGAATATTAACTGAGTTATCCTCAGCCAAAAGTATATTTAATTTTCCGATTCGCTCTACCGGCTTATTTTCCATTGATTTAGGAGGCTCAACCCCATATTTTGCAGCGACTGTAAACCAAAATTTAGACCCTTTATCCAATTCACTAACAACCCCAATTTCGCCACCTAGTAAATGAGCTAAATGCTTCGAAATAGCCAGACCCAGACCTGTTCCACCAAATTTTCTGGTGAATGATGCATCACTTTGAGTGAAAGCATTAAATAGCTTTGTTTGATTTTCTGCAGAAATTCCAATGCCAGTATCTAAGATTTCAAATTTGATAACCAACTCATTATTACGGTCTGAATCTTTGGTCATTGTTACAAGTACCCAGCCCTTGTTGGTAAATTTAACGGCATTATTGATAAGATTGATAAGAATTTGTCGAATCCTAACCTGGTCACTTTCTACAAATTGAGGAACATTATCAGCTATTTCGTACTTGAGTTCAACAGACTTCTCTTTAGATTTTAGAAGAAAAAGTTCGCAGGTATTCTTTAACATTTCCTGAATATTAAAGTTTTCCAAATCTAATTCGAGTTTTCCTGCTTCAATTTTACTAAAATCAAGAATATCATTTACCAATGAAATCAAGGTTTCGGCGGAGTATTCAATGACAGATACTTTTTGCTTTTGCTCTTCGGTTTCCACAATATCATGCAATAAATTCGACATGCCAATGATGCCATTGAGCGGGGTTCTGATTTCGTGGCTCATATTAGCCAAAAAAAGACTTTTAGCTTTGTCAGCCGATTTGGCCTTGTTCAACGCATCCCCAAGTTGCTTGTTCTGAATGGTGAGCAATTCCTTGTGCTCTTCCAACTGAACTTTCTGCTTTTCGAGTTCGTTCTTGCTTTTTAAATTCTCTACTGAAATTAAATAATACTTCCGGCTATAAAAAGCCAGGTATACAAAATACATTGCAAAAGCTAACCCAATAAAAATAGCGTAGCTATCAAGGTAAATAAAAGAAAAAAGTGAAGACGGAGCTAAAAGACTCAATAAAAAACCCACGGTAAGCTTTAAATCTTTAGACAATCCTATAGCTCCTGCTGCACCAATTCCCATAATAAAAATGATGATTAGCAGATTTTGTTCCAGACTATTGTTCTGCGTCAACCCTATGCTATAGGAAACTGACCAAAACAATGCTGAACAATAAACAAGGAATTGAGTAATGTGGTAATGTTCCCTTTTCTCTTTGCCCAATTGCAACATTACCAAACGAGCGAGCATCACTAAAGAATAAAAACCAATAAATGGAGCAGAGAACATAATATGAGGTGAGTTGCCCTTAAGAGCAAACCACACCATAACATACAAAAGAGTAAAAGTAACTATGGTGATTATGGAGTTTTGTTCAAATCCTCGTTGATATGTTCTCATTAAATAATCTTGACATTAATTGACTAAAGATAAAAAAAAAACTATAATAACCGGTTTTAAAATTGACCCATTATTATAGTTTAAAAATAATTATTCAACAAATTGAAAATGAATATGTTTTAAAAATGTTACCAGCTTCCACCGGCTCCACCTCCGCCAAAGCCACCTCCACCAAAACCACCAAAACTTCCGCCACCTCCGCTGAAATTACCCCAATGATTACCACCACCAGAGCCACCACCTCCTGAACCCAATAATAAAATCCACCAGGGAAATGATGACTGCCTCGATGACAAACCATGTTGTGAATTCTTAGCTCTTCCTGCGAAAATAAAAATTATAATAATGATAATGAAGAAAATAACCCCCACCAAATCGCCTAATCCCGATTGCTTATTGTATTGATCGGCAGTAAACTCACCGGAAAGCAAAGAAATAACACTATTTGTTGCATTATCAATGCCTTGGTACATATTTCCATTTTTGAATTGAGGAATCATTTCGTTTTCAACAATTCGTTTAGCGGTGGCATCGGGAATAAAACCTTCCAATCCATAGCCAACTGCAATATAAGCTTCTCCTTTTGAGTCACGGGATTTCGGCTTAACGAGAATTAGCATTCCATTGTCATGGTCTTTTTGTCCAACGCCCCATTTATGAGCGACCTCCACTGCGAACTGAGCCTTATCCATTCCGGCAAGATCGACCACTGAAACTATGGTGATTTGAGTGGATGTAGAATCGTTATAAGAAACTAGTTTTCGCTCCAATGCCAACTCTTCATCGGGAGAAAGAATATCGGCAAAATCATTCACGAGTCGCGGAGGATTAGGCCTTTCAGGTATTTGTGAAAAACCTAAAGCCCACAGGCTAAAGAATATTATGATAAGAATGCTGAATTTTTTCATTTTCGTTTTTTTATTAATTAACCCGTTTTACTAACAGTTTATCAGGTGATTCCATGTTCAGGTGAATCGAGATTCGCCATAAACATACTGGAATTGTGATTTAGGAAAAAGATATTTCATCGGACAACTCATTTACATCATCTTTGTGGTATTTGAAATGAGTCTTCAATTGTTCGCCGGCTAAAAGTATTCCCTCAGATAAGCCTTTTGCAAATTCACCACCTGCAAAATTCTTCTGTAGAATGGCTTTTGCTTCGTCCCAAAAATTATCTGGTACCTTGGCATTGATGCCAGAATCGCCTATGATGGCAAACTTTCTGTCAACAATTGCCAAATAAAACAAAACTCCATTTCTTTCTTTGGTTTTTTGCATTTTTAAAAGATCAAAAACCAAAGCTGCTCTATTTAAAACATCGACTTTACAGTGATTTTCAATGTGAACACGAATTTCGCCAGAAGTGTTCGATTCGGCTTTTCTAATGGATTGCAGAATTAACTCCTTTTCATCAGAATTAAAAAAATCTTTAGCCAGTTTTCCCATTTGATAAAAATTAAAATTCAACTTTTGGAGCAACTTCGGCACCTGCCTGCGCTTCGAAATAGGCCTTTTTCTCAAACCCAAACATGCTTGCAAACAAATTATTGGGGAACATTTTTATGGAAAGATTATACTCTTTGGCCGATTCGTTAAAACGCATCCGCTCCACAGTAATTCTGTTTTCGGTTCCTTCAAGTTGTGACTGAAGTTCAAGGAAATTTTGATTCGCTTTTAAATCGGGATACTTTTCAACCACCACCATAAGCCTGCTTAAAGCTGAGCTCAATCCATCCTGAGCTGCCTGAAATTTTTGCAGACTTGAAGCATCTAAATTTTCCGGATTTATAGTGGTTGATGTTGCTTTTGACCTGGCTTCGATAACGCCCTCGAGAGTTTCTTTCTCATGCGCGGCATACCCTTTAACTGTGCTAACGAGGTTAGGAATCAGGTCGGCTCTTCTCTGGTAAACATTTTCTACCTGAGCCCACTGAGCATCAACACTTTCACTGGCAACTACCATTGTATTATACTTGCCTTTAACATACATAAAACCCATAACGAGCAGGGCTCCTACGACTATTAATATAATCCATGATTTTTTCATTTCTTTTGTTTTAATGTTTTTAATAAATATTGACTTCAAAGATAAATAAAAGGCTTGCCAAATTTACAAGCCTTTTATTTTGTTATTGTAATAGATTAAAGCTGCGCTTGATAAAGTCTGAAAGATCTTTTCCTTTCAGCAAACTCTGAGACAAGAGAGCCAAATCATACATTTGTTTTATTTTTTCTTTTTGTGTATTTTCATCTTTCATCTCCTGAATTGCCACCACCACATTATGGTTGGTATTAACTATCAGATTATAGGTTTCAGGAAAACCACCCAGCCCCATCATGCCACTTCCACCAAGTTTTTCCATGTCCTTCATTCTTCTCATAAACTCAGATTGTGTAATAAGAAATGGAGCGTCGCTTTCGCTTAACGCTTCAAATACAACAGAGAATTTAGCTTTGTCGATATTATTTTCAATGACCGGTTTAAGAGATTCAATTTGTTTTTCGTCAAGCTTGGATGGTATTTTCTCATCCTTATCTATGAGCTTATCCAAAGTATCGGCATCCACACGCTTAAACTGAACATCGCTCAGTTTTTGCTCAAGTGAATTGATAAAGTGATTGTCTAGAACTCCTTCCATTTCAAGGATGTCGTATCCTCTTTCACGGGCCGATTCAATATAGCTGTATTGCTCATCTTTGTTATTGGAATACAAATAGATAACCTTTTTGTTTTTATCGGTTTGAGTTTCTTTTACTTTTTCATGATACTCATCGAACGTGAAATATTTCTGATCGTTGTTTTTTAATAGGGCAAATTTTTGAGCTCTTTCGTAGAATTTCTCATCTGATATCATTCCATATTCGATAAAAACCTTAATATCATCCCATTTCAACTCCATTTCTTCCCTATTGTTTTTGAAGATTTCTTCCAGTTTATCGGCCACTTTCTTAGTGATATGATTGGAGATTTTCTTAACATTTCTGTCGCTTTGCAAATAAGAACGGGAAACATTGAGCGGTATATCCGGTGAGTCTATTACTCCGTGAAGCAGGGTTAAAAATTCAGGAACAATTCCTTCAACCGAGTCGGTAACAAAAACCTGATTACTATAGAGTTGTATTTTATCTTTTTGCATTTCCAGGTTTTTCTTGAGTTTTGGAAAATACAAAACACCAGTCAAATTGAATGGGTAATCGACATTTAGATGAATATTAAAAAGTGGCTCATCGAAATTATATGGGTACAATTCGTGATAGAACTTTTTGTAATCTTCATCTTTCAGGTCAACCGGCGCTTTTTTCCAGATGGGGTCGGTATTGTTGATTATGCGGTCCGATTCAACTTCTTTATAAACATCATGACCATTTTCATCTTTTTCTCCTTCAACTTTTACTTGATTTTTCTCTTTTCCGAATTTAATTGGAACTGGAAGGAACTTACTGTATTTGTTCAGAAGTTGAAGTATTTTATGGTCTTCTAAAAATTCCTTTTCATCGTCGGAAATATGCAAAATAATATCGGTGCCTCTTTCTTTTTTATCAGTTTCAACTATGGTGTAGTTAGGGCTACCATCGCATTCCCACTTAACAGCCTTTGTAGCACCTCCTTTTTTATAGGTTTTGGTTATAATTTCAACCTTATCAGAAACCATGAAGGAGGAATAAAAGCCCAGCCCAAAATGTCCAATAATGGCATTTTGCTCTGCTTCACTTTTGTTTTTGAATTTCTTTACAAATTCTTCGGCACCAGAGAAAGCGATTTGATTGATGTATTTATCAATTTCTTCGGCTGTCATTCCAATACCTTTATCACGAATTGTAAGAGTTTTTGCCTTTTTGTCGGCAATAATTTCGATGGTTAAATCACCCAACTCATCTTTAACACTGCCTACTGATGCAAGGGTTTTTAGTTTCTGAGTTGCATCTACTGCATTGGAAACCAATTCTCTCAAAAATATTTCATGGTCGGAATAGAGAAATTTTTTGATGATGGGAAAAATATTTTCCGTTTGAACGTTAATTTGACCTGTTTGCATACATTTTATAATTTAAATTACTAATTAACAAGAATATACATTTAACTCACTTATATTAATGAGTTATATGCCCAGTTACAAAAAGGATACCAACAAAAAATTGACTGACAATATGACAATTGTTTTGATGGTTTGATAAATAAAAAAATGAGAATTGAATACAATTAATATTTCCAGAAAAAAAGAAATTTTTATTGACAAATCGAAAAAAAAGACATAGATTTGATTTGTTAAATTAAGGAAAAATAAATCGGTATGACTGATTCTAATATTGCGTTTGATTGGACAGGTAAAACTGTGTTAATTGTGGAGGATGTTAATCACAATTATAAATTTATTGTTCACGCTATTAAAAATACCAATGTAGAAGTTATTTGGGCAAAGAACGGAAAGGAAGCCTACGAAATTTGTAAAGCTGAAAAGAAAATTGATTTGGTTTTGATGGACATAAATATGCCTATTATGAATGGCTATAAATCTATCAGATTAATTAAAAATTTAGGCAAAAATATTCCAATAATTACTCAAACTGCTTATGCTTTTGCTGGCGAAAAGGAGAAAAGTTTTGCAGCGGGTAGCGATGACTATATCTTAAAACCTATCAGAACTTCGGAACTTCTGGAAGTGATGGGGAAACATCTGAATTAAATATTTCAGAAAACAGGATTTTTAAAAGCTTTTCTTTATCGAAAAGCTTTTTTTTATCGGCTTTGGGTAACAATGAGCTCTTTAGGCTGAATATTTACCACAGGAATATGGCTTCTATCTATTAATTGCTCTGCAAAACTTCCCCTCCAGATATTGGATGTGGTGGAAAGCTGAACAGTCATACTCGAAATTAAATCTGCACCAATTTCTTCGGAATAATCAATAGTTGCCTGCACTATATCTTCTGTTTCAATAGATTTTACGACAAAATCGACCGATTTACCCTCCAAATATTCCGCTGCTTGCTTTGTATAGGAGATAATATTCTCCTGAATCATCTTAACTTTGCTGTGATATAAGGCCAACATATGGATTTCGGCATTATATATTTTTGCCAGTCTAACAGTAAATGGAACTTTTTGGCGGCTTTCAAGAGTTGCATCAATTGGTACCAAAATTACCTTTATATTGGGGTTGATATGTGCACCATCTTTAATTGTAACAACGGGGACAGATGCAGTTTCGACTATTTGGAAAGCCATAGATGAGCCAAATAATTTAATATTCGTCCTGCCATGAGTTCCTATGACAATCATTTCTGCACGACTTTCAACAGCTTGTCGCTCAATCTCTTCCGGAACTTTACCTTCCCTGATTTTATAGCTGAATCTGTTTTTATCGAGCAAATCTGTATATTTATCAATGATTTGATTGAAGCGCAATTCTGCCTCTTCATAAACTTTTTCTTTGGGTCGTTGAAAAATATCTTTTGATTTGTCATACTTATTAACAAATACCAGCATAACATAACAATTAACCTTTACAGCAACATTCACCGCAAATTTCATGGCAGCGTATGACTGATTCTGAAAGTCTATACCAACAACTATTGATTTCATAAATAGGCCTTTTGATGATACCGTAAAAATACAATTTATTTTTAATATACCAATAAAGGATAATAAATCTTATCTTTAACTTCAAATGCAGAGGGATAGTTACTTAAAATCTGTTGCAAAAACCCTTTGGCTACAATAATTGTCCTGAAATCGCCTACTCTAATCCTGTAATAAGGTTCTTTGAAAGACATATAATATGGCACGTCGGGGTATTTCATCTGGAATTCATTGGCAGTTTTTAATGCCAAATCCTTGCTAAAATTTCCGCTTTCGAAAAATATCTGCACCCGATAGCCCCAAATAGAACTGTCCTGACTATTTAATGCCTTATGCACATCCACGAGGTTTTGAATTCTACTGTCCTGGATTATATATTTTTCCTGAGCCACTAAAATCTGCACCGTACAAAAAAACACTAAAAACATCGCTAATCGGAATAATTTTATCATTGTTCAAATTTCATTTCGCTTGGTTTAACACTTAATACAGGAATAGATGATTGATTTATAATAATCTGCGAATTCCTTCCCATAACAATGTCCGAATTGGCTTTATTCTGGTCTGTCATAATCACAATTAAATCTGCATCATTTTTTTCTGCATATGTAACGACAGATGATGATATATTATTTGAATTACAGAAATGAATATTTGTTTTAACATCGGTTTGAGTTAAAAACCTTTCTGTTTCAATTATATAGGACTCTGTTTTCTTTTTTATTGAGGATAATGGGCTATCATAAACACCCAATACATCGACTTCGGCATCAAAATAATTGGCCAATTTGGCAGCCATTGCCACTTTTTGAGTTGTATCAATGGTGTGATCGATTGGAAGTACTATTTTATTTATATGACATCCTTTGGAATAATTGGCTCGCACACTAATTACCGGGCAGGGACAATAGCTTATTATTTTATAGGCATTTGATCCCACCCAAAATTCTTCAAAACCATTAATTCCATGTGTACCAATAATGACCAAATCTGCTGATATACTCTGAGCAGCATGAGCTACTTCCTGATACACTTTACCTTTTCGCTGCTTAAAAGATATTTTTAAGTCTGGGTATCTTTCTGAAAACCCGTTGACCAATTCCTGCAATTCAATCTTTGCATCGTGGCGTATTTCATTTTTTTGACCGGATTCTTGTTTTTCTCCCGATACTGAATCAACCCATACGAGTTGAATTTCAACATCCACTATTTTTGAAATATCCACAGCATAGTTAAGCGCATTCTTTGCTCCCACGGAGAAATCCATTCCAACGATTATTCTCATTGTCCAAATTTTGTGTGCCAAATTAACAAAAAATTAAATTCAATTCATGAATATCGACCGAAATTGTTGAGAAATAAAAAACGAAATTGGCTTTGCCGCCGAGAAAAAAGAGCTGTATTAGCTGCAAAAAGCTACTCTTAATTGGTATACAGATTTGAAATTGATACTCATTGAAAATTTAGAGTTGTAGAAAAATAATGCCATTTTTTTTTACGTAATTTGCAAACAAAAAAAGTGGAAGATTTCAACTCAATCAGACCTTACTACGATGCAGAAGTAGCAGATGTTTTAGCAAATTACATGGAAAGTTCAGTTTTTCAAAAATTGGCCAGTCATGTTTATCCAAGTTGGACAGATGGGACCCTTCAAAAAAAACTACGGAAAATAAAAACCACCAGAGCCTTTCAGGAACAGTTTATTTATCCCGCCACTAAAGCAGCCATAGATCGGAGTATGGATTTTTTTACTGTAAGCGGTTATGAAAATATCGACAGAGATGAAAACTATTTATTTATTTCGAACCATAGAGATATTGTGCTTGATAGTTCACTTCTATTTTATGTCCTCTACCAAAATGAATTTAAAACAGGCGAAACTGCCATAGGGAATAACCTTCTTAGCTCGCAATTGGTCACTGATATTGTAAAACTAAATCAGAATTTTATTGTACAGCGAAACCTTCCAACCCGCGAAATGATTACCGCTTCAAAATTACTTTCCAAATACATCCGGTATGTACTCACCGAAAAAAAACAGTCGATTTGGATAAGCCACCGGGAGGGACGAACAAAAGATGGGAATGATAAAACCAATCCTGGTGTTCTGAAAATGATTTCTATGGATTGCAGCGGCGATAAAATTGACTATTTACTGAGTTTAAAAATTGTCCCCGTTAGCATTTCATATGAATTTGAAAGTTGCGATGCTTTAAAAGCATCAGAACTGTCTGAAATTGAACTTACCGGAACCTACAAGAAGGATGGAACTGAGGACATGAAAAGTATTATTACTGGTATAACACAAAAAAAAGGAAGAGTACATATTGCTTTTGGCCATCCTATAACTAAATCTGAATTAAATTTCTCCAGTGAAAAAATCCAGGATCATTTCAAGGATTTATCGGAGTTAATTGACAGGCAAATTCATAAGAATTTCAAACTTTTTCCGGGCAATTTTATTGCTTACGACCTGATACACCATTCAACCAAATATGGCGACAGATACAACGCGTGGGAAAAAGGGAGGTTCACTGAGCACATAAATCAAATTTTAAATAATAGAAAAGATAAGATGGGTTTCGATATTTTTAATCGTATTCTCTTAAACATCTATGCAAATCCGGTAGTTAACCAACTAGATAAATACAACTTATGAAGCAATTGATAGAATGCGTCCCGAATTTTTCTGAAGGACGAAATATGGATATTATTAAACAAATCACCGATGTTATTGAAAGTGTATCGGGGATAAATCTTTTGGATGTTGATCCTGGTGCTGCAACCAACCGAACTGTTGTTACTTTCGTAGGAGAACCTGAACCAGTGCTGGAAGCTGCCTTTAGGGCCATGAAAAAGGCCAAGGAACTCATCGACATGTCGAAACATCAGGGCGCACACCCCCGCTTTGGAGCCACTGATGTTTGTCCTTTGGTTCCGGTAGCCAATATTAGCATGGAAGAAACTGCTGAATTAGCCAGAAAACTGGCTAGAAGAGTTGGCGAAGAACTGGAATATCCTGTTTATTGCTACGAATTTGCAGCATTTTCAAACGAGAGGAGAAATCTTGCCTATGTGAGATCTGGGGAGTATGAAGGTTTGGAAAACAAACTCAAGGAAGACAAATGGAAGCCCGATTTTGGCCCAGCCTTGTTTTTACCACGAACCGGAGCCACTGCTATAAGTGCCCGGAACTTTTTAGTTGCCTTCAATGTTAACCTTAATACAACTTCAACCAGGCGTGCCAACGCCATTGCTTACGATGTAAGAGAACGTGGCAGAGAAAAAAGGGAAGGTCACCCAATTACAGGGAAAATTGTGCTTGACGAAAAAGGAAACAAAGTCATGATTCCTGGTAGTTTGAAGGCAGTAAAAGCCATCGGTTGGTATATTGAAGAGTATGGAATCGCCCAAATATCCATGAATCTTACTGACATTTCTATAACTCCGGTTCATATTGCCTTTGACGAGGTATTCCTGAAAGCCCTTGAAAGGGGTGTTAGAGTTACCGGGTCGGAATTGGTTGGAGTAATTCCGTTGCAGGCCGTTCTCGATGCAGGTAAATATTTCCTAAGGAAGCAAAATCGCTCGGTTGGGGTTAGTAACGACGAGCTCATAAAAATTGCTGTTAAATCGATGGGATTGGACGATTTAAAGCCTTTCGATCCCAGGAAAAATATTATAGAGTATTTAATAGAAGACAAAGATAAAAAAGAGCTAGTCAGTTTAAATCTTAAAGAATTCGCCAATGAAACAGCCAGCGAATCTCCTGCTCCGGGCGGAGGAAGTATATCTGCTTATATAGGAGCATTGGGTGTTTCTCTCGCCACAATGGTTGCCAATTTATCTGCCCATAAACCTGGAGCTCAATGGGAAGACCAGTGGGAAAAATTCTCGGAACAAGCTGAAATAGGACAAAAGCTTAAGGATGATTTATTGAAACTTGTGGATGAAGACACTCATGCATTTAACAAGATTATGGATGCTATGAAATTGCCCAAAGGCACCGATGATGAAAAGCTGAAGCGTCAACAAGCTATAGAAGCAGCTTCAAAATATGCTATTGAAGTACCTTATATGGTCATGGAGAAATCACTGGCAAGTATGGAGGTAATTAAAGCAATGGCCACTTATGGAAATCCAAATTCTGTTTCCGATGCCGGAGTTGGAGCTTTATGTGCCCGTTCTGCTGTTTTAGGTGCTTTTTTAAACGTTAAAATAAATGCATCTGGCCTGGATGACAAGTCTTATGTTGCAAAAAAATTGGAATCAGGGGCTGAAATCGAAAGGAAAGCCATGGAGTTGGAGTCTGAAATATTAGCCATAACCAATGCTAAAATAAATAAATAGCAATAAGCTCATAAAAAATGCCGTCTGACTACTGAGTCATGACGGCATTTTTTATGACCTGGGCCTAAATTTCAATAAAGTTTTGAAGAGCACCTTTGGCACAAAGGGTTTTGTAACAAAAGCATCCATTCCGAATTTGCGCGCTCTAACTTCTATTTCGCCTAAAGCTGATGCTGAAAGAGCTACAATTGGAATACCCCGTTTTTCCGGATCCTCTATGCTTCGAATCTCTTTTGTTGCAGAATAGCCGTCCAATACCGGCATATGCAAATCCATTAGAACAACATCATACTTTTTAGATTTGACTTTTTCTACTGCAATTTGGCCATTGTCAGCCATTTCAATAATGCATTTCCACTCAGTTAAAAATCTATGAACCACCATTTGATTTATCTTATTGTCTTCCACTACCAACACTCTCATACGATAGAGCGAATCGTCAAAAACAACTTCTTCATCTTGATCCAAAATTAATGAGTCATCGCCCAGTGGTAACTCCAGATTAAATGAAAAAACAGAACCCTTTCCAACTTCACTTTCAAGGTAAATATCTGATCCCATTTCTTTTAAAAGTCTTTTAACGATGGGTAACCCCAGGCCTGTCCCTCCAAATTCACGGGTAATACTACTTGAACTCTGTTTAAACTCTTCAAAAATATCCTTAAACTTATCCGCTGGAATTCCAATTCCTGTATCTGAAACTGACACATGAAGCTGAACTTTCACGTGGGTTCTGAAAACGGGTCTGATTTCGATATCAACACTGCCTTTCTTTGTGAATTTAATGGAATTGCTCACCAGATTATTGAGTATCTGAGTTAAACGGGTGCTATCGCCAATAACAATTTTGGGAACATCAGAAGATATATAATATTTTAATTTGATTCCGCGGTTTTCGGCGAGGGTGTTCATGGCCAGATAAACTCCTTTAATGGTATCGTAGACATTGAAACTTGCTGTTTCAAGTGCTATATTACCGCTAATTAGTTTGTTATAATCCAGAATATCATTAATTATATTGAGTAGGTTTTGGGAGGAAAGTTTTAGGATTTTCAGGTTTTCTATTTGCGATTCCTTTGGATTGTCCATAAGGAGAATGTTGCTCAATCCAACCACTGCATTCATTGGAGTCCTGATTTCGTGGCTCATGGTTGAGAGAAAGTTAAACTGAGCTTTTTCGGCCTTTTCAGCTTTTTCTTTCGCATTTTTTAAATCCAATTCTGTATTAGTTCGCAGCTGGAAGTTAACTAAAACCTGAGCAAATACTTCTAATGTCGATTTTTCGTTTTCCGAATAGTCATGATATTTTTTTACACTGTCGAAGCCAACAAAACCCACTGACAAATCGCCATGCATCATAGGCACAGCAATAAGGCTTTTAATATTTTGGGATTCAAGAATTTCTCTAATATCCACATCAATTAGCTGACCAACATTAGAAATATAAATAGTATCGCCCTTTAGGTGGCTATCAATCCATAGTGGAATATCATCGAAAGAGATATTCTGCAAGTTTTCTATCTGGGGATCAACGCCCACCTGACACCACTCATAGGTATTGCTTGCGGTTCGGGTTTCATGGTTATAATTAAAAATATAGGCTCTGTCGGCTTGAACAAACTCACCGATTTCACTCAAGGCAATGTTGATTGACTCGTCAATTTTATTGATGGAAACATTGATATATTGAGTGGAAATTTTGATAAGTACTTTTTGAAGGGTCGACAGAGAGAGAAGCTCATTTTCGACCTTTTTCAGATTAGAAACATCCAGAATAATACCTCTGATGCTGTTTGAGTTCTCATGGATATGTGAAAGGTTAGTGTAAACCAGAACAGGAAAAAGCTCGCCGGATGCATTTCTGCACTCCATTTCCAAAGGCATGCTTAACTTTTTTAGTTTCCCGGAAAACAAGGTATCTACCTGACTTTTATATTGTTCGGGAAAGATATTATGGAAATAAAAATCTTCATTCAATTGTTGTTCCGATATGCCAAATATTTGGCGCCCAGCCTTATTTAGATAGATTAAGCGGCCTTGCAAATCGGATTCCCAAATAGGCTGTGGTAATAAATTGGCCAGGTCTTCAAATCTTTGCTTGCTTTCCTTGAGTGCTTCATCAGCCTTTTTACGCAAAGTAATATCTCTTGCAATCCCTAGAACACCCATTACTTCTCCATTATCGTTGAGCATGGGAGTTTTTATGGTTTCCAGATGCTCAATATGACCATCGGATGCAAATGCAACAGTTTCTTCATTAACCGATGGGATTTTGGAGTCGAGTACTTTGCGGTCATGCATTCTAAAAAACTCAGCCTCATCGTGACTTACAAAGTCAAAATCTGTTTTGCCCAGTATTTCACTTTCTTTTGCCCCAAAAAAACTTTCAAATTTTGCATTGCAGGCTAAATATTTCCCATCATTATCTTTTAACCAAACCAAATCGGGGATTGTTCCGACAAGAGTACTCAATAATGCTTCATTGTCGCGAAGTTTCATCTCTGAAAGCCGTTTACTGGTAATATCCTGACTAATAGCAATATAATGCGAAATCATATTATTATTGTCGAAAATTGGCGTAATACTCATTTCGGCAATGTAGTCTGAGTTGTCTTTCTTTTTATTTGTTAAATGGCCACTCCAGGTATTACCATTTATGAGTTTATCCCACATTTCTTTAAACACATCATCGTTTGTAGCAGGGGATTTTAAAAGATTGGAATATTTTCCGATTACTTCGTTAAGTGAAAACTGATTTAATTGGCACCAGGCTGTATTTGCCCATTCAATATTTCCCAAATGGTCAGTTATTAGAACTGAGTTTGGGCTTGCTTCGAGGGCAGCAGAATGAATATCAAGCTGTTCCTTTACAACAAAAGATTTCAATGCATCGGCAAGCTTTTTATTGAGCTGCCTAAGGCTATAAATAAAATCAATAGGCAATGGATCTCCTTTCTTTATCATTAGAAGAAGACCAAAATCCGGTAGTTTCATTAAATAGCTGTAGGAAGAATCGGAGTGTTGGGTGATTGATGGGAACTCAATTTTAGAAAGACAATCGTTGCAATGAAGTGGTGATTTTCCAATTTGTCGGGTAATTTCCTGATAGATTTGATTTCGACTAATTTGCGAAGGAATGGAATACAAAAGCTGAAACCAATACCTTTCGTTGATATTTCTTTGAAATAAAATGGCTCCGGCAGAACAGTTGAGTTTACGCAAATAAACTGAAAGGGCTTTTGACGCAGCTTGTTTAAGATTTGAGCCTTCGCCAATAATCAGCGAGATTTCGTACAATATCTGAATTTGGTCGGTAGATGAAATCATAATCCCTGTATAATGGCGACAACCGCAGTTTTGTTATAAAATTCTAAAAAATCTTTTCCACTATTGGCAATTTCACCTAAGGTAAGCGCACCAATCACAGGTATTTTATGACTTCCAATAGAATCTAGTTCATGCTGAAAGGATTCTTCAAGAAACAGGACTCTTGAAATACAATCGATGAAAATGATACTCTCATCATCAACGGGATGCACAAATTCCCTTGCATTTATAAATGCCAAATCTGCGGCACGAATAAGAGAATCATTCTGTCCTTTTAAAATATGAACAAAATTATTGAGCG
Organism: uncultured Draconibacterium sp.; assembly: GCA_964293475.1. Lineage (GTDB taxonomy): Bacteria > Bacteroidota > Bacteroidia > Bacteroidales > UBA12170 > UBA12170. Next base: position 23,907 of record CAXYYJ010000035.1, read on the forward strand.
GAACATCGCCCACGCAAACCAATGAACCATCATCAAGCAGCATTATGGGGTCTCTTACTATCTTCTCATCCCCTATTTTAGTAATTCCGAAAGGATAGCCCTTTGCTATATCGAAAAAATTCACGGAACTGATTTTTTGATTGGAATCACTTTCTACAACTTCTTTATAAACGTCAAAGGCGACTTTATTCTCGAGCATATAAATGACATTTTTAATAGAATGAGTCACTTTGTATGGGCCACTTAAAGTTTGCCAGCCGTGCTTCACTCCTATTCCACTGTTTAGTTTAACAGCGGCCAAAATGGCTGCATCTTCAAGGAGCCCATAGGGAGTAATAATGCAGGGTTTTTGAACCATATCGAGACTGCCTGCGCCGCCACCTAAAAAATTCAGTTCTATTCCATAAATATTGAACAGACTCTCAATTAAATTTCCAATTCTGGAGGCAAAGCCATCAATAAATACAAAAAGTGTTTTATAATCTTCATCAAGAATTCGTTCATTTAATTGCTCTTCGAAATTGGTTTCCTCATTGCTAATATTTTCGATTACTGTGAAGTTTGGCTTTTCAGAAATGCCTATAAGTAAAGTGCCTTCGGTATATCTTTGGGCATTAAATATTATTTGAGGAAAAATTCCACCAAAAACAGGCAAATCAATATCTGTTAGAATTTTATAATCGGCCACGGTCAAATTGTTTTTGTCGCAGCTAAACATAAGTATGCTTTTGACCAGCGAATTATTTTGTAATTCAGTGAGTGAATTTTGAATGTCCTGCAAAAGAGCTTCGCCCGAAAGAAATTTAGTTACCATGTATTTTAGTTTGACGATGAAATCAAAAATATAAAATTTTCTTGTGAATGCCAAACACTTTATAAAAAATGGATTGACGCAATTAAACACTGGCATCCATAAGAATTTCGCTTGAATACATAAAAAAACTGCTGCTCAATTTTAAAGTTTGAACAGCAGTTTAATTTCATTTCTAATGGATTATATCCACTTCACTAAAGGGAATTCGTTGGGGTGGACTATCATTTCCGACTTTGGGAAAATTCGAAAAACATAGTCATGAACTCCCGCTCTGTATATTGGAATATCGCATTCATAAATGGTAATATCACCTACTGAGCTCACTTCGAGTTCCTGTTTGTGCACAATGCTGGTAACTTCATTATCATACTTTCGGGCAAACAAAATCTCTACACCAATATTATCGGCCGAAATACCATTTAAGTCGAGTTCAATGCGGGCAACAAAATGGTCATTGGTATTGAGAGAGTTTTCCTGATCGGTTTGTGGCAAAGTTTCGGAAACTACTTTAATATTGTTCCATTGCGATTGAATATCCTTTTTCCAGGCAACAATGGCCGATGCAAAGGCATAATTATTAGCCCGAATTTTGTCAGCACGTTCAAATAGCTGATTATAAAATTTATTGAAATAATCGTCGAGCATTCTCTTCATTGTAAAATTGGGAGCAATGGTCGCAAAGGTATTTTTAATATGCTGAAGCCATTGTTGTGAAATACCGTTTGCATTTTTATTATAGTAGGCTTTGGCTATTTCGTTTTCAATGGTGTTGTAGATAACTTCGGCATCGAGCATATCCTGCATTCCCTGATTTTCGTAGGTTCGTTGTTCATCGATAGCCCAGCCAGCGCCTGGTTTATAGCCTTCGGCCCACCAGCCATCTAAAACACTAAAGTTCATTACACCATTCATCACAGCCTTTTCTCCGCTGGTTCCTGATGCTTCCAGAGGACGAGTTGGTGTGTTGAGCCATACATCTACTCCGCTTATTAAATGCTTAGCCAAATGAATATCGTAATTTTCAACAAAAATTATTTTACCAACAAACTCGGGCATTCTCGATACTTCTACTATTCGTTTAATCAGGTCTTGTCCTGCTTTGTCATGGGGATGGGCTTTTCCTGCAAAAATGAACTGAACGGGCCGGTTGGCGTTGGCAAGAATAGATTTTAATCTGTCCATGTTTGAAAACAGCAGATGTGCTCTTTTGTAGGTTGCAAAGCGGCGGGCAAAACCTATGGTTAGAGAGTCTTCATTCATTGCCTGAATGAGGGTAAAAATATGTGAAGGGTTCTCCTGGCGGGCTGTCATTTCAACGTTTAATCGTTTTTTAAGATACCCAAACAATCTTTTCTTCTGAATGTTATGGAGCCTCCAGATTTCTTCGTCCGGAACATCATATATTTTCTTCCAAACATCAAAGTCATCCTGTTTAGAAAGAAACTGATCGCCAAATATTTTAGTATGAAAGTCCTGCCACTCTGGTGCTGCCCAGGTTGGATAGTGTACTCCATTGGTCACATAATTTATATGCAACTCATCGGGGTAGTAACCGGGATAAAGTGATTTAAACATATCCTGGGAAACTTTACCGTGAATCTGACTAACTCCGTTCATTTCCTGCGACAACTTGGCAGCCAACACACTCATGGAGAATTTCTGATTCCCTTCATTCTCGACCCAACGGCCAAGATTGATAAAACGCTCCCAGCTTATATGTAATCTGTGAGGATAATGAGGAATGTATTTCCTGAGTAAATCTTCGTCGAAACTGTCATGACCAGCGGGAACTGGAGTGTGAGTTGTAAAAAGCGTGGTAGACCTTACAACTTCTACAGACTCATCGTAGCTTAACTTGTGAATATTCATAAGATTATTCAATCGCTCGATGCTGTTGAAAGCTGCATGGCCTTCATTTGCATGATAAATCTTGGGTTTCAGGCTCAATGAATTGAGTAGTCGAATACCACCAACCCCAAGCAATAATTCCTGTTTCAACCTGTTTTCCCAGTCGCCACCATACAATTTATGGGTCACTTCTTTATCCTGATATTGGTTTTCGTCGATGTCAGTATCCATTAGATATAAAGGAATCCGACCCACGTCAACTTTCCAAACTTTAGCCACCATATTGCGTCCTGGCAACGCTATGGAAACCTTTAGCCAGTCGCCATTGGTATCGCGAACAGGAATTAAAGGCAAATGAGAGAATTTTTGGGGGATGTATTTATCAATCTGATCGCCAAATCCGGAAATTTGCTGTTGAAAATAACCATACCTATACAAAAGACCTATACCAACCATACTCACATTGCTATCGCTGGCTTGCTTAAGATAATCGCCGGCAAGTATTCCAAGACCTCCGCTGTAGATTTTCAGTGTATCATCAATTCCAAACTCCATGCTAAAGTAGGCCACCAAATTTTCAACATGTTTAGGTTTCTGAAACATATATCTGTTGAAATCGCCAATTACCTTGTTGTATTTGGCCATAAATTCCTTATCATGGGTCAGTTTTATCAACCTATCTGATGAAATTTCTTCCAATAAAGGAATAGGGTTTTGCTCTAAATTAATCCAAAGTTGTTCATCGATGCATTTATAGAGTTCTCTGGCTTCGGGATTCCATGTCCACCACATGTTTTTAGCCAGTTCATCCAATTCAGCAATTTCGACGGGAAGAACGGGTTTAATAAGCACTTTTTTCCATTCCGGGCGCTGCTGAATACTAAGATTATTGGTCTTCTTCCAAATTGGTTTAATCGTTTGAAGTGGCTCTTCGACTCGGTTTTTGGTTCTTGAAATACCTAATTTGTATGCTTCGCGATAATGTTCTATGAGCTTGGACCATTGGGCTATTTTACTTAATTCAAAAGCTTCGGCTATGGTGTTTTGTTTATCGGCAGGTTTTAAGCTGTTCAGTTTAAGAATGAGCTGAACAAGTCTTTGTTCTATTTCTGCTGAATTATCATCATTTCGTTCTAATACCGTTGCGCCGTTGCTTTTTACAGTTGCTTCCTGCTCAATCCATTTACCAAAACCAGCCAAATTTGTAGTTACTGTTGGTACTCCATATGCAAGGCTTTCCAAAGGTGTATAGCCCCAGGGTTCATAGTAGCTGGGGAATATGCTCAAATCGCAACCCGAAAGCAAGTCATAGTATTCCATATTAAAAATACCATCATCTCCTTTTAAATATGCAGGGACAAAAACAAGTGTTAATCCGCTGCCCATAAGGTTGGTTATTCCATTCTGATTGCAGAAGTTAATCACAGCATCTTGAGAATAATCCATTAAATTATGAGTTAAACGAGCATCGGAAATGGCAGATTCCTGTCCATTTAGTCTTTTAATGAGGTTTTGATCGGGGCCAAAATGAGCGGTTGGGATGGTTATGTAGGCAATTACATGTTTACCTTCGGGGATTTGGTTTTTCAGGTTTTTCATAACCTGAAGATAAATATCGATTCCCTTGTTCCTATATTCGTAGCGACCACTGATGATGGTGATAAAGGCGTTGTCATCAAGTTTTTTTCCACTTAAAGCTGCAGCCACAGAAATCATTTTCTTGCGTGCTTTGCTGCGCATCTCAACAAAACCTTTTCCTTTGGGGACATGAGAATCATCGAAGCCATTGGGGGTGATTAGATCGGGCTTTTTACCCACGAAAATTTCACATTCCCTTGATGTCACATCACTCACTGTAGTAAAAACATGAGCATTCTCTGCAGCATTTTTCTCCAATGAATATTTGGCTCTGAGATTAAACTCCGATGAAACCACATTTGGGTTATAAGAGGCCATATCATCGTAAAGATTCAAACCGTTTCCCGCAATTGATCGTCCTAATACAGTTGCATGTGTGGTAAAAATACGAGAAATATGAGGTGCGTTTGAATGAAGGTATAGAATGCCAGCACCGGTCATCCACTCGTGAAAATGTGCGGTTACCTGAGTATCAAAGTTAAGGTAGAAATTGGAGAACGAGTGGATAACTTTTCCTGCAGCATAGCCAAAAAGAGCGGGTTCAATATAATCCCACTGACCGCTAAGGCTATCGAGTTGGTATGTTTCCCAAAGGCGGGCAAGAATTTCATTTTTTTGGGGAAAGAGGGCTGTAAAATCTATCAATATGGCTATTGGCCGGCCTTCGATTTTCCAACGGCCAATCCGAATAATAATCCCTTCGGTTGCCAATTGGGTTTTCCACTCCGAAAAAAGCTTTTTATCTTCAATAAATTCTGTATTACCAGTTGTGTCTTTATTTAGCTCGGGACCAATGAACAAGTATTTATCGCCGAATTCAGGCTGAATACTTTTAAGTTTTGTGGCTATCACTGTGTGAATGCCGCCCACTTTATTACAAACTTCCCACGATGTTTCGAATATATAATCTGGCTTAATTTTATGTTGCATTATTTCTTATTTTTTAAAATAAACGAAGGTTTGTCATTGAATGAATACCTAAACCGGAATTGGAACAATAACAAACCCTAAACTAATTCTATTTACCTTGTATTATCAAAGATTTTACTTTGTCAATTTTTGAATCTTCTCCTTTGTTTTATTCAACTGAACCTGTGAATATTCTTTAATGGACTTTAGTTCATTAAGTGCTGACAGGTTCTTTTTGCCCAAATATTTTTCAATTTTTTCTTTCAAAGAATCATTAACCTGAGACATAACGTGAGCCAGCTCATCAATATCCAACTTTTTAACAAGTTCCTTTAACTGGGTTAAGGGGAAATTATCGAGCTCGGAGAAATCGAAACCGGTCTGTTTCTCAACAATGGGGTTTGCTTGCTTTGCTTCCAGACGATTCAATCTGATTTGGAAATCGGAGAGCACATTCATGTAATTGATAAATGCTTCGTATGGTGAAGGATAAGGGTTAAAATACTCGTGAACATGACCATCGGAAAACCATTTTGTGCACATATAATAAAAGTGGTCGGAAGTTTGGAGTTTCAACCAATCGGCTTGCATTTGTGCATCTTTGCAATTTTGCATTCGGGGGATTAAGGCATAGAGTTTTTCAAATGCCTCATCCTGCATTTCATTTCCGAGCCATGCAGTTAAGTCCCTTTCTTCATCAGCCCAGCTAATCGGATATGGAACGAAGAGTTCGGCCACAGGCTTCAATTTACGGGTTAATTCAGAAGGAGTGGCAAAAGTAAATTCCCCATCAGCAATAATTTTAGATGGCAGAACTCTCATAAACTCAAAAATGCCACTTTCGGCCCATTGATGCTCTCCAAAGGTTTCATAATCCATGAAAAGGTTTATCACTTCTTCTTTTGCCTGGGTTAGCTTGAGCCAACTCAGATATTTATCGGTGGTCAAAGGCCATTCCGACCAGCTTTGCGATGAAAATCTAAAAGCGATGTCATCGCTGAGACGGAAATTTTTCAGCAAAAGATGAAAGTCCTTATGATCGGGATGACGGTATAAAAAATTGGGGCTTTTCCAACCCAAAATATGCTTTGCTCCCTCGGTTAACATGGTTTTAAAACCCATTTTTGCCACTCTCGAACCAATTTCATCTGAGTAAATAAGCTCGGTATTTCTAAATGTAGTTGGTTCAATACCAAACAGTTCTTTTATTTTGGCTTTGTGCATATCCACCTGCCGAACAAATTCCTGCTCATCTTTTAATGAAACGAGGGAATGAGCATAAGTTTCGGCTAAAAATTCAACCTGGCCAGTGATGGCAAGCTTTTTAAAACTTTCTATAACTTCGGGGGTATAACGCTCAAACTGTTCCAAAGCCAATCCTGTGATTGAAAAACTCACCTTAAAATCCTGGCCATGTTTTGCAATTAAATCCAAAAGAAGATTGTTCATTGGGATATAACTCTTTTTGGCAACCCTTTCTACAATTGACCTGTTGAGATATTCATCGTAGTAAAAGTGATCGGAACCCATATTAAAAAACCGATAGTTTTTAATTCTATAGGGCTGATGTACCTGAAAGTAAAAACAAATGGAGCGCATATTTTGTGTTTTTTTATAATTTCTATTGTGTTAAAACGCGATTGTATAAATCTTTAATTTTGAGAGCGGCATGTTCCCATTTTAAATTCTCAACTTCTTCTTTGCCTTCTTTTATAAACATGTCTGACAATGATTTGTAATGAAGCAAGCCATAAATAGCATCTGCCATTCCATCAACATCCCAAAAATCGACTTTAAGTGCATGCTGAAGAACCTCGGCAACACCCGATTGTTTACTAATTACAACTGGAACATTGCTTCTCATAGCTTCCAAAGGCACAAGACCAAAGGGTTCTGAAACAGAAGGCATAACAAATACGTCGCTGAGCATGAACATTTTGTCCACATCATCTCCTTTAAGGAAACCTGTGAAATGGAATTTGTCAGAAATTTTCAATTCTGCCACCCTGCGAATCAATTGGTTCATCATGTCACCATTTCCGGCCATTACAAAGCGAACGTTTGGATCTTTATCCAGGATTTTTTTTGCAGCTTCAACAAAGTATTCTGGACCTTTCTGGAAAGTGAGTCGTCCTAAAAATGTTACAACTTTTTCGTTTACATTCCTTTCAACTTTTAAATCTTCCTTCTCAACGGGTTCAATGGCATTGTGGACTGTAACCACTTTGGCAGGATCAATTCCATATTTATCAATGACTGTGTTGCGGGTTAAGTTACTAACGGGGATTACCAAATCTGCAAATTTCATACCGGCAAGCTCCAGGTCGAATACCTGAGAATTCACTCTTCCTTCGCCGCTACGGTCATATTCGGTAGCATGCATATGAACCACAAGTGGTTTTCCGGTAATCTCCTTTGCAGCCATTCCAGCTGAATAGGTTAACCAATCGTGGGCATGAATAATATCGAAATCGTAGTTTCTGGCAATGGATGCGCCAACCAAGGCATATCGAGCCACTTCTTCCATCAGGTTTGAGCCATATTTTCCAGAGAAATTGTATTTTTCCCCCAGAACGATGTGCTCATTTTCCTTTAATAGTTTGCCTTCATTAACATGAAGTTTTTCAAATTCTTCCGGATCGATATAGGGCATAATGTTACTACCTATTTCAAGATAGGTCATACGCTCGTAGAATTCCTGAATTTCTTTACTTTTATAATTTACGGGGATGTCACTTGCATTCACTAATCTTACAGCTCGTTGATCTTCATCACCATAGGCTTTGGGCACCACAAAAATAATTTCAACATCGTGCTTCATCAAACCTTTTGTAAGTCCGTATGAGGCTGTACCTAATCCACCGGTAATATGGGGAGGGAACTCCCAACCAAACATCAATACCTTCATTCTTTTCAATTTATTTATTCGTTTTCTGTTTTTTCAATTAACCAAATAATTCTTCTCATTTCGGCCACACTCCATGCTTGAGAAACAGCGCCTTTTCCATTATGTGGTGGATCACCGTTATAAAGTTCCGAGATGGTTCCGAGTCCATTCATTTTCATCTCGTCTTCAAAACCGGCTACTAATTTTTTCATCTCACTGAGCCCCGATTTGCCATATATTTTTAGGTATGCTTCCACATACGCGCCCAATAACCAGGGCCATGCTGTTCCTTGATGATAGGCTTTGTCGCGGGCTTCAATATTTCCTTCGTAAACCGATTTATAGTTTACATTTTTCGGCGAAAGGGTTCTTATGCCTCTGGGAGTTAGAAGTTCTTGTCGCACAATATCTAAAATTTTCTTCTTTTGATCGATAGAAAGTGGGGAGAAAGGCAATGATGCAGCAAATAGCATATTGGGTCTTACATCCCAGCTACAATGGTCTTTGGCCACAAAGTCACAAATGATATGACGCTGTGGGTGAGTAAATTTGTTTAAGAACGCAGAGTCAATAGTACGTTGAACAGCATTCCAGCTAAGTACAAACTGAGCATCTTTATTCTTTGTAGCTAAATGCATTACAAAAGCAACAGCGTTATACCAGAGTGCATTTACTTCAACTGCATATCCGGGACGCTGGGTAATTGGAACACCATATAGAACTGCATCCATCCAGGTAAGCGGAGTATTTGCAAGTTCAGCATAAACCAAACCTTTCTCATCGACATAGAGTCCCATCTCGGGGATTCCATTTCTATATCTATTGAGAATGCCTTTCATCAAATTGCCATACTTTTTCCAAACCCAATCTTCATCACCTGTAAATTCAATGTATTGCTGCAGGGTTCTAAAAAACCAAAGAGAAGTATCTGATGAAAGGTAATTTTTGCTATCCCCAGTTCCTTTGTTTGGAAAAAGATCATCTTTTACTTCTTTGACTAAACTATCGAGGATTGATTTGAATAGTGCTACATCACCCTGAACCAATGTAATTCCTGCCAGGCTTATTAAGGTATCTCTTCCCCATCTGCCATGCCAGGGCAACCCGGCTGCGAGTTTCACAGAATCGCCTCTTTTTACTATGAATTGCTGAGCGGAATTGGCTAAATTATTGGCAAAACTATCTCGTGGAATCCTTTTAGTTTGTTCTGTTGTAAAGGCTTTTTGAAATGCAGATGGTGTACCTTCGTCAATAGATGCCTGAAAAACAACCGATTCTCCTTTCTTTATAGGAAATTCAAAATATCCCGGAACTAATAAATCCTCATGAGCACTATAGCCACGGTTGGCTTCTTTCATATACTCAATGTCTTTATACCAGGCAGGTTCGTGATGATAATTTACCGCTTTATTAAATTGCATGAAGATGGGCGAAAACCCTTCGTACATCTGCATTCTAATTCCATTTTTTACATTTTCGAAGCCTGTGTTGGCCAATGGGTTTTCCTTTGTTAACTCATGGATACTCCTGAATGCCAAATAAGGTCTAAGTTTTATTGTGGTTGGTGAGTGGGCATCCTCAAGAGTGTACTTGATATAGATACGAGCTGAAGTTTCGCTAAATATTCGTTCCATAGAGAATACCACACCTCCTACCCTGTATGTGAGTTTGGGAATTGGATCAGACTCAAAGCCATGGATATATTTATGTCCTTTGGGAGAATAGTTTCCTCCTTTGTATTTATGAATACCCAGATTAAATTCGGCATCTCGCTGAACCACAGTTATATCGGCACTTGAAAGCAAAACGTGGTTGATGTCACCGAAATTTTCCTGAGGAACCACAAGCAATCCGTGGTATTTTCTGGTGTTACAACCAACGATAGTAGTGCTGGCGTAGGAGCCGCTTCGGTTGGTTCTGATGAGTTCCAGTTTTAATGCGTATTCCAGATTGGTCAAATGACCTTTATCAATCTCTATATAACTCATATATTTTTGATGACGTTGTTGTTAAAACATATTTCTTATTGTTTAATAAATCACAAATCAGAGTTGGACTTATAAAAACTAAGTAAAAAACGGAGCAAAGATATTTCAATTTCCATCATGGAACAAGAAAAAGCAACAGGACTTTAGAAATATTTAACTTGCAATCGTTTGCGATAATAAATAATTGATTTATAACACGATAAGAAGGCAAAACTGGGTGTATAAATTGTAAAAATATTATTAAGAAATCGCCATTGACAACCAATTGTTATATTTCACTGGGGTGTATATAATTTATTATAAATATGGATTATTGTGAATTTCGACATTGAAAGAATTTTTTAGATTCCAGAGTAGTCCATTAATATAGGCCATAAAAATTTTAAGATTCCCTTTGAGCAAATATACCACGGCATTTTTGCCAATAGCTACAAAAATCTGATACAACATACTGATTATAAAATCAATACCATCGATGTTGCGCCTCATATATACCAATCTGTTCCGGGTAAGGTAATAGACTTTTAAATCGCTAAGCTTACCAGTTGTTACCGATTCTTTATGAAAAACTTTGGAATTATGCACATAGCCTATTTTATAACCATGGTTTTTTATCCTGCTGCACCAATCTGCTTCTTCATAATAAAGAAAGAATTCATAGCTCATCATGCCCACATGCTTTATAACGCTCATTGGAACCATCATTGCAGCTCCGTGTGTATAGGCTGTTTCGGTATCCATGTCGTATTGCCCATGGTCGGTTTCGCCTTTTCCAATAGTTTTATTCCGCACAGTCTTTCTGTCTATTTCTGTAAACCCGGCATATTGAATGGTATTAATTAAATAATAGTAGAGAATTTTAGGGCTCAGTGCCCCAAATTCTGGATAGTCTATGAATTTTTGCACCAGAGGCTCCAAAAAATCTTCAGGTACCACAACATCATTGTTTAATAAAAGAACATAATCGCCTCTGGCCCGCATAATTCCCAGATTATTTCCACCTGCAAAGCCGTAATTTATTACACTTTCTACTAAAATTACTGACGGATATTTTTCTTTAATAATTCTGGGGTTATCCTGTGGCGATGCATTATCAACCACAATAACTTCAATGTTTGGATAGGTAATTTTGGTGAGCGATTCCAGCAAATCCAAGGTTGTTTCTGAGTGGTTATAGTTTACCGTAATTATAGAAACAAGTGGGTAGTTAATAATTCTGCGTTCTTTCATACAAATTTCAAACTATTTCAATTTTATTTTTTATCTTTAATAAAACTTTAGTAAACATACAAAATTTTCAGCCATGAACGATACATTACTTTATGGTCTTTTCGATGCGAAGGACGATATTTCAAAAAGGATAACCCTAACAGTTGATAATTCCAAACTTATCAATGTTGCGAGTAAAAACTTTGAAATTTACACCCATAATAATGATTTTCTGATATTTAGCGGAGAACTTTATAACAAAGCAGAATTGATGACCTTTGTTGGGGCTCAAAATATTGACGATGCTCAAATACTTTATCTTCTATTTCAAAAATCAGGGTATCTGGGGTTTAAAAAAATAAATGGGAAATTTTTAATCATCCTGAATATTGATAACAAAGTTATTGTAGCCCGCGACCGCTATGGCCTGGGGCCCATGTTTTACTATAACGGAGAAATTTTTACCAATCATTTCTGGCAATTATTCAATTTTAAAAATCTCGAGCTAACCCCCAATGCAGAAGCCATTGGAACCTATCTCATGTACAGTTATATCCCTTCGCCGGTCACGTCCCTACAAAACATTTTTAAACTTCACGGCGGACATGTTCTCATTAAGACAGGCAAAGACTTCAAAACAGAAGATTTATTCCCCTATTCAGAGTTTATATCTGAAACTATAAAAATTGACCAGCCAGAAGCATTGGAAGAATATGAGCGACTTTTGAAACTAAGTATAAAGAAACGTATTGGAACCAATGAAAAAGTTGGAGCCCTGCTCTCTGGCGGCTACGATTCAGGGGGAAATATCAGCTTATTACCTGAAGTTTTTGATGGCAAAATCGAAAGCTACAGCATTGGTTTCAAGGACAATCCATTCTCCGAACTTCCATTTGCCCGCATGATGGCCGAAAAATTTGGAGCCGATCATCATGAATACATTATGGATGGGACTGAAGTTGATGACCTGCCATTTTTAGTTCGTAATCTGGGCGACCCTTTCTCCGAATCGGGATGGATGCTAAACAATTCTGCCATGAAATTGGTGCACGATAAGGAACTTCCTGTGGTTTTAGGGGGTGATGGCAGCGACCAGCTATTTACCGCTCACCTGCGCGAATTGGGATTGCGCTATAAATTAGACTCAAAAATGCTCACACCAGCTCAAAACATCTTTCATTCAATGTCCGAAAATAGTTTTTTTGAGAAAGATAATGTCTTTTTTAAAGCCCGCTTTCACAACGATAAAATTCTCAATATTCTTTTACCCGATCATTTCGGATTCCGCAAATATCAAACTCAACAACTTCTAAAAAGAGATTTTAACCAACATCCCACATTTGCAGCGCACCCCAAAACGTTTAAAGGGTTCGATGAGCTTTTCAACTTTAAAAACTATTATGTAGACATTAACCAAAATTCAGCAGAAATTATCCTCTTCAAAGCCAGTAGGATTTCTCAATTATATGGAGTCAATATGGCATTTACCTACATTGATGAGGATGTTATTAGTTTTGTTAAGTCATTGCCAAGAAACCTGAAAGCAAAAGGCTCTCTTGATGATTTGGCTGCAGGAAAAGGCGTTAGCAAATACTTGCTCAAAGCACTTATTAAACCCAAACTACCGCCAGAAGTTACAGCCCGCAAAAAACAAGGCGGGTTTAGCCCATTGCAAATTTTCTTTAGCAACGATGAAAAAAGAAAGAAAATGTACAATTTTATGCTCAACAGCAACATTACTCAGGGATTTCTTGATAAAAAAAGTTTGGAAGCATTTTTTAAAAATTACGACTTAAGCACAAAAAGCGAATACTGGTTCTGGTATAAACAAACCATGGCCAACAGGCTTATCAACTTATTGGTTTTGTGCTTATGGTGGGAAATATTCATGAATAAAAAATATCATACCAGTCTTTCAGAATACCTTGGATAAGTAATTGTTTTATTAACAAACTATGGAGAATAATTTAATAATTACCTTGGTTTATAATTTTGTTTTAAATCTAATTTTACCCAACAAAATCAAGGTTAATCGATAAAACAAACCATGCACGAAATTGAAGTTGTTTTAACTATGCCACTCTTTCACCACCGCTTGCTGAAAAAAAACAGTATTGCGGTGGTTATCGACATTTTACGCTCAACAACTTCAATCATTTCAGCACTTGATCATGGAGTAAAAAGCATCATCCCCGTAAGCTCAAGAGCAGAATCGGAAGTAATGAAACACGAAGGATACCTTTTAGCTGCTGAAGAAGACGGAGTACGCTTATCCATGGCCGATTTTGGAACATCCCCCGACCATTTTTGGCGAAATGATGTGGTTGGGAAAGAGATTGTTTATAGCACCGATAATGGCACTAAAGCTTTTAGACTAACCCGTGAGGAATCCGACAAAGTTGTTGTGGGAGCATTCCCCAATTTGTCAGCACTTTACCGCTACCTTATCGATCAGGAAAAAAACATTCTTCTTGTTTGTGCCGGAAGTAAAAATACCATTGCTCTCGAAGATCAGATTTTTGCAGGGGCTTTAGGTCAAAAGCTAATGAATTCCGGGTTGTTTTTCAGCAACTGCGACAGCCTTACAGCCAGCATCGATTTATGGACAGTTGCCAGCCAGAATCTCCTGGAGTACTCAAAAAAGCTCAACCATCGCAAAAGATTACCCAATGCCCTAAGTCCGGATGCGCTGAAATACACCTTTACTCCTGACTCTACTGATACCATTCCATTGCTACATTTTAACCACATCACAGGTTTTAAATACAATAAATAACTCCATTCAGCCAATATATCTCTCCCATCGGGTTCATTAAGAATTATACTACTTTTGCCAAAGTCTTATTTAAACTTTTAAAATAAATGCAAGATAACTCATTCAATGTTGAGTCAGAACGCTTCGATGAAATCAGAATCTTAAGGTACCAGGTCCCCGACTTTGAAACCCTGCCACTTAATCATAAAATTTTAATTTATTATCTGTCACAGGCCGCTCTTTGGGGGCGCGATATTTTGTGGGATCAAAATTATAAACATAATTTGCTCATCAGAAAGGCTTTAGAAACTATTCTGCTTCATTTTACCGGCGATAGATTATCAACAGACTTCAATCTTTTTCTTGTCTATGCCAAAAAAGTTTTTTTTGCCAACGGGATTCATCACCATTATAGTATGGACAAATTTTATCCCGAATGCAGCAGACAATACTTTGAATATCTATCCAGAAATCTAAAACCCACCGATAACCAGAATCAATTTGACTTGTTAGATGAAAAAAAATGGGGTGAAATCATTGAGCTGATTTTTAGCAATGATATTGCAACAAAGAGAGTCAGCCTGAATCCTGATGGAGATTTGGTTAAAGACAGTGCCTGCAATTTTTATGAGAATGTAAGTCAGGCAGAAGCGGAAGCTTTCTATTCGGCGAAACATCACGATGACCCCAAAATTTCTCATGGATTAAATTCAACACTCATCAAAAAAGATGGTATCGTTAGCGAATTGGTTTGGAAAAAAGGAGGAAAATACTCGGGCTATATTGAAAAAATGATGTATTTCCTCAATAAAGCCATTGAGTTTAGTGATGACCATCAACAAGTTTTGGCACTTAAAAAACTGGTGGAGTTTTATGAAACAGGCGATTTAAGCACTTTCGACGACTACAGTATTCTTTGGCTCAACGATACAAACTCCACCATAGACATTATCCATGGATTTATAGAAGTTTATGGCGACCCATTGGGCAAAAAGGCCACTTACGAATCGGTTATTTCCATTATCGATAGCGAGGCAAGTGAGCGCTCAAAACTCATTAGCACCAATGCACAATGGTTTGAAAACCATAGCACTACCGACAATAAATACAAAAAAGATGAGATCAAAGGCGTCACAGCCCGTGCCGTTCATGTGGTTATGGAAGCCGGTGATTGCTCCCCCGCTACGCCCATTGGAATTAATCTGCCCAACGCCGATTGGATAAGGGCCGAACATGGATCTAAATCAATAACCATTACCAATATTATTGATGCCTACGATGAAGCTTCAAAAGAAAATGGTTCCATAGAAGAGTTTGCCTTTTCCGAAGAAGAAATAGAATGGCATAATAGATACGGCGGCCTAGCTTCGAAACTACATGTCGATTTACACGAAATCGTTGGTCATGGAAGTGGTAAATTAGCTTCAGGGGTTGCAGATCCTTCTGAAACTCTTAAAAACTATGCCAGCACCATCGAAGAGGCACGAGCCGATTTAGTCGCTTTGTATTTTGGCATTGATGAACAATTGGTTCAATGGGGTTTAATGCCAGATATTGAAGCGGGTTATGCAGAGTATAACAGCTATATTCGAAGTGGTCTTCTCA
This sequence comes from uncultured Draconibacterium sp., assembly GCA_964293475.1. Taxonomy (GTDB): domain Bacteria; phylum Bacteroidota; class Bacteroidia; order Bacteroidales; family UBA12170; genus UBA12170. The sequence continues at coordinate 39,560 of CAXYYJ010000035.1, forward strand.
CCCAATTGGTAAGAATTAAGCCTGGAAAAGATTTGGAAGAATCGCATATGCGAAACAGACAGCTTATAGCCAATTGGGCTTACATTAATGGAAAGCCAAACAATACAATTGAGAAGGTTATAAAAAATAACAAAACCTATTTTGTAATCATTGATTACAAAGCTTTAAGAAATCTTTTTGGCGAATTGTTGCGTGAGGTTCAACGCATTAAATCGGAAGGTGATTTTGATGCCGCCAAAAATCTTGTAGAAACATATGGAGTAAAAGTTGATAGCGAAATTCATAATGAAGTCCTTAACCGCTGGAAAAAACTCAATATCCCCCCCTATTCAGGCTTTTTAAATCCTCATTACGAATTAATCGTTGATGACAATCAAATAACTGATGTAAAAATACACTACCCCAATAATTTTCTGGAGCAGATGCTCCATTACGGTAAAAATTACAGTTTATAAAACAATTTATGTTCAAAGATTTACAACTTTCACACGATATACTCGACGCCATTGATGCGATGGGTTATAAAGACCCAACTCCTGTTCAGGAGCAAAGTATCCCAATAATATTAGATGGATATGATTTAATGGCATTCGCACAAACAGGCACTGGCAAAACTGCCGCCTATTTACTACCGATGGTGGATATCATTCTTGATTTGGAAAAATCTCCATTCGTTAAAGCACTCATTATTGCTCCCACCCGCGAACTTGCAGCTCAAATTGACCAACAATTGCAGGGTATGGCTTACTATACTCCCATCGATTCACTGGCTGTTTATGGCGGTGGCGATGGAATTGATTTTAGTCAGGAGAAAAAAGCGCTGGAAAATGGAGCCAGCATCATTATTGCAACGCCCGGACGGCTTATGAGCCATATAAAAATGGGCTATGTGGACTTGACTAAACTTGAATTTTTTGTGCTTGACGAAGCAGATAAAATGCTCGACATGGGCTTTCTACCCGACATTTTAACCATTCAAAAGCATCTGAGCGGGAAACAACAAAATCTTATGTTTTCGGCAACTATGAACCCCAAAATTAAAAGCATGGCTAAAACTCTCCTCAACAATCCAAAAGAGGTTAGTATTGAATTGGCCAAACCTGCCGAAGGAGTTATTCAGGCTGCATATTTAGTTCACAATAGCGAAAAAATAAGATTGATAAAGCATCTTCTCAAGGACAAAACCGATCAAAAGATGATCATTTTTGCAGGAAGCAAAATAACAGTGGATAATATTGCCCGAAGTCTCAACGATTTAAAAATCGGGGTTCAGGCTTTTCACAGTGGTTTTGAGCAGAAGGATCGCGAAGAAATCATGCTCAACTTCAGAAGCGGGAAAGTTAAAGTACTCATTGCCACAGATATTGTTAGCCGCGGAATAGATATTGATGATATTGACTTAATTATAAACTTCGACGCTCCAACCGATGCCGAAGACTATGTGCACAGAGTAGGCAGGACAGCACGAGCACAACGGTCGGGATTGGCTTTGAGTTTTATCAATGCTGAGGAAGTTCACAAATTTCAAAAAATTGAAAAACTCATCGATCGTATCATTCATAAAATAGCTTTACCCGAAGGATTTCCTCCAGGGCCGGAATACAAAACAGGTGATTTTAAGAGGACATTTAACAAAAACAAAAGGCACAATCACTTTAACAAAAATAAATCGGGAAACAGTGACAGCTCCCAATCATCGGCAAAATAAGTCAAAATAAAAATGATAAACTTCTCAATATCAAATATTTTAAAATTGAAATGGCTATCATATTCTATATTCTGGGGTTAACAAATTTTAAGGCTAAAAAATATAATTGAAACAGATAAAAAACCACATTTGCATATTCATTAATTTATCGAAAACATGAGTGTTATTCTTTTTGCCATAAGCCTGATTGCACTACTCACAGTACCTGCGGCTTTTGCTTATAAACTTTTTGAAAAAGCAGGAGTTCCAGGCTGGAAAGTATTGGTCCCATTTTACAACCTTTTTATCTGGGTCAAACTGGTAGAAAAGTCATTTTGGTGGTACCTTTGGCTTGCTCTTCCATTTATCAATGTTTTTACTTTTATGCTTTTGGCCATTGAGCTTATTAAAGGATACGGTAAAACAAAAATTCATGAACAAATATTGGTTTCTCTTTTTCCATTCCTCTATTTTCCCTGGCTTGCATCGCAATCCAATATTCATTGGACACCACCTGCTCAACAGCCTAAAATTAAAAAAGGTGTAGTTAGAGAATGGGTTGATGCCATTGTTTTTGCAGTAATTGCCGCCAGTATTATCAGAATTTTTCTCATGGAAGCCTATACTATTCCAACCTCATCCATGGAGAAAAGTCTTTTAGTAGGCGACTATTTATTTGTTAGCAAACTATCCTATGGCCCCAAATCGCCCATGACTCCTATCGCATTCCCTTTTGTTCATCATACTTTGCCCTTTACAGCCTTAACTAAAAGCTACGTTGAATGGCTAAAATTGCCATATCACAGATATCCTGGATTTGGAAAAATTAAAAACAATGATGTGGTTGTATTTAATTATCCCAGTGGTGATACCGTGGTTTTGGAGCGACAAAATGAAGATTATTACCAAATTGTACGAACTAAAGAGCAGGAATTGAAGGACAAAATGGGTGAAGCCTACAAACCTGGAAGTGGAAGAAACGCCATATGGAAAGCTTATCATGTTACCGACAGGCCCGTTGATAAACGCGAAAACTATATTAAGCGTTGTGTAGCTATTCCTGGTGATGTGATTGAAATAAAAGATCGTCAGCTCTTTGTGAATAACAAACCTGCCGATAACCCGAAAGATATGCAATTTATGTTCGATGTTTTTACCAACGGAACTGGTTTTAATCAAAATACTATTGATAAACTTGATATTTCTGAAGGTGGAAGAATAAACAACAGTCATTATATTCTATACCTTAGTGATGAAAAGAAGAAACTGGTTGAGGAACTATCCAATGTGAATAAAGTTGTACCTCATATTCAGACAGTCGGTGAGATTTATCCCCCAATTTTCCCCCACGATATAGAGAATTTTCATTGGAATCAGGACAATTTCGGGCCACTGACAATCCCCAAAAAAGGAGTACAAGTGGATATTTCAATTCAGAATATTGCCTTGTACAAGAAAATCATCATGAAATATGAAGATAATGATTTTGAAATTAAGGATGGTAAAATCTTTATTAATGGCAAAGAAAGCACAAGTTACACCTTTAAACAAGATTATTACTGGATGATGGGCGATAACCGGCACAATTCTGCCGACAGCCGTTATTGGGGTTTTGTTCCTGAAGATCATATAGTTGGGAAAGCTGTTTTTGTATGGCTTTCACTCGACCCAAACAAATCCCTGACAAATGGAAAAATCAGATGGGATAAAATTTTAAGAACTATCAAATAAATTTAAAATATGGCAACAGCTGAAATTAAAACCAAATATGGTATTATGAAAGTGGAGTTTTACGAGGACGATGCTCCAAAAACAGTTGAAAACTTTATAACACTTTCAAAAAAAGGATATTACAACGGATTAACTTTTCACAGAGTGATACCGGATTTCGTAATTCAGGGAGGATGTCCCAATGGTAATGGCATGGGCGGACCAGGTTACACCATCGACTGCGAGTTAACCGGCGAAAATCAATATCACGACAGGGGAGTGTTGAGCATGGCTCATGCAGGCAGAAATACCGGCGGAAGTCAGTTTTTCATTTGCCATAATCGTCAAAACACCAAACACCTCGACCGAAACCACACTTGTTTTGGCAGAGTTATCGAAAATGTCGATTTAGTTGACAAGATAAGACAAGGTGATAAAATTGAAGAGATTGTCATTCACGAATAGGTAAGCTCACAGAAAGTAAAAAAACCTTGAATCTTATTGGATTCAAGGTTTTTTTTGCATTCAATAATGCCATTTTTACCGGAAAATGAAAAAACCCGAACATTCGGGCTTTTATATTTTAATACTCATCCTCGTTAAAGAAGAAATCATCTTTTGTTGGGTAGTCAGGCCAAATATCTTCGATTCTCTCGTAAATCTCGCCTTCGTCTTCCAACTCGCTTAAGTTCTCAATCACCTCATCAGGTGCTCCAGATCTAATACTATAATCAATAAGCTCTTCCTTAGTTGCGGGCCAGGGAGCATCTTCCAATTTTGAAGCTAATTCTAATGTCCAATACATATCTAAGTATTTTAGATTTTTTGCAAAAATAATTTTTTTTAATTTCTATCCAACTATTAATTCATACTCTTAAAAAAAGAAACTAACAAATGTTTAAAAGTAATATCGCCATTCAATTTCTTTATAACAAATACACAAGATTATCCTATACCATTACGTAGCTTTATGCCATATTATTGTTTTCTGAATACAATAATTAATGATTGTATGCACTTTCCAAAGAAAAACATGCATTCCATATCAGTCAATGCCTGAGATATTTACTAATAAAAAAAAGCCTGAACAAACTGCCAGGCTTCCTGTTATTCTTTTATGAGTGGATTATCTACAGAAGTTTAGCGTTTTCAATTAAGAAATCGTATTTATAACCGTAGCCAAAATCTTTGTTTAAACTGAGTTTTCCTTTAAATGTAACCACATCACCAAGTTTAAAATCAAGCTCATCGTTTGTAGTTATTGTAAGATCGAACATATTATTATAAGATGTACCATCTTGAATATGAACCCAATTGGTTTTCATAATTTCCGGATTAACTTTAACAACCTGACCTCTTACTGTTATCTCCTTGCCTTCTAAATCCGATTTCATTTGAAATATCTGAGCAAGTGAGTATCCATCTTTTGCAGGTTCTACAGAAATCTTCTCATGGGTATCGGCAGCAGCCGTGTGCTGATGGTTTGATTGATCTTCCATGGTTGCTTCGCCAGCAGGTTGAGGTTTGTCCTGAGTGAACTCATCGATAAACCAAATGGACTCAAAAACTTTACCCAGGCTTTTGCTTTCGAAATTTTTCATTTCCATGGAGGATTTATAATAATAGGTTTCCCCAACATTTACTTTTCTGGCACCAACTGCAGCCCAAAATTCTTTACCATTTTCTTTAAGTCTTAAATAGGTATAGCTGCCACTGGTTTCTGCCTCCAGAACTTCCACAGAGTGCACGCCTGCATTCATTCGCGAAAGTGCCTGAGTATAATCTGCCTCTGTACCACTGTTTTGTTGATTTGTCCCTTGATTGTTGCATGAAACTACAACCAGTGCTATAAATAAGAGTTTTATTAATTTCATTTGCTTTATATTGTTTTGTTTATAATTTTTTGCTTTTTATCATCACAGAAAGAGCAACAACTCCCAAACCTGTATTCAAGGCAAGTGCTGGAGGAGCATCTGTGACATATATGGGCTTCATTCCAGTAAGCTTTTCCATTTCCTGAGAATAATAATCAGATGTAGATGGATTGTTGGCATGAGAAATGGCATAGCCCCAAATATCGTATTCTGCTACTAACTTTCTGATTTCTTTCATAGCCAGCTCTATACTACCCTTTTCTGTAAATGGCTTTCCTATTACTTCGGTTCTTCCATCATCGTTAACAATAACCAATGGTTTAAGATTAAAAAATTTGCCAATAGCACCTTTCATGGGGCTTACTCTTCCACTTCTGATGAGATATTTAAGGGTTTTAACACTTACAAACGATCTGGTATTTTTTATCCATGTGTCCATTTGCGAAACTATTTCGCTCTTGCTCATTCCCTCATCGGCGGCCATTGCTGCTCTTAGAACCAACAAACCCTGTCCACTGGCCAGCCGCTTCGAATCCAAGACGCTGATGTCCTTTCCCTGTTGCTGAGCAATGGTGGTTCCTGCCTTATTAGAATTACTCCAAACCCCACTCATATTTTTACTAATATGAATGCTAATGATTGAATCAAAATGTGTGGATAAATAATCGTATTTATTCAGAAAATCATGATAGCTTGGTTGGGCCGAATTCGGATAAACCTTGGGTGAATCAAGCTTTTTGTATAATTGTTGTGGTTTAAGCGTCAATCCATCCAGAAAAAACTGGTCCCCAAAATGAACTTTCAAAGGCACTACCTGAATCTGGTACTTATCAACAAAGTCTGATGGCAAATCACATGCACTGTCTGTGATGAAACCTATACTCATTTTTCTGTTGTTCACTATTTCCTTTTGCATCACCATATCGTCAACCTTTTGAAAAGTAATATTTCCGTATGGCTCCAAATGAGTAAAAACATCGGCTGGCTGGTCGGTGTGAATATGTAATCGCATTTTCTTTTGAGATCCCGCAATAACCAAAGAATCTCCATAACTGGAAAGTTTATAGCGAAGTAATTCCTTTAAATTGGGAAATGCTTCTTCCATAACTATCATACATTCAGTACAGTATCTAAAATGAACATCTTCGTGTGAAATACCTTCTGTAACATCCTGTACTTTCACAACATTACGACTTTGCAAAATGCTTCGGATTTCTCCATGCTTAAAAAAATCGGTCATTCCTTCAAGAAAATGTACGAAGGCTTTCCCTCCAGCATCTACCACCTTAAATTTGGCCAGAATTTCGAGTTTTTTGGGCGTCTCCTCCAGACTTTTGCGAGCAGATACAAGCGATTCGGCGATAAGCTCATTAAAATCGGTAAACTTATCTTTAAGTTTATCAACCGATTCGGCCCACTCCCGCATTACAGTAATCATTGTCCCTTCCACTGGATTGCTAATAGCTTCATAACTGAAAGCAACAGCATTTTTTAATGCTGAGGCAAAATCCCGAACTGTTATATTATCACCGTTTTCTTCAAGTTTGTCAGAAAACCCATAGATAAATTGAGCAAAAATAATTCCTGAATTTCCGCGGGCTCCCACCAAAGCAGCATCGGCAATGGCATCCGCTGTAACCTTTAAGTTATTTGTTGGAATATATGTATCAATGATAGCCCGCATGGTGCTGGCAATATTAGTTCCTGTATCGCCATCCTGAACAGGAAATACATTTATCTTGTTGATTGATTTCTGGTATTCAAAAATTCTTTGGGCTCCGGCAAGGAAACTATAATAGAACCGTTTTCCATTCAAAACATGGGTATCTATAACTTCATTATTCAAAATCCCTCCTTTTTATGCTGGCAAAGATATTCAATTAAAATTTGGACGAAATATAGTTTAGAAAAATTTATGTGGATATTCGATAAAAATTAACAAGGAAAGCACCAATTATCACTTAATCTTAAGCTTTTTTTATCTGAAAAACTATTTTGGTCACCTCAGTAATTTTATATTTTTCATCAATTCTATGACCAACAACCCAGATAATCTTACCATTTTCAGTAATCACCCATATATTTTCTTTTTCAATCCTATTAGCTTTTTTGTCTATTAAAAAATCACTAACCTTTTTTTTCCTCCCCTTCATTCCCAAAGGGGAGAAGCTATCGCCTTGTTTCCATTTTCTAAGAATCAGTGGGAAGGTAAGCTTGTCTATGTCAAGTTGTGCAGAATTGTTGTCAAAAGTGATATTTGGCGAATCCGATATTTCGAATTTTAAAGCAATGGGAGTATTTATAAATGTTGCTTCCCTGAAAATTTCAACATCCTGAAATTCAGATTCATTAGTCATTATTGGCCTGATGATAAAAAAATCTCTGTCAAGAAGAAGCTCGTGAGTGATGGAAGAAATTATTGCTCCGGTATTTTCGCATTTAGCAGAATCTAAAATCTGACAGGTCTGGGAAAAATTAAATCCAAATTCTTTAATAAGCTCAAAAAGAATAGTTTCTGGTTGATTGTATGTCAACAAGGGCCTTAACCTGATTTTGAAATAGTCGGAATCATTCACCCATAAGCTCGTTTTATACTCGTCAATTTTTGTTTTATATATTTCTTCTATGGCCAGAATTCGCTCCATATTGCTTTTTAAAACCTGTTTCACATCTGGATTTATTTCTTCCAACAATGGGATTAGGTTATGTCTGACTTTATTCCTCAAATATTTTGTCTCATTGTTGGAACTATCATCGCGCCATTTTAGCTTGTTTTGATTTACAAATAAATTGACATCATTTCGGCTTGCAAACAACAGAGGATGAATCAGATGGCCATTTTTAGGCAGAATACCGTGAAGCCCTGAAATTCCTGTTCCTCGTAACTGGTTTATAAAGTAGGTTTCAATGGAATCGTCTAAATGGTGGGCAGTGGCGTAATAGTTAAAATTGTTTTCAACTATGAGTTCATTGAGCCATTCCACGCGAAGCTGACGGGCGGCCATTTGAATTGAAATCCCATTACTTTGGGCAAAACCACGTGTATCAAATCTTTTTACAAATAATTCAACACCATAATTTAAAGCCATGTCTCTCACAAATTGCTCATCCCCATCAGATTCGATACCCCTAAGTCCAAAATTACAATGGGCAATGGCAAAAGGAAGTTTAGCCCTGTGGTATAATTCACACAAAGCAACGCTGTCGCGGCCACCACTTACTGCAATTAAAACCGGTGAAATTGAATCTAACCCGTGTTGATAAATATATTTAATGAACGATTTTACCATGGCATAGGTTGAGTTTCTTATAAGCGGGCGTAAAAGGCATCTTCAATATGTTGGATATCTTTTTTATGATCATTATAAAGAATGGAAACTATATCAAATCTTGCTTCTTCTTCTCTGTTGAAACGGGTAATATATTCATTTGCAGCCTTAACCAAAAAACGTTGTTTTGCTGTATCAACAAAAACAAAGGGCTCCCCAAAATAATTTGTTTGGCGGGTTTTAACTTCAACAAACACAATAAAATCATCCTTTAACGCAATGATATCTATTTCTTTGTGTTGAAACCGCCAATTAGTTTCCAATATTTTGAACCCTTTTTTTCTTAAAAAATCCTGAGCAAAAAGCTCGCCTTTATTTCCCAAATCATTGTGGTCAGCCATTTGTAAAATTTTTCAGCGATTATAAAAAGTTTATCTCAACTGTATTATTATCAGCTTTTAAATCAATGGTTCTACCCAAAAATAAAGCATTGTTTGAATCAAGATGGCCTGTTGGGAAGTTCATAACCACAGGAAAATTATACTCCCTGACGGCGTCCCAAATTATATCTTCGGCTGAACCTCCAAAGGGAATGGTATTGTCATGCATTTTATTCATTCCACCAACAATTAATCCCTTTAATCGGGCCAATTTTCCACTTCTTTTCAGGTTCCACATCATTCTGTCGATATGATATAAATATTCGTCAACATCTTCGATAAACAGAATTTTATAACTTGTATTAAGATCGCTCCGGGTGCCTGTGAGACTATATAGAATAGATAAATTTCCACCTACCAATGGTGCCACAACCTGTCCTGGTCTGAAAACTTTACAGTGGTTGTTTCTATAGCCTTTGAGTTCCCCAAACAAAGCCGACCTTAAACTTTTTACACTTTCATCCTCGCTTTGGTCGGTGGGGAAATTAACTGGCATGGCAGCATGAAGGGTAGCAATTTGGTAATTTGAGTGTATATGAGAATGAAAAACAGTAAAATCGGAAAAACCAACCAACCATTTGGGGTGTTGTATAAATTGTGAAAAATCAAGCTCATCAATAATCCTAACTGAACCATATCCACCTCTTGCACTTAAAATTGCCTTGATATTCGGATTGTCCAAAAACTCCTGAAAATCAAGAGCTCTCTCAACATCTGTGCCTGCAAATTGATGGTATGATGCAAAAATATGTCTTCCAAAAACGGGTTCCAATCCCCACCGCTGAATCATTTTAACAGCAGCTTTCACTTCAATTGAAGTAATTTTTCGCGCCGGAGCCACTATTCCAATTTGATCTCCTTCCTTTAAATATGGGGGTTTTATCATATTTTGCTTTTTTGCAAAGTTAGAAAGAATAATTTGCCCTGATTCGGTTTAGGTTTGTTTTTATCTAACTAAATTTGCCCAAAAATTAACTGATGGCTTTAATTAAAAAGGTGAATGGAATTATTCCTCAAATTGGTGAAGGATGCTTTTTGGCAGATAATGCTACCATTGTGGGCGATGTGATAATGGGAAATAATTGTAGTGTATGGTTCAACGCCGTTGTTAGAGGCGATGTGCATTCAATCAGAATTGGCAACAATGTAAATATTCAGGATGGCGCCATTATACATTGCACGTATAAGAAAGCCTCAGTTACAATTGGTGACAATGTCAGCATTGCGCACAACGCTATTGTTCACGGCAGCTCTATTGAGAGCAATGTTTTGGTGGGTATGGGTGCCATTTTAATGGATGATGTTTATGTGGAAAGTAATTGCATCATAGCTGCAGGAGCACTTGTTTCCAAAGGAACCCGGATAAAATCGGGTGAAGTATGGGCTGGAGTTCCTGCAAAAAAGATTAAAGATATTGATGCTTCGTTGCTCGAAGGCGAAGTCAACAGAATTTCATCGTCCTATAATATGTACGCCAGCTGGTATGAGGCAGAATCTGAATAGTATATTATAAACTACGTTGTCAGAATCTTATCTTTGTACTCCAAAATCTAGATTATGCAACGTATAGCTGTTTTTCCAGGGTCCTTCGATCCAATAACTTGTGGACATGAATCAGTCATCAGACGAGCAGCTCCACTTTTCGACAAAATAATTGTGGCCTTGGGAATTAATGCTCAAAAGCAAAATTATTTTAGTGTCGAAATGCGCTTAGCAATGATTAGAGCCACCTTTTCTGACATGGAAAACATAGAGTGTGATGAGTATAGCGGACTAACAATTGACTATTGCCAACGAATCGGTGCCAGATATTTACTCAGAGGCTTAAGAACTTCTGCCGATTTTGAGTTTGAACGAAGCATTGGACAGATTAACAAACAATTGGATACCAATATCGAAACCATTTTTATGCTCACCCAACCTGAACATACATCTTTGAATTCGTCTATTGTGAGAGATATTCTTCGTCATGGAGGCCCTGCCCAACAATTTATTCCAAAAGAAGCCTGGAAACTTATCGAAAAAAAATAAACTGCCTCCATCAGCGTTATTAATAAAATTGCTCTGTAAAATGAAAAAACCAATTTTCCTGTTGTTTCTATTTTTTCTGTTATCATATTCAATAATAGCTGCTCCTGTGGTTATTAATGGAAAATCTTCAGCAGGAAGCAATTATATATTTCGTGTTTATCAGCAAAAAGATCCTGTAAGCGGGGAAACAATTCTAGTCAATCAGGTGCGCCCCGATTCCAAAGGTTTGTTTTCTTTAAACATTGACATAAAAGATATTCAACAAATCACCATTATGGTTGGGCTGCAGAGCTTAAAACTTTATGTTCAGCCTGAAAAAACTTATAATCTAAGTTTTAACAAGATTACATTAAAGGACCAAAATATTTTCCTTCCCCAAAAGCCCTTAGATGTTGTTTTTGAAGATGAAGATATGCTTAATCTCGCCATTGATGGATTCGATTATGAATATCAAAAATTTCTTTCAACAAAGTTTCTGGAATTGGTTAAGTATAAGGACAAAGTGATTTACACAACATTTGAATCGTACATTTATAAGTTGTATAATGAAACAAAATTTAGTGACATAAAAGCTCAGGAATTCTTCAAACAATACATCGATTACAAAATGGCCGAATTGAAATTAACTTCCAGGTTAGTATCCAAGGAAAAAATTGGTTTAGAAATGCTTATGAGTCAAAATATAAGCTTTAATAATCCGGCCTATTGCCAGTTTTTTACTAAATATTTTGATAAATATATTGTGGAATTTGATGGCGGAAAAGCCTATGATGATATTATAACATTGATTAATAATGGATTACCAATCACAGAATTATTCGATAAATTAGGAAAAGACCCTGTTTTAGTTAAAGAAAAACTTCGGGAAATAGTTTTAATGAATACACTCAGGCAAGTATTCTATTCAAAAGAAATATCTCAGCAAAATATTAATTCAATACTTACATATTTAGGAAAAAACAGCAAGTTCGAAACGAACAGAATCATGGCTATTGATCTGTTAAACTCATTAAACCAATTTGTCCGGGGAAATCCGGTTCCAGATTTTATCATCAAAAACTCATCTGAACAACCAACTACATTGGCTAAATATGGCGGTAAAAATCTTTATATCATGTTTCTTTCAAATCAGTGCGAAACGTGTGAAGCCGACTTAAAAGTCTTGAATACCTTAAAAAAAGAAATGCCTGAAATCCAATTCCTTGCTATTGTAGCAGGCTATTCAAAAACCGAAGCAACCGCATGGATAAAGAAGCAACAAGTTTCGTGGGATATGCTTTGGTTTAATGACGATTATGGGCTTTTGAATGAATATCGAATAAAGAATTTTCCATCCTATCTTCTCATTGACCAAAATGGTAACCTTGTCAATGCATTTCCCCCATCTCCAAGAGAAAATTTAAAATCTTACTTTCAAATGGTTTTGAATAAGCAGAATGGTAAGGAAAATTATGAGCCTACAGAGTTTTTCCAAAAAAACTAAAATGTACTTTACCGTAGTTTCTGGTTTCTTTGAGCTGAGGATGGTTGGCAAAAATTATATCCCCCGAGTGTTCCAAAATAAAAATTCCATCATCAGCTAAATGTGATCCTTGGAAGATTAAACCTGGCAAATCCATCAAATTCCCCATATCATAGGGCGGATCGGCAAAAATGATGTTATAAGTTGTCTTATTTATTTGAAGAAATTTAAATACATCAGCTTTTATTGCAATTAAATTATCTAAACTAAGATTGGTCTTAACCTCATTAATAAACTTAAAATGCTTGTAATTATTTTCAACCGAAGTAACCGATACAGCACCTCTTGAAATGAATTCAAAACTGATACTACCAGTCCCTGAAAATAAATCCAAAACTGCCACTTCATCAAAAAAAATTTTATTATTCAGAATATTGAATAAGCCTTCTTTTGCCACGTCGGTGGTAGGTCTTAATTCAAAATTTTTCGGTGGAGAAATCTTCCTCCTGGCCAGAGATCCGGATATTATTCGCATACCAAAGTTTGTAAAAGTAAATAGTTCTGATGTAAAGATAAATTATCAAATTCAAAGGATAGTTTCACGCCATTTATTTTATCCAGAAATTCAATATTTCTGACATATTGATACACAATTTTATACAAAGCTGTTGAAGAATTAATATCACCAAGGAGAAACAATGGATTTTCTTCCGGGTTAAATTGCAATTGGCTATATGTTAAGAGAATGAAATAGACAAATTCTTCCTTAGTTTGAAACTGAAAGGAGTTCATAAACACGAAATCCTCATTACGCATAGCCATAATATGCATAAAGCCCGCTGAGTTGTGTACATAAATACGCGAGCCGAAAAGTTTATTTTTATGCAGCTTTAGAATTTCATTCTGAAAAATAGCGCAAGAATGAGTTATGTGGCAATTATCGAAATTCTCATCCAACCAGTTCTCCATGGCTACCGGAAATGCAAAGGTTATCATTCTGTCTGAACCAAGGATAATTTTCTCTTTAACCCGAAATGGGTAAGTAATTTCCTTTGAGAATTCAAATTTCCTTTTTGGATCATTGCTATTATAAAATACCTGCGGAATTAGCTGATAATCTATATGATCGACTGTTACAATAATTCTGGTAAAATTCAATCCAAAATACTCACTGCTGTTCCATACCTCATCAAGATGTCTGGATACCAATTGCCACTTTTCAGATATTGACAGAATTCCTTTGGATGTATATTTCCAATCCTGAATTTTAACCAGCTTAACGGTTGAAGATTCTACCAGCATAAAAGAAAATCCATTCAACCTTAGTTGAATGGATATCACATATAGTTTAGTTTTATCAGGGAAAAAGCCTGAAATCTGAAATTCTTCTGAAGCTATTAAATCATTCTGCATTAATTATTATTTCCAGTTACCTTCGGTGGAAGCTTCTGTCATGCTACCCAATTGTAATCCAGGATATTTGTTCATTTCCACAGTTTTCTTTTTCAAATTAATAATTAACTGTTTATCTAAACCTTTAAGCATTACTTCATATGGTACTTTGCACTCAAAAACATTTAATGGCAGTCCTCCGCGAGGAATGGTTCCTGCTTGTAAATCAAAAGTCTCACCGTTGAAAAATTCTTTTGGGATAGGCACAAATTTCATTTGGTCTATATTGAATGCTTTTCTTTTGCTATATAACGAGTCAATGATTGGAATAAATCCAAGGGTGTCGCGAATAACAAGTCTGTTTGTAGTATCGTTGGGATCTGCAACCTCTTTTACAATTGGAAACTTATTGTTTTTTACAAAATAAATCAGAGAGTCCCAATTTGCCATATATTTTCCATTAAAGGTTTTATAGGCTAATTCTGCGGCTCTGATATCTTCGAGTTTCTCAATAACCAAGGTTGCCCGAATATCTTTTTGTTCGTTAAATCTTACAGGTTCCATTATACTTTCAACGACCATATAGCTCAATACTATAATTACAATTAAGAGACCAATTTTGAGAGCAATTTTCATCTTTCTATATTTTTTAAATTAATTTCATCTTTTCAGGCCACAAAAATAAGATTTTTGCTCAGACCATATATTAAAAACTGAAAATTAATCTTGTTTTTTTATTGCTGTATTCCATTCTATTTGGGCAAATACTAAAAATACATATTATCAGAATCTGGAAGCTGGTTGGTAAATAAAAACAACTTATAATTTCTCTGAAATATGTTTGGTATTAATAATTCTTAGATAGTCTGCAAGGTAAAGAATTCGGTAATACAATGATGCATCATATCTTTTACTAAAAAAGAGAAAAATAAAAGAGCCCAGTTAATAAGGACTAACTGGGCTCGGTATAAGGAGGTGGCGACGACTTACTCTTCCACCACAGGGGCAGTACCATCAGCGCT
>CAXYYJ010000036.1:0-49015 GCA_964293475.1 uncultured Draconibacterium sp.
TAACGCCTTTTTGCTGAGGCGGTCGCAGACATTCCTTCGGAAGTCTTAGGATCGACAGCGTAGTTGGAAGCGGCTTTCCTAAGACTGTTTGATTGAGTGAAATCACGTAAAATTGAAACCAGATTTTCATTCTGAAACACAGTGGGCAGGCCTTGGCACGGCACAGAGCGGCTCGGGCAGTGAATGGCCAAATGATAGACTTTTCAGCGAAGGGGCTTGCCTTTTAAAATAATGACATTGGATAATCTCGTACTAAAACAAATACTATGCTTCGTATCAGTCTAATGCCAAAACTTCGTCATTATTTTTCTACTTCGCTTGAAAAGTCATCATTTGGACAGAGCGGGTTTGCAATTGCCGGGCCTTGATTTTTTGTTACTTTTCCATCAAGGGAAAAGTAAGGAAAGAAAATAAAAGGATTTCTCAGTCACCTCACAAGCTCGGCTCCATCGAAATGTCGTGATTATTTGGTTGTTATAAAAAGGGGGGCACATAGTATGATGACAAATCCCAGAGCGCTGACTTGTCATCTCGATATCCGCTTTTTCGCGGATAAGAGATCTCCCAAGAATTGATAACCCCCATTTTTACACTAGCTTAATATACAACATTTTACAAAATGTTGTCATTGGTACGAATCGCAGATGAGGAGAAATCTCTAAAATATGGATTTATCAATCAATAACTTAAACGCTTAGATTGTATTTCTCCACAACCTCCATCCGCTTAGTCTCGTCGAGCGATTTCATGTAGGCTTTCCAACCGGGACAAAATTTAATATGCCACCGCCAGAAACGGCCAACGAATGATTTGGGTTTTACATCGTATTTTGCCCTCATGGGGCAGCTATCGCAATTGTTTTCGGCCATAATTTTATGTGTTTGAATTTGCCTTTCAAAATTAGTCGAAATGTGTTTATAATGAGCAGATTAATTTAAATTTTTTTGCCCCGGAATCTATGAAATATAAACCCACAAAAGACGGAGAATTCTTAAAATTCGACCCTCCAAAAAGCGAATTGCAAAAGCTGATATAAGGTCAAAAGATATAGCAGACATTAAAATATGTAATAATTAATGTTTGTATGAAATTTCCTGTTATATTTGATGCCTGAATTCATTGTAAACATTAAAAATAAAGTTAATTAATGTCTGAATTAATGTATCCCATCAACCCAGATAGGAATCTTCCGTGGAATGATTTGCCTTTGCTGCCCATTCATGCAGAATTATATACTCAGGTAGAAATACTGGAAAAACTGGCTGATGCCAGAGCTGCTCTGGCGCGGCTACATGGCCGAAGTGCTGTTATTCCCAATCAGGGCCTGCTCATCAATACCATTAGCCTGCAGGAGGCTAAACTATCGAGCGAAATTGAAAATATCTTTACCACCGACGACGATTTATACAAAGCTTTTAGCGATGAAGCCAAATTGATGAATCCAAAATCAAAGGAAGTGCTGAAATATCGCGAAGCGCTTTGGTCGGGGTTTCATTATCTCAATGAAAAAGAGCGCTTCGACATGGACTATTTTATCAGGATTTACAACGAAATCAAGCAAACATCCGATGGCATAAGGCCCGATTTTATCAATACCAGAATTAAAGCGGGCGGCACGGGACCCAACGCGGGCAAAACTGTGTATACGCCTCCCTATGGTCAGAAAATAATTGAAGAGAAACTCCAAAATTTAATCCGTTTTGTAAACGACGATAAATCTTTCAAAATCGATCATTTGCTGAAAATGGCCATTGCCCACTATCAGTTCGAAGCCATTCATTCGTTTCGCGATGGCAATGGCCGGGCAGGCAGGGTGTTTAATATTCACTATTTAACCAATAAGGGCTTGCTCGATTATCCGATTTTGTTCCTAAGCCGATATATTTTAGATCATAAAGATGATTACTATTATGGCTTAAATGGCGTTTCGCAAAAAGGCAACTGGAAATTCTGGATACTTTTTATGCTGCGGGCAATTGAAGAAACTTCGAATATTACCTTCCATAAAATCAACGATATTGTTGAAACCCGTGACTCAATTCTCCGCTTTATCTCAAGTCAAAAAGACAATTTCAGAAATCCGGATAAACTCATTGAAGCCATTTTCACTCAACCCTTTACTAAGGTTAAACATTTGGTGGATGCGGGCATTTACTCTGAAAATACTGCCCGGAATTATTTAAACCGATTGTGTGAGTTGCAAGTCTTAGAGAAAAAACAACTGGATGGGCATCATTATTACCTCAATCAGGAGCTATACCGGATTTTGGCGGATAATTAGCCTTCAACTGCCTAAAGACCAAACGTCACAAACTTCACTCAACCAATAACTTAAGGCTGCTGGTCTGATTCCCCACAATCAAACGGCAAATATAAACCCCGGATGGAGCATTTCCCCTGTTCCAGGAATATTCATGTGAGCCGGCTCTAAGGTTTTGCGATACCAGCTCCTCGGTTTTCTGACCAAAGAGATTGTAGATTTCCAGAACCACAGGGCTCTCAGCGGGCAAATTAAAGGCAATTTGAGTGGATTGGCTGAAAGGGTTGGGATAGTTCCCCAAATTAAGACTGAAAGAAAAGGGAGTTTCGTTCTGAACCAGCAAGGCATTCTGATTTTCTGCGCCAAAAGTAGGGAGCATTTCGGTAAAATCGCCTGTGCCATTGGGATAGCGGCCTGTGGTGGTGTCGGCTTTTTGAAG
Source organism: uncultured Draconibacterium sp. (assembly GCA_964293475.1). Taxonomy (GTDB): domain Bacteria; phylum Bacteroidota; class Bacteroidia; order Bacteroidales; family UBA12170; genus UBA12170. Next base: position 2,700 of record CAXYYJ010000036.1, read on the forward strand.
TCCAAAGCTCACCATATCCAGCATATTCACATTTTGATCGGAGAGAATGATGGTTTCGCCATCGGCAGAGAGTTTTATATCGGCATGAAGCCCCGCCTGATCCAAATCCTTGTCGGCCCAAACTACCAAATATCCATCGGAAATGATGGTTGTATCGGGGAATGCCCATTTTGCGGGTTCGTTGGGATCGTCGGATAGATAATATCCTGCCAGATTGATGGCTTCGGTGCTGTTATTGTAAATCTCAATCCAATCTTCAAACTCCCCATCCTGATCGGCTATGGTGCTCTCGTTATCGGCCATAAACTCGTTAATTACCAATGGGTTACTCACTTCAATCTCATAGAACTCGTATTCTGCCCTCACAGGGCTAAAGGCCGCTGCCTGAGCATTTTCCGCATAAATATAATATTGGGTGTTGGTGGATCCTGCCAAAAGTGAAGCGCCATAATTTCCATCGCCGGCTGCACCATCTTCGTGTTGGCCATCGTCGAACATATCCACTTTTTCGAACACACCAAAGGAACTATAACGATAGGCCAATTTCACCATAGTTGCATTGCTCACCTGGGCATTTACTACGATTTCCTGACCGGGAACAGCGGTTTCGGGGCTATGTGTTACTACTTGAATGGCTGGCAATTCATACTCAAACTCGGTGAGTCCCATCAAATAGGTAACTCTGGCATCCATGAGCTGAACAACACCAATAATCGCCTGTGGTCCTCCCCCCAATTGCGTGTAAAGATTGCTGATGAAATCGTTGTAAGTAAAGAATTTATTGGGGTCGCCCTGAACATAGGCATCTATAATATCCTGAATTTCAAGAGCTCTGCTTTCGTACTGACCATCGGCAAAATTCTCTTCTATCATGGTTTTCATGTGGGCCACATACATTTTTTTATAGGTTGCATTGCTCAATATTTTACTCACCACCGGAAAATCGGCCTCGTTTTGATTGGCAAAAGGGCTCATCTGCTGCAATTGCACTGTGCCCAAAGGCCCCAGCGTTTGATGCATGGTAAAAACCCCAAAACATTCGTTTAAATCCCAGGGACTTGGATTAAATCGCCCGTTATTGTCCTGATACACATAGTAGTTTTGCGGGTTGTTGATGGGTCCGTCGAGATTGACGGTTAGATTGGAGAAAGCCAGAAACCACAAATGACGGTCGATATTCAGCACTTCGGGGGTATAGGTGTTATGGTTGTTCAGCGTATCAAGAAAGTCAATTAAACGGTCCCAGCCCTGGTCGGATTCCTGGGTGTAATAACCAAAATAATCGGTCGAATCGGTGCCAAAATACTCCCAAACGCTGCCGGTGGGCACTTTCCCCTCGTTGAGTTCGCCCTTGAAGAAGGCATTTTCATCGCTGCCATAATGGCTTTGGGCAAAAAGCTTATCCACGCTTTGGTCGTTGGTATAAAGCCCCAGATGGGTCCCGTTGATATAGACATCGGAATAGTTGGCCAGACTGGCGGGGAAATATTTTCGGGCTATTTCGTAGCCCAGAACTTCGCGGATAAAGGTGGGGTCTTTAAATCCGTTTGCCAATTTTATGGTTCCGTAGCCTTCCATGGTTTGGTCGTTGATGATATAATCGAGTTTGATGTTCAGCGGATTTTTAACGCGGTTGGCCTGATAGGTGCTGTTTCCCTTGTAGCGCACGCCCACGCTGTCGAAAACCACCCCATTAATGCTCACACTTCCCATGAGCCTTTCTTCGTTGCCATCGGCCACCATTTGATCCATGATGGCATCCCAATTGGATTCGGCAAATGTTATTTCTATGGTATTCACGCTGTTGATGTCGTAGAATCCCTGAGCCCGCACCAGAGCCGAAATAAAGATAAAAAAGACCAGTAGTAAATTTGTAATTTGCATCCTGTTAGATTTTTGAGTTTAGAAAGACTGCTATAGTTTTTATGGTGATGAACAAATTCTTCAAGCCTGCCAACACCCTGATGAATTCAAAACCGACCCATCGGCCCAACCGACAAATCTATTCATTTACCTACCTTTACGTCCAACGCAAGGAAAAGGTGGGGTAAGAATGGTGTATTTTTCAAAAACCAGCATCTTCCGATTTTCAAATATACGTGAAAATCAGTTGAATCATCATCATTCCATGCTATTTCTGCGCACAGAAACCAACCACAGAAAAAACCAAGAGCCCGGAACCCCAAAACTCTTTATCTTTACCTCATTGATTCCAATCGCCTCAACGGTTCCGGAATCGTTTCAACACCATGCACCATGAAAACTAAAATACTTGTGTTTCTTTTTCTCATTCCCCTGTGGATGCTGGCTCAAACCCACTCCTGGAGCAATTACCGTGGAAACGAAGCTCTTACAGGCGTTACTAAAGAGAAAATCCCCGCCAAAGCCACCCTGCTCTGGACCTTTAAAGCCGCCGATATGATTAAAAGTTCGCCCGTGACCGACGGAAAAAACATCTACTTCGGAAGCAACGACGGAACGCTTTACGCTTTGGACAAAACCGGCCGGCAAGTCTGGACATTTAAAACCGAAACCGCTCTGGAAGCCCCGCCCCTGTTGGTAGATGGTCTGGTTGTGATTGGCTCACTCGAGGGAATCATGTTTGCAATTGATGCCCAAACGGGAAAAGAAAAATGGCATTATAAAACCGACGGACAGATTTCGGGCTCGGCCAACTGGTCGTTTCAGGCATCGCGAAAAAGCAAACAAATATTTTTTGGCAGCTACGATTTCTTTCTTCACACAGTGGATGCCCAAACCGGCAAGCTCCTGTGGAAATACGAGACCGACAACTATATCAACGGAGCTCCGGCGGTCTATAAAAACCAGGCGGTATTTGGCGGCTGCGATGGCTTTTTGCATTTGGTCGATTTAACCACAGGCCAAATGACCAAAAAAATAGAAATAGGAACCTATATAGCATCGAGCGCTGCCATAGAAAACGATTTTGCCTATTTTGGCAACTACGATGGGGTTTTCTTTAAAGTCGATTTAAAAGCGGGGAAAATAGTTTGGCAAAATACCCAAACTGCCGCCTCCTATGTGGCATCGCCGGCGGTTCAGAGCCCCTATGTGGTGATAGGATCCCAGAGCAAGGAAGTGTTTTGCATCCATACAGAAACGGGAGCCTTAGCCTGGACCTACAAGACCCTTCGCAAAATTGAAAGCTCCGCCATTATTGGTCACGACAGGGTTTTGGTGGCTTCCACCGATGGCCGAATCTATATCCTCGACCTTAAAACCGGCACCAAAATCTGGAGCTACGAAGCCGGCATTCCCATCATTGGCACCCCCGCCATTCTCGACGGTTTGATCGTTGTGGCCACCCAGGACGGAACTGTTTTTGGGTTTGGAGGTCCAGGGTTATAAATTCCGGATTCCTTAAAAGCAGTCATAGAGAAACAGCTGCCGCAGTTGATATTCTTAGGATGACCATTTACCCTCTCCGGAATATTGAAATCCAAAATAGAGCAGTTGCGTATACTACCGCTTGCAGAACTGTAGACCATTGAAAACAAACCCATTAAGGATTTCAATTTAATTCTAACCGACACCAGACAAACCAACCAGCCACCAAATTTAGCCCACTCGAAACGCTGAAACCCTCGTCCAGATTGCTATCCAAAAATTTTCAAATTTATTTTGCTTTAAAGGCATATACCGTTACCAATATTTTTTATATTAGCCAGATAAACACCCCAACACCAATTTATTAGCTATGTCCATTGATTTTTTAAATATTATTTTCCTCACCAGAGAAATATGTTTTCTAAAACGAAATAGTATTGTAGGAATTGAAGATATAGGTTATATATGCATTGTTGCGAGTATTGGGGAGTTCGTATTCATTGGAGCATCTACACAGCAATATGAAACAGTGACAAAAACAGATATATAAAAACGAGTACTAACAGTCAAAAAAAGGAAGTCAAAAATGAGACACAAAAAGTTTAAATTAATTACCCTACTCTTGTTAGCGTTTGGGTTAATGGGTTTGCAAGGGCAAACAAACGGAACCTTTACAGATACCCGAGATGGCAAGGTTTATAAAACCGTAAAAATCGGAGAACAGGTATGGATGGCCAATAACTTAGCGTTTAAACCTAATTCTGGCAACTATTGGGTTTATGATGCTAACACTAAAAATATTGCTGTTTATGGTTATTTATACAACTGGGAAACGGCAAAGAAAGTTTGCCCCACAGGTTGGCATTTGCCAACTAATGACGAGTGGCGTGAGTTAACAAACTATCTTGGTGGTGACGATGTTGCTGGAGGAAAACTTAAAGAAACCGGAACAACACATTGGGAAAGTCCAAACGGAGGAGCAACTAATGAAACCGGCTTTACTGCCCTTCCGGGTGGCGCTATTGACTTTGAACTTAATTTCATCGGTATTGAGGAAGGTGGTTACTGGTGGAGTGCCACTGAGTACTTTGATAATCTCGCCACACTCCGATACGTGTACTTCTCTGACAGCGGTATCTATAAGGACAATTTCGATAAGGATGTAGGGGTTTCTGTCCGTTGTGTAAGGGATTAGAATTCATATGATTCCTTTTACTATTTGATTTATTTGTTTATATCCCACAAAGCGCTAAAATATATTGAAGTTAATCAAAGGATGAAAACTATCTGTATATAAGACAAAATATGTTTTGCTTTTGGCTATTTTCCAGTTTGTTATGGAATTTAGCAATAACGATGGGGTTTTCTTTAAAGTCGATTTAAAAGCGAGGAAAATTGTCTGGCAAAATACCCAGACTGCCGCCTCCTACGTGGCATCGCCGGCGGTTCAGAGCCCCTATGTGGTGATAGGATCGCAGAGCAAGGAAGTGTTTTGCATAAATACAGAAACGGGAGCCTTAGCCTGGACCTACAAGACCCTTCGCAAAATTGAGAGCTCGGCCATTATTGGCCCCGACAAGGTTTTGGTGGCATCCACCGATATCCGAATCTATATCCTCGACCTTAAAACCGGCACCAAAATCTGGAGCTACGAAGCCGGCATTCCCATCATTGGCACCCCCGCCATTCTCAACGGTTTGATCGTTGTGGCCACCCAGGCTGGAACTGTTTTTGGGTTTGGGATTCGCTGATTTTTCTGGTCAACTGATTTAGCTTTATTCAAAGCGCGAACTATATTTCTACCAATTTCTATAAAATATCTTATTTGTGCGTATTAAATAATTATATTTGCCCGTATAGAAACAAAATAAAATGGATACCAAACTCACCTTAAAGCTTGACAGTAATGTAATTGAGAAAGCCAAGCAGTTTGCCGCTGCTCAAAACAGAAGTCTTTCGCGGCTTATTGAGTCGTACTTAAAATCGCTGGTCGATACGGAAACCAGTGAAACCAAAAGCGACATCGAAATTTCTTCCTTTGTTAAAAGCATGAGAACAGGCGTTCAATTGCCCGCAGATTTGGATGATAAAAAAGCCTATAGAGACCATATAGCCGAAAAATACCAATAAACAAATTTCTACATATTTGAATGAAACATAGGGGCGTTAAAAATCAATGATAAGATGAAGAAAGACAGATTATTTCTCGATACCAATATTGTGGTTGATTTGTTGGGTGAGCGCGAACCCTACTACCAGGCGGCTGCCAAAATTGCCACACTTGCCGACAAGGGGAGCATCGAAATTGTTGTTTCGGCCTTAACCTACGCCACAACTTACTATCTGCTTTCGAGGTTCGAGCCTGATGCAGCTGTAAAAGAGAAAATAAGAAAATTCAAGGTCATAGCCTCAACTTCCGATTTAACTGAAAAAGTTATAGACCAGGGACTTGCATCGAAATTCGCAGATTTTGAAGACTCGCTGCAATATTATTGCGCCTTAAAATCTGAATGCACCACCATCATCACCCGAAACGTAAAAGATTTCAAAGCAGCAGATTTAGCAATCCTAACCCCCGATGAATATCTGAAAAGCAAAAACCAATAAGCCAATCATTTTAAGGGGTTTGCAGCACCTTGAATAACCTCAGATTGCTTTCCAAAAATACTCCAATTTATTTTGCTTTAAAGGCATATACCTATACCAATATTTTTTATATTAGCCAGATAAACACCCCAACACCAATTTATTAGCTATGTCTGCTGATTTTTTAAATATTATTTTCCCCACTAAAGAAAATTGTTTTCAAAAGCGAGTGGAATTGGGAAAACTGAAGATATAGTGGATATATGCGCAATATTGCGGGTATTGGGGTGTTGGCAAAAAGCATAAAAGACACCGGAAATGAAAAATGAATTTAGAAGAAAATTACAACAAATTACAATAGTATTATTTTTAATGTCTATTTCGACGTATTCAAATGGACAGGGTTGTTCATGTATTTCGGGGACAAGAGATAAAGAAAATGGAATAGAAACAGTTGGCGGAACGACTAATACAAGTGATTATTATAGTTTACTTGTTCAGAAAATAATGAATTATAAAGACACGACAGTTGTGCCAAAATACCGATTGTTTTTTAATGCAGCTTCAAGAATTTTATTCTCTGATAGCACATTGAAAACAATTGGAATAATGGAGCTGAAACTTACTGACAATACGACAATTGTATTGGATAGTGTGGAATATCAGAATAATCCTTTAGGGTTTTGTTGCACATTGGGATTCTGGGTTTACATATCGGAAGTAAATATTAATAGACTTTCAGAAAATCCAGTTGTTACAATAATTGTAAAGGATATTTTGTCTTCATCATTTAATCCCAAACGACAAAAAGAACAACAAAAGATTTATAAATGTTTGCTAAACAGAAAACCGAAATGACAATAATAAAAATGTGTCAAAGTAAAGAATGCCAGTTCCTAATAAGTAGCACTTTGAGCAGTCGGCACAACTTGTCCCGAAAATCGGGAGCCTGTCACGCAAAACGGTGACCTGATTAAAAACTCATACTTCACCATCATTCATATGACCGTTTCCAGCAACCCACGAATTCTATTCAACTATGAATGATGAATATCAGCGTTTCAATGTATATTTCAGTTATAATTGATGAAATATAATTTATTGACAATTATCTTAAATATAATTGAAGAATATTCTATATTTGCAAGTAGTTTAAAACATAGATGAAATGACTGAATATATCGAAAGACCTCTTTATATTGATAGATTAAAGCCATTTATTGGCAAATCATTGATAAAGGTACTCATTGGACAACGGAGAGTTGGGAAAAGCTACTTATTAATGCAATTGAGAGACTTGATTAAAAAACAGAATCCTGATACTCAGATAATCTATATTAATAAAGAGCAACATGAGTTCTCAAAAATTAAAAATTCAGATGACTTGTTTCTTTATTTGGAAGAAAACGTAAAGAAAAACCACCAGGTAGCACTCTTTATTGATGAGGTACAAGATATTGAATCATTTGAGATTACATTAAGAGACCTTATTACCAGAGGGAATTATGATATCTATTGCACAGGAAGCAATGCAAATTTACTTTCGGGCGAACTCGCTACTTTCCTAAGTGGCCGATATATTGAAATTAAAGTATTTGGGCTAAGCTATTCGGAGTTTTTAATATTTTATGGTTTGCAGGATTCAATTGCATCATTTCAGCACTATCTCAAATTTGGCGGGTTACCTTACCTTATCAATCTGAATACCGAAATACAAGTTGCATATGAGTATTTAACAAGTATTTATAACACAATACTGCTCAAAGATGTTGTTGCCCGATTTAATGTTAGAAATGTAAAGTTTCTCGAAAATTTAATCGCCTTCTTAGCAGACAATATGGGTAGCATCGTTTCATCAAAGAAAATCAGTGAATATCTAAAATCTCAAAAAATAAATATTTCAACCCAGGTTGTTATCGACTACCTTGGCTATTTGGAAACATCTTTTTTGATTTTCAAAGTAAAACGAACAGGAATTGAGGGTAAAAAGATATTTGAAATTGGCGAAAAGTACTTTTTTGAAGATATTGGTATTCGTAATGCAATTGTTGGCTATAAAGCAAACGACATTCATAAAATATTGGAGAATGTTGTTTATCTGCACTTGCGAATGGCAGGATATTCGGTAACTGTTGGGCAAGAAGGCAACAAAGAAATTGATTTTATTGCTCAAAAGTCTGGAGAGAAGATTTATGTTCAGGTTGCTTACATGTTAACAAATGAAGAAACTATAAAACGAGAATATGGAAATTTACTTGAAATATCGGATAATTTTCCAAAATATGTTGTTACCATGGATGAATTGACTGATTCATCAACCTACAAAGGAATTAATCGAATGCATGTGAAAGACTTTTGTTTATCATTGGTGTGACAGATGCAACAAAAGAAGCTGGCAATAAGTAGCACTTTAATCGGTCGGCACAACTTGTCCCGCAAAGCTGGCAACCGGAGTGAAGGCCATGTTCCGACTTACTTCGGCTTCGCTCAGCAACCAACGCTCAGGACAGGTTAAGCTTACATCCTCACCCCAGTCTAAGAAGTGAAAATCTAAGGAGTTATATTGATTACTATTGTTCTTCCGGGAGTAGTTTTTCCCAGTGGTTGGATTCGGCAGTTTTGTTACCTTCCACCGATAGACGAATCTATATCCTCGACCTTAAAACCGGCACCAAAATCTGGAGCTACCTCCAAAAACTATCCAGATATTCTCCCAATACACCAAGAAAAAAAATGTAGTCAAAATCTCCAAATGTCATTTATTTGAGCAAGTCCGCTAATTCCGAAATAAATATTTCACAATCTACAGGAGACTTCCCAAACAGCTGAAATATTTTCGTATATTTAAATACACAATCCCAACATGTTAATTTGGGAGGCAAAAAAAATCAAAGGCAAATCAAGAGAAGGGAAATGAATTTCATTTCTTCCCAAAAATAAGATGAGCCGACCTCAAAATGAAACAATTATTAATGTAAGGAGGCCTTATGAATACCACCAATTCGAATAACGAATCGTCACCCACCGAAGGCACGATTCAAGTTGCAGATATCAAAATGGGTTATCGCATGTACGGAAATGGTTTTCCGTTGATTCTCATCAGCGGCTATGGCAGCACCATGGAACTGTGGGAGCCGGGCACAATCAATGCGCTTGCTGCTCACTATCAGGTAATTATTTTCGACAATCGGGGCATCGGACAAACGGAAAAAGGAACCAAAGCCCTTTCCATTGAGCAATTTAGCGAAGACAGCTACGGTCTTATGGATGCGCTGGGCATTAAACAAGCCCATGTTATGGGTTGGAGTATGGGCGGAATGATTGCTCAGGAGCTGGCTCTTCAACACCCCGACAGGATTGGCAAACTCATTCTTTATGGCGCTCACTGTGGCGCCAGCATGTTTCCGCCGCGTCCGGAAATCATTCAAATGCTCACCGATTTATCGGGCACACCTCGCGAACGGGGAATGCGGTATCTCGGGGTTCTCTTTTCGGGAGAATGGATGCAAAATAATGGCATGCGCATTGGCCAGATTTTTGGCCGTCCCATGGGAAATATCTCCGAAGACACTGTGAGTCAACAATCTGAAGCCATAGAAGCCTGGCCGGGATCGGCAGACAGACTCAGCGGGATGCGCTTTCCTGTATTACTCATCTCTGGCGCCGATGACAATTTGGTTGTCGCGCAGAATTTGGAATTTATGAGCAGTAAAATTCCAAATGCACAGATGGAACTGGTGGAGAACAGCGGCCACGGGCTTATGTTCCAGCATCCGGAGCTCTTTTGCAAAAAGGTTCTTGGTTTTTTGAAATAAAACGTGAAACTTTGATGGAAAGCCCCGTAACATCAAGTTGCTACGGGGCTTTTAGCTTATAATGCAAAGTACTTATTCAGCTCGATCGGAAATCCCATTTAAGAAAATTGGATATTCTGCTACCTTTCATTACACATCATAAAACCAACAAATAATTTACCGTAAAACCATATATTTTCTACAACATATCTTGAAAAGTTTTATTTTTGCTTGAGAAAAGGGTTTGTTGGCTGATTCTTAAACATACCGCCCTTGGCTACCATCACCATAAAATATTCTACAAATCATGAAAAAAGCATTTATTTTACCAATCATTCTTCTCTTCTCATTTCAAGTTTTTTCACAAGAAATCTATATTGCTCCGGGATATTCCTTTGGTGGTTACGACCATTTTAAGAGCGCTATTAATTATGAGGTTGGATATCATATTTTTATCAAAGAAAAAGGGAGAACCGGGTTATCATTTTCTCATGATCATAATAACCATCCATTTGGCTATACATTTAGTTCTAATTCGGATGGAATGGAATATAACAGGACTGTTTATCCAAGCAATCATAGGCTCGAATTCTCTGTTAATTATTGCTGGAATGTTTTAAACAGTTCAAATTCAAGCCTGTTTATCGGGCCAGAAATCGGACTGAATTTTTTTCTGATTAATGAGAACGGAACAGAACAAGTGAATAACGAACCTGAAATTTATAACTTTGACCAAAGGTATTGGGAAAAGTCAAAAATCGGACTTGGGTTAGTTTTTGATTATGATATCCGGCTTGTAATCGAGTATTTAAAACTATTTGTATCATTAAAACCAGAAGTGATATTTTTATCGGGTTTTGCTCAAAAAGGATACTCAGGACAAGTAATCGTTGGAAATTTGAATACAAATATTGGATTTAAACTTGATATTGATGAACTTAAATTGAACCGAAATATAAAATACACACTTCCGGAGTAGGACTTTGATGGGTAGGTACAACCTTCAACCAAAATCAAATATTTTTTCAAAAACACAAATTTTTACTCTAAACAGTTTTAAAAATCTTTACTTTTGGGGGAAATAAGCGCTTATCGGTTGGTTCTTAGATTTATAGTCCAGCCTCGCGGTCGGCACCATGGCTGGAAAGTTTATTCCAGATAATAAAGACCTTACAGAATTTGATAAATTAGTATTTTCGAAAAAAAGTCAACAATAATGGATTTACCGTCAAGAAAAATAGAGTTTGTACAAGAATTTCTAAAAGTCCAGAGTGAGGAGGTTATTTCTCTCCTTGAAAGGATTTTAAGAAAAGAAAACAAAGTCGTGGACGAAGAAGATTTTAAACCTATGAGTTTAGATGAATTTAATATGCGAATTGATAAATCTTTGGATGACTCTAAAAATGGTCGATTAATCGAATCGAGTGATTTAAAGTCCAAAATTGAAAAATGGAATTAAAAGTATTTTGGACCGAATTTTCAGAAAATGAGCTTCGGAAGATTTTTGAGTATTATAGTAATGCTGCAAATTACGAAGTTGCGGAACAACTCGTTACTGGTATCTTTAATGAAACGCAAAAATTAAAAAAGCAATCTGAAATAGGCCAAGCTTAAGGATTGTTAAAAGGCAGAAGGCAGAATTTTAGGTATTTAGTATACAAGAATTACAAAATTATTTATTGGATAAACACTCAAGAAAATAGGATTGAAATAACTGATGTATTTGATACACGACAAAGCCCAATAAAAATAGCAAGAACGAAATAATGCCAGTTACCAATAAGTTTGTCAAAATGTGTAATGCACCTACAACTCCAGCAGACTTGTTGTCAAGTTTAACTTTGAGAAACAGTGGATTTTTATCCGATTCATCGGCACACACGATGAATACAACAATATTGATGCAAATACGATATAAACTAAAAAAGCTAAAATTATGATTATTAAACCTATAAAAACAGAAGCTGATTATAGAGATGCCTTGACAAGGATGGAAATCATATTTGATGCCGCAATTGGGACACCTGAAAGTGACGAAGCGGATGTTCTTGGGTTGTTGATTGATGAATATGAAAAGAAACATTATCCCATTGAGGCCCCTGACCCTATAGAAGCCATCAAGATTAGAATGGAAGAAATGCATCTGAAACAAGTTGACCTGATCGATGAAATTGGCGGAAAAAGCAGGGTTTCTGAAGTGTTAAACCGAAAAAGAAAGCTAACAGTTGGCATGATAAGAAATCTCAACACCAGATTAAATCTTTCCCCAGGACTTTTGATTCATGATTATCAATTAGTAAGATAGAAGTATAACCCACAAAAATGACAATCAGAAAAGCCGAAATTTCAGATGCCCATTCACTGGCAAATTGTTTGTTGCTGGCTCTGGAAGATATTGTTTATGAGTTTATTGGTGAAAAAAACAGCAAAACCGCCCGGGAGTTTTTATTGTATTTTATTGAGCGGGATAACAATCAATATAGCTATCAGAATTGTTGGGTGGCCGAAATGGGAAATGAGATTGTGGCTGCCGTAAATCTCTATCCCGGTTCGGAATTGGATGCCCTGCGAAAACCTGTTTTAGACTACCTGAAAAACGAATTGGGGCGGGAAATAACTCCCGAAGATGAAACCCAGACTGGAGAAATTTACATCGATTCGCTGGGGGTAAATCCTTCTTTTCAGGGACAGGGAATTGGGGCACAAATGCTGAAATTCCTGATTGATTTGTATGTGTTGAAGCAGCATGAAACCCTGGGCTTGCTGGTGGACGAGAATAACCTCAATGCAAAAAAGCTCTATTTAAAAATGGGCTTTAAACCCGACGGAAAGATAACACTCCTGGGGAAACATATGGAGCATCTTCAGATTGGACAGCGACTTTGAAAACAAACACATTGCTATTCTTCTAAATTTAGAATGAGATGAATGAAACGATGAAAAATTACATGACAAAACTATATTTTGAGATTCATAAGAATGAACTAATTCAAAATTGGGAGCTCATAAGAGCCACTGGAGAATTTAGAAAAATTCAACCTCTAGAATAAATACCATGATATTGAACATTATTTCTGCGGAATATAAAGATGAATACAAAGTATTCCTGACTTTTAATAATGGGGAAACAGTATTGTCAGATTTGAAGGAAACCATTTTTTCAGATCCCCGAAAGATATTTTATCCATTGAGAGAAAAAGACTATTTTAAATCGTTCAGCATAAGGCTTAACACGATAACCTGGGAAAATGAAGCAGATTTTGCTCCTGAATTTCTTCTCGAATTGGGCAAGCAACAAAAATCGTAAATCCTGCAATATCTTCTTCACATTAAAGACATCACCCGTACATCACATCAAATATCTTGCACCACATCCAATCAAAAATCTTTTCCTATTCCTTCAATCACTAAAAAACCCCGTCGTTTTCTTCTGCCTGTAATTTTTTATCTTTACGCTTTGATTATAGAACCTGAAATATGAAGATAGTAAATATAGTCCCGGGATTTGGTGGAACATTTTATTGTGGTAACTGCCTGCGCGACAGCGGCTACACCAAATCGCTCATCAAACTGGGTCACGATGCCATGATGCTCCCCATTTATCTTCCGCTCACCATGGAGCATGGCGTGGAAGAGAATGTTTCGCCCATTTTCTACGGCGCCGTGAATCTGTATCTGAAACAAAATTTCAAGATATTCCGTCATATGCCCAACTGGATGGAGCGGTTTTTCAACTCATCGTCCATGCTGCGCTATGCGGCTAAAAAAGCGGGTTCCACACGAACCGAAGGACTTGAAGAAATGACCATCTCCATGCTTCAGGGCAATCAGGGCAATCAAAAAGATGATTTGCAGGAGCTCATCGACTTTCTGAAAAACTACGAAAAACCCGATATTGTTCACCTTTCCAATGCCTTGCTGCTGGGTCTGGCTGAGCAAATGAAACTCCAACTAAAAATACCTGTGGTTTGCAGCCTTCAGGACGAAGATGTTTGGGTGGATGCCATGAATAGCCATTACAGCAAAATAGTGTGGAACCTAATGGCCGAAAAGGGCAAAGATGTGGATGCCTTTATCGCGGTGAGCGATTTCTACGCCAACCAAATGAAGGCAAAAATGCAAATTCCTGACAGCAAACTTTTTACCGTCCCCATTGGCCTTGATTCTGATTTATACCGCTTCAGCAAACCGTTGAACAACCCTCAGGTCATTGGCTATATCTCACGAATGTATGAGGAGCATGGTTTTGGACTGCTGATTGATGCCTTTATCCTGCTCAAAAAGAAACCGCAATTCTCCGATACTTTGCTCAAACTCTCGGGGGGTTATACTGCCGATGATAAAAAATATGTGAACAAACAGCTTAAGAAACTGAAAAAAGCCGGGCTGATGAATCAGGTGGAAATTGTGGAAGATTATCAAACGGAAAACCGCTTCAGGTTTTTCAATCAGCTGAGTTTGCTCACGGTTCCGGTTCTCAAAGGTGAAGCTTTCGGCACTTATCAGCTCGAATCGCTGGCTTGCGGAATTCCACTGGTTCAACCCGATTTGGGCGCCTTCCCCGAAATCATCAGCCAGACGGGTGGCGGGGTGATATATTCCCCCAACACACCGGAAGCTTTGGCCGAAAAATGGGCCGAAATGCTCCAGAAACCCGAAACACTGGAACAAATGAGCCTTGAAGGAAGCCGCAATGTGAGGGAAAAATTTGCCATTGATGTCCTCAGCGAACAGGTTTTAGCTATTTATAAAAGTCTGGTATCATGATTCTTGAACTCACCAATATTCACAAATCCTACGAAAATAAGGCTGCGCAAACCACTCAAAAGGTGTTGTCGGGCATCAACCTGACCCTTGCTCAGGGCGATTGTATTTCGGTGGTGGGTCCATCGGGCTCTGGAAAAAGCACCTTGCTCAACATCATCGGAACGCTTGAAAAACCATCATCCGGACAGGTTAAATTCGATGATACGGATATCGTTTCTCTCAACAACCAACAGCTGGCAAAACTGCGGAATAAGAAAATTGGCTTCGTTTTTCAGGCGCATCACCTTCTTCCCCAGCTCAATGTGCTGGAGAATATTTTGCTTCCCACCATTGCCTTTAAATCTAAAACGGATTATGCTCAGGCTCAAAACCGAGCGCTTCAATGGCTTGAACAGGTGGGATTGGCAGAGAAAACCTATCAGTTTCCCAATATTCTTTCGGGTGGCGAAAGTCAGAAAGTGGCGGTAATCAGAGCGTTGATAAACCAACCCGAACTCATTCTGGCCGACGAGCCCACCGGCTCTTTAGATGCCGCTTCGGCAACGATTATCGGAGATTTGCTGGCTCAAATCAATCAAACGGAAAAAGTGAGTCTGATTTTAGTGACCCATTCCGAGCGTCTGGCGCAACAAATTGGCCATATTCATCTGCTATCGGATGGACAGTTGATTTCATCCCCCAAATAAATAGGTTATGGGGTTTTGGCGCTATATTTTTCGAAGCATTTTTCACTATTCCGGTCAGCATTTGGCCGTGGTAGCCGCCACCATTGTCAGTGCTGCTGTGCTCACAGGGGCTTTGATTGTGGGCGATAGCGTAAAACTCAGCCTGCTAAAAAAAGTGGATGAACGCCTGGGTAAAACAAGTTTTGTGCTCACCTCCACCCCCAATTATTTCAGGGCTTCTTTGGCACAAAACTTTGCGGAAAATGGAAACATTGCTTCGGCATTGCTGTTCTACGAAGGAATCGCCATCAATCCGGCGGAGGAAATCAGGGTAAATAAGGCTCAGATATTGGGTGTCGACGAGAATTTTTGGATGCTCAGTTCTTCATCTGGTTTTGAAATCCATGACAATGAAGCCGTTATCTCGGAAAATGTGGCGGCAGAACTTCATCTGAAACCGGGCGATGCCTTGCTGCTAAAACTACAAAATGCTCAGGTGATTCCCCTGAATACCCCTTTTGGGGGAAACCAGGAGAATTCCATATCGGTGAGGGTGACGGTGGTTGGAATTGCCACAGCTGAGCATATGGGCCATTTTAGTTTGAAGAACGAGCAAAATCAACCCGCCAATATCTTTCTGTCTAAAGAGTTTTTATCTCAAAAGCTGGGAATTGAAGGACTTGCCAACCATGTTCTTCTCAGTTCGTCCAACGAGTCAATTGATATTACATCATTGAATGAGCGCATAAAAACCCACTGGAAATCTGAAGATATTGCACTCAATATCAACTCAATAAACGATTCTACGCTGGAAATAATATCCCCAAAGATTTTTTTAGATACGGCTTTGGTAAATCAGATTTCTCAATTGAGCTATCCACAGGAACCCATTCTTACCTATTTTGCCAATAGCCTGAAGCACAAAGGATTTTCTACCCCCTACTCTTTTGTTTCTGCGGCCCAAAACAGTTTTTTGGGAATAGAACTCAGCAACCACGAAACCATCATCAACCAATGGCTGGCGGAGGATTTGAATATAAAACCAGGCGATTCCATCACCATGAGTTATTTTGTGATTGGCCCCTTGAAAACCCTGGCAGAAAAGGATATTAAACTGGTCGTAAAAGAGATTCAAAGCAACCGGAGCGCCTTGTTTAGCCAACAGGTTACACCACAGTTTCCCGGACTTTCCACCGCCGGAAATTGCGGGGATTGGGACGCGGGAATTCCCATCGATTTGAAGCGCATCCGCCAAAAGGACGAAGACTATTGGGATCAGTTTAAGGCCATGCCCAAGGCGTTTATTAGTTTGGAAAACGGGCGTCAGCTTTGGTCCAATGCTTATGGAAATGCCACTTCCATAAGGGTTTTCGCTAGTGCTGAACAAATTCAGCAGATTGAACAAGTCCTTATGGAAAATCTCAATCCACAGGAGCAGGGACTTCGCTGGATAATGGTAAAAGAACAGGGGCAACATGCTGCCAGTCACGGTGTTGATTTTGGGGGACTTTTCCTCAGCCTCAGCTTTTTTGTGGCGGCTTCAGCACTTATCCTGCTTTTTCTGGTCTACAAGTTGCAGTTGGAAAACCGAAGCAGCGAAACGGGAATCCTTCTGGCGCTGGGATTTTCGAGAAAACGCATTCTGTACCTTAAAATGGCCGAAATTCTACCTGTAATTCTTCTAGGTTCTCTGTTGGGTGCGGCAGGCGGAATAGCCTATAACTATATGATGCTCAAAGGACTAAATACCCTTTGGAACGATGCCGTGCACACAGAAAATCTGGAGATGTTCATTCGCCCCCAAACACTGATGCTGGGGATGCTGATTTCTGCCTTTATGGCCATGATTTCTACCCGGCTTGTTTTGCGAAAACAGTTAAAAAAGTCAACCCTTTCCATCATCAGAAAACAGGAAATAACCGAAGGACCATCAAAGCAAAAATCAGATAGCTGGGTGGGCGTAGGCGGCTTGATTTTGGCGTTTATGCTGTTGCTCCTCCCCTTGTTTAATGTCGTGCCGGCTCAATCACCCATGATGCTTTTGGGTGGATTTTTTACGCTCATCGGGCTCACCGGACTCTTATCTGCTTTGCTCCGAAAGCTGGAAAGCAGCCAAAAATCCATTTTAACTCCTTTCAGCCTTTCGCTGCTCAATGCCCGCAGAAACCAAAAGAGAAGTCTGGCGGTGGTTATTTTATTGGCTTTGGGAAGTTTTAGCGTCATCACCACCGGAAGTTACCGAAAAGACTTTGGGGGAAGCGAAAACAAGCCGTCGAGCGGAACGGGTGGTTTTCAGTTTTGGGGCGAGACATCGATCCCGGTGGCAGAAAACCTGAGCACTTTGGCAGGCCGACAAGCTCTGGCATTGGCCAATGAACCCGCTCTCGAAGGTGTGGATTTTGTTCAGCTTTACAGCCTTTCGGGCGACGATGCCAGCTGCCTGAATCTGAATCAGGTGAGTCAGCCACAAATTGTTGGCGTTCCATCAGAAAAATTCGACAGTCTGGGGGTTTTTTCCTTCGATAATCTATTGAATCCCACGCAACATCCGTGGCTTCAGTTGGACGAGAATTGGGGAGAAAATACCATTCCGGCATTTGCCGACCAAACGGTGATTCAGTGGGGATTGATGAAAAAGCCCGGCGACACGCTCCTGTATTTTAATGAGCAGGGACAGCCCCTTCGGCTGGTGCTTGCCGGAGGACTTTCGGCCAGTATTTTTCAGGGGAATATTCTTATTGCCGAAAGGCAGTTTTTAAAACATTTTCCAGCTTCAGCAGGTTCCAAAATCATGTTGCTTAGGATTCCTGAGAACCAAATCACCGAAGCCAAAAACCTGCTCACCAACAGCCTCACCGATTATGGACTTGAACTTACCGAAACCAGCATGCGCTTGTCAAACTTTTATTCCGTAACCAATACCTACCTGACTATCTTCATGATTTTGGGGGGATTGGGCATTGTGTTGGGAACCCTTGGTTTGGCTTTGGTGCTCATTCAGAACATGCTCGAGCGCAAGCAGGAGCTCTTTCTATTGCGCTCCATCGGTTTTCCTCAGCCAATGATTCTGCGACTTATTGTTTTGGAGAATCTTGCCCTTTTGTTTGCGGGCATTTTCATGGGAACCATTTCGGCCTTTTACGGAATTTTGCCTTCAATGCTCACCCAATCCATGAACATTCCGGGGCTTTATATTCTGGCACTTTTAGCATCGGTGTTCTTCAGCGGATTGCTTTGGATTTATATATCTGCCAGATTGATGATAATAAAAATCAAGACTTCCGGCTCTCGCTAACATCAACCCCAGTAATATTTTGAACCCTCAGGCAACTTTGTTAACCATATTTTCGATTAAGGCTTTATGGAGTGGAACCAGCAGCAAATCATAGACGCGTGTATGCGGCAGGAGGAACAAGCCCAAATGGCTTTGTTTCAAAAGTACAAGAGCCAGTTCTTTGGCTTGTGCATGCGCTATGTGAGTAAGCGGGAGATTGCTGAGGAGGTTATGATGGATGCATTTATCGACATTTTTAAAAGTATTAAAAACTATAAGGAAAAGTCCTTCGAGTCGTGGATGAAGTCCATTGTGGTGCATAAAGCCATCGACTATTTCCGAAAGCATAAAAACGACCCGGTTTTTACCGAATCGGAGTTTTTGCTCGATAAACAAAGCCAGCAAACGCCAGTTTCGAAAGTGGAAACCGACGACCTCCTGCAACTGCTTCACTGCCTGCCAGCCGGTTACAAAATGGTGTTCAACTTATTTGCGATTGAAGGCTATCAGCACGACGAAATAGCCAAAAAATTGGGCATTTCGGTGAGCACATCCAAAACACAATTGCTTAAAGCTAAGCAAAAATTACAGGAACTTCTGGAGAAAGGGGGCTACCATGGATAAACAAAAAATAAATATAGAACAATTATATCAGGAACGGTTTCAGTCGTTTGAGGTGGAAACTGCACCGGATGTAAACATCACCATGAAGGGGAAAATAAAATATTTCAAAAACCTTCAACTGATAAAATGGGCAGCCATTGGTGTTGTGGGAACAGCTACCGTTGCTACTATTGCCACTATTGTTTTCCTCAGCTTTATGCAAACCCCCAAATCTGCCAGCACTCCTTCTTCCGAAAAAACTCAAACCACCATTCAATCTACCATTTTAGCCGATACCACTCAAACAGCAGATATTAAGTCAGATACTAAGGCGCAAGTCACCAATCCGCAGAGCGAAAACCAAAATCAGGTTTCTGTTGAAAAAAGCATTTCAAACCCCCAAACCAATAAAACAACCGATAAAAAATTAACCCCCCAGACAACCACAGAGATGGCATCAAAACAAGAAGAAATTGCCTCAGTGGAAAAGGAAATAGTTTTACCGGTTAACGAGCCCAATAAAGAAGTACAAGTTGTTGAACAAGAGAAGATGCCGGAATTACCTGCCAAAGATTCACCGGAAATAAGTCATGATTCGGCAATTTCCTTAACTGCCCCGCCCATGGCTATGGGTTCTGAACAGGCTGCCAACTCTCCCGATTCGGTGGTAATAAACAAACCCGCCAAAACCAGCAGCGAGACGCCAACCAAAACGACTCCGGAACCCTGGAAACTTCAAGGCTATCTCGATGGACATTTCGCTCCGGTGATTTGGAATAATTATGCAACTCCCGCCAATCCCGATTTGGATACCTCGTGGACTTATTCACTCAATTCCACCCCACAGCTGAGCTATGAGTTTGGGTTGGCTTTCCAGCTTCATCACGAGAAATGGCCTTTGTTTTTCCAATTTGGTCTCGACTATCAAATTCTGAAAGAAAAAGTCGATTACCGCTTTAGTCAAACCTATGAAGACCCCACCCTCAGCTTTTGGGATTACGATTCCATCTTCGAAATCCACGAAATCATCGATACTTTCTATATTATTGTGGATTCCAACCACTTTATAGTCGATACCATTTTTACTTTCGATACCGTTCTATCGCAGATAGATTCTGCCTATAATGCCCGATATTCAACCGCCGAAAAGCGCAGGCAGCATATCAATACATACTCTTATCTCAATATTCCGCTTATGTTGGGCTATGAGTTCAGCACTGCCAACAATCGCTGGAATTTTCAGCTTATGGCCGGAGCAGCGCTCTCCATTAACCTGACGAATAAAGGATGGTATTATACTAAGGAGGGCGATTTTGAGTCGTATAGTGGAAAGGTTTCTCCTTCGCTCATCTGGAATTTCTCCGCTGCTGCCAATATCAACTATCGGTGGAAGAAATGGCAAATCTTTGCCCAGCCCGAATATCAGTATCAGCTGAATGAAAGCGAGCTCACCGACCAGCTTCCCCGCCGCAAATACGGGTTCTACAAAATGAAATTTGGCGTGAGGTACAGATTGTTTTAGATGCTGTCCATAACGATTGATACTTCACTTAACTAGTTTGAACGGGTCGATGGTTGGCCAATTTAGTGAAGACTAGAAAAAGATTTCTCAGTCACCTCTCAAGTTCGACTCCTTCGAATTACAATCTGCAAAATGGGATATCTGTATTGTTTTGAGCTGGCCTTTCAGGCCGCATGATTGATGTTCTGTTCTTAACAATGTGCGATGCACCTTGTTTAAATTAGTTAGGCTTTCAGCCTGATGTAAAACCAAATCTTTATTCTGAATCACTGTGGGCAGAGTATTGTCTGACCTTCAGTTTTTTTTTACTTATCCATCAAGGGAATGAAAAAAGATTTCTCAGTCGTCTCACAAGTTCGACTCCTTCGAAATGACCTGATAATGTGGTAGTAATAAAAAAGGGCGCACAAACGCAGCTAAAATTTTCAAGGGGTTTGTGCGCCCTTTTTTCGTTTATGAATATGATTTCGGGTCATTTCGACGCAACGAAGTGGAGGAGAAATCTTTTTTCTTTGTCTTCATGAGATATTTTGTATGGACATAGCTGGTTGGCAATCGCCGGGCCTTGAATTCCTGCCTGGCTGCGAAGGCAGGCAGGTTTTTTACTTTTTCATCAAGGGAAAAGTAAGGGAAAGAAAAAAGATTTCTCAGTCGTCTCACAAGTTCGACTCTTTCGAAATGACCTGATAATGTGGTAGTAATAAAAAAGGGCGCACAAACGCAGCTAAAATTTTCAAGGGGTTTGTGCGCCCTTTTCGTTTATGACATTGATTTATAGTCATTTCGACGCAACGGAGTGAAGGAGAAATCTTTTTATCTTTCTCCTATAGTGACATAATCTGGTCGGAGCGGGTTCTACAAAATGAAATTTATTATCAGCTACAGGTTGTTTTAAATATTTTTAATCATTTGATTCAAAGAAACTTAAAAAATATTTATTATTGCATACAACCTTTGTGGCTCTTTTTCCGATTTACTTTTTTAGAATGGCAGGCTCCCCGGAGCTGAAACCAAATAAGTGAAAATCACAAAGTACTAACTTAAAATATTAAAAAATGAAACGTATTTATTTCTTCATCATCCTGGCCGTTTTTGGATTCCAGTCCATGGCCGAAAACCTAAACATTACCGGAAGTGTTACTGACCTAAATGGAAACGCCGTTGCAGGTCACGAGGTTCTTCTAACCGCAGTTGACTCCGTTTCCGGATTCAGCTATACCGCCGCGGTTTTTACCAACGAATCAGGTTTTTTCTCCGATTCTGTCGATTTGGGCAACCTAACTCAGGGTGAGGTTTTCGCATCAACCGAGACTTGCAACAACT
Source organism: uncultured Draconibacterium sp. (assembly GCA_964293475.1). Taxonomy (GTDB): domain Bacteria; phylum Bacteroidota; class Bacteroidia; order Bacteroidales; family UBA12170; genus UBA12170. Next base: position 24,582 of record CAXYYJ010000036.1, read on the forward strand.
TTATTGCCTTTTCGCAATACTTCTATCCTGGAAATTATGATATTTTCTTCGCTTTCGAAATTTGTACCGACACCAGCGGCGGCGGAGGCGACACTATTTATGATGGTTGCGAGAACTATTTCAACTATTATCAAAACGACCTCGATGTTCAGTTTTCGGGTTATATGATGCAGGAAGGTAATGCGACCTACAACTGGAGTTTTGGCGACGGAACTGCTGGCAACGGAATGCAAACCAACCACACCTACGCAACCGAAGGAACCTACACTGTAAGCTTGACCACCGTTTTAAACGATACTTGTACCTATACTTCATATCAACCAGTTTATGTGATGCAGGATACATCGGGGGGAAACGATACCATTGCTGATTGCCAAAACGATTTTGGCTGGGCCATTGATGGTCAGGTGGTTTCTCTAAACGGGTATTGCATCGTGGGCGAAGATGCTGACTTCTGGTACTGGACTTTCGGCGACGGAACCTCTGGCGAAGGACAAAATGTTACTCACGAATACAATGCAGATGGTCTTTACGAAATTACTTTAATAACCATTAATCCAGATAGTTGCACTGCTGTTACCACCAAATATATCGAAGTTGGTGGCGGAATAATCGAAATGTATTTGTGGGGAACTGCTTTTGCTGGAAACACTTTCCTCGACTCAGGCACTGCCCATTTATATGCCGTGACTAACGATACCATTGGCGGTGGCGATATAGCTGAGATTGCTGAAGCTTCCATTGATTCTGCCGGAATGTATTTCTTTAACACTATTCCCGATGGCAACTATTTAATTATGGTTCAACCCGATGAGTCGTCGGCCTACTTCGAAACCTATTTGCCCACCTACTATGGCGATGTAATTTATTGGGTAGATGCCACCCTGATTTCTCTCGGACAACCCGTTAATCCTTATAATATCTATCTGCAACCCGCACAGGGAGCTAATTCAGGCGAAGGAACCATCAATGGCGATGTGGTTGGCGAAGGCTTTAAAGCCCAATTGACCATCGAAAATATCAGCCTGTTCCTGCTCGACGAGAATGGAAACCCATTGGAAGTTACCTACAGCGAAATGAACAGCAGCTTCGATTTTGGCAACCTGGCCTTTGGCGACTATATGGTTTATGCCGAAGTGATTGGTTTAACTACCGAAGTGGCCATGGTAACACTGAATGCTGAAAATCCTGTTGCCGATGTAGCCATCTATGTGAATCCAAATGGCGTAACTACAGGCGTGGAAGATCCTTCAAACAATTCAACGTTCACTGCCGAACTTTATCCCAATCCTGTAGAAACCTCCTTAAATTTGAATTTGAATTTAATGAAGGCAGCCTCGGCTGATATTACCATCTACAACCAGATGGGTCAAACTATCGACCAAAATACCACCAACCTGAACCAGGGCATCAACAATTTGGAAATCAATGCTCAATCGTGGCCAACAGGGGTATATTTTGTACAGGTAAGAACCGCTGAAAACACTATAAATCAGAAATTTATTAAGAAATAAAGTTCCACTCCATCCTACTCAATGAGTAGTATGCACCCCTGTTCTTTTTAGGATGGGGGTGTTTTTTTGGGGCAATTGACAAGAAATATGGGAATGTTCTATTTCCTTGCCTTTGACTTTTTTTGTCGGGCCTTTTCTTCGTTCTCCCACACTCTGAACTCCACCATTTGGGCAATTAAGTCATAGGGAATGGGTTGCGACAAAAGAAACTGAACGGAGCCTTTGCCTTGTTTATAGGCACTGAGCTCCCGAGCAAACTGCTCATGGCCTGCTGGCGTGGCATAAAACCCTATATGTGTTTTGTAGGCTCCAAAATAAACCAAAGGCTTGCCCAGGGTTTTAAAAGATGGCATACCATAATTTAGTCCTTCCTCCGAATGGGGTGCTTTGGATTTTACTATTTCATAAATCTTAAAAAGGATTTCCTGCACTTCAGGCGAAAAACTTTGAATATATTCAGCAATGGAATTCATAAATATTCGGCGATTGATTTTTCAAAAATAGGGTAATTTTGAATCGAAATGCTGATGATGGTGTTGAAAGTGTTTAGAAGGAACGCACTGTGTTTAGAAATTTTTCATTTTTTCACTGTACGATTTCACCATTTCCCGCCTAAAACCCAAAACATGACAATTTCGCCCCTTTTTGCACCCCAAAAATGGAGCATTTCACCATACCCATGTGGAATATACGTAGGTGAAAAATTGCAGTTTTTGAAGGGTTTTCAATTTTTTAACCTATTGATAATAAACAAACTAAAAAATTTAACAAAAAATATTTCACTTTTTTACCCCAAAAAGTGGTAACAAAATTGTTAAAACTGCAATTAACAGGTAGAAAATGGTTCGTTATGGCAAACAGCAGATGAAATTGCCTTGTTTGAAATGAAATTCCCCGAAAACCTAAAACCATTGCTGAAAAGCAAAATATCAAAAACATATACTTAACATAGAAATAATTATTTTTATGTTTTTTGTATTCAATTTTAATTATATATTTGACAAGCATATACATAATGGATAAAAAATGATGCATCGCTTATTATATCCTATTTCTCTGCATAATCTATACGGGATTTTTTACCTTACCCCCCCTGTATAGCATTTTTTATTCCCCTTTTGCAAGGCAAAACCAATTCAATTATAAAATTTCATGGGAGGAATATCGATTATCGGTTGTTTTTAGTGGGGAAGAATAAATTCGACCGATAATGGGGCGGCCTTTGTTAGTTGTTTACGGCAAACTATAGAAACAAACAGCCCGTCCTTAGCTCCAACCAAATTTTTCACACTCCGGAGTAAAACCTTGAACCAGGCCGTTTGATAAACAAAAATAGTAAATAAACCTGCCTGACAACCGTTGGGCAATAATTTGAATTAAAATGAAAAAATTGAATATAATTATATTGACTTTGGGCGTTATAGCAGTTATGTTGAGTTCATGCAAAAAGGATAAACCCTCACAAATAACAGAAAGCCCTCAGACTAATTACACTGCCGAGGATATTAGAATTCAAAATCTGATTTTAAATTTTCAGAATAAAATTAAGAACAATACCTTTAAGAATGGGGAAACTGTTTCGGTGGATAGTGCCATTTGGTTTCTCGAAGCTATGATGAATTTTAATTATTCCACGCCAGACTCTTCCTTTGTAAATCTTACTGTTGATACTACTTTTGAATTTGATTTGCCCGTTAACAATGATTTGGTAGATTTTTCCAATTTGACAGACGCTGCTTTTGCCATGGAGAGCCATTTAGTGGAGTACCTCAACAGCATCACCAATTCAATTAAATTTCTAATAGTTGTAGATGTTGTTATCAAGCCAAATGAATTAAAATCAGGATTAAAAACGATATCCATAACTGCAAGTTATGGAACAGATTATATTAATAATACAGCGTGTTATCCTCCTTTTGATGATGATGATTATTGGTTATGGGGGCACTCTTGGGCAAATGCTGGGGGATATTGCGATGGTCCAAATCAAGGTCAAAATTTAGATTCTGATGCTGCTGAAGAAATAGAATATAAGATAAACAATCCGCGCTGCTATCAACAAAATGATGGTAGAACAATAATATGTGGTGTTACAACAAGAAATATCGATGCCTGGGATTATCCAAATCCTGATGATGTTGTAACAGATAACTATCGGGACTGTTTAATGTTTTACAATTACGATGAGTATTATCCTGTTGATATTTGCCTTTCTCCAGCAGAAATGGATTTTTATATGTTTGGAACTTTAGAAGTTATCCAAAGTGAATTAGAAATTGTTTTAAATCAGAATCCTGGTCAAACATGGGAGTTTATTTGTATAGATATTGTCGGAGATTACTTTACATATGAAGGAAATACTACATATTTCCATTGGGCAGATATTACCTTTGGAAGAAGAGTACCATATATACCACCCATTGATTAAAAATAAATTATTACTACCCCTATAATATAGGGGTAGTTTTTTTAAAAATCGGCAAATGAGAAAGTTTATATTTTTAAGTTTTTATTTCATGATCTTTAATGGAATTGCACAGAACAATTTTTTAACTTTAATTAATACAACATCCGATTTATATGCACATGATATTTTTGTCATTGAAAACGAGTACTATATAATAGGAACCAATGTTGTTAATGAAATAAAAAATGGGGTTGCATATCATATAAATAATGAAGGAAACATTATTGACACTTTAGTTTTAGAAAATGAATCATTAAACTCAACTGCCAGTAAGGGTATCCAGTTGGAAAATGGGAATTTACGAATATTCGGAACTAAAGAAATAATAGATTCCCCTGGTTTTTATTATATTACACTTTTCGATACAGATGAAAATCTAAATCTTTTAGATGAAACTTTCTATGATTTAGGAACTGGACAAATGTGGGCACATATTAATATTGCAAAAAATGAGAATAATGAATTAGTTTTAGCATCAATAGTTGATGGAAGTCCACCAAATACAGGAATTCAATACATTGATAAATTACTAATGATCGTTTCACAGGAGGGAAGTATTGTTTTTGATAGTATTTATAATCAATCTTCGTTTGAAATTACCATGGATTTTATTAATTCCCCAAACTCAGATAACTTCATATTATATTGCGTTAAAAGCTTTGAAGAAGGAGATTATTTGCGTCAAGTTAATATATTGGATCCAAGCCTAAATTTGATACAAAATTTTTATGTTGAAGACTATTCGACCCAAGCAAGCTTAAGATGGATAAATGATGAATACTATCTGATTTGCAATAAAGGTGACTATTTAAATAATGGTTCATGGTACACAAGTGTAAGCAAATATGATACTTTATTCAATAAAATAGATCAGTTTTATTTTGGGTCAGAAGATACAGCCTCATATCCTGCATTAAACAATAGTATTGCATATTCTAATGGTAAAATCTTTATTGGCTCCACATACAATACACAAATTGAACCATTCCCGATTTATAATTCATATTTACGCATTGAAAACCTAAACAATGACTTAAGTTTAAATTTCCAAAGATTTTTTGGCGGAGATGCTTATTACGAACTTATTGATATTGAGTCAACTAATGATGGTGGTTGCATTTTATCAGGAAATATTTATTCCAATGGAGAAGAAGGTCCTTTTGAAAGAGACATTTTTATTCTCAAAGTCGACGAAAACGGCCTCATCACCTCCACCGACGAATCGCCCATTCCGGTAAAAAATGCCATCGTTACGCCCAATCCGGGGAAAGAATATCTACAGCTTCATAGTGGGGTTTATCCCGCTGTTTTTCAACTGTTTAATATGGGCGGGCAAATGATATTGGAACAGAAAATTAATCAAAACACCTCCACCATCGCAACCCAAAGCCTGTCCGCCGGAACCTATATTTGGCAATTGCTCAAAGACGGAAAAGTGGTTGAAAGTGATAAATGGGTGAAGGAGTGATGGTATGGGGAAATGGATTTGAACAGATGAATGTTGGGGATTTATTTCTACCAAACCGATTTAAAACAAAATGGGTCTCCAACCGAAATTATCAATCTGACTTAAAACTCAATTTTGATTTATGCTGAAGCAATTGTAAATTAGCAAATCCAAAGATGTGGAATCCCATTTTCTATGTAATACACTACAAATACAAAAAAAGCGATGTTATTTATCTGAATTAAAATTCATTAATACAATTAGATTTGAATTTTAAGTTGGTAACAGACAAAAAATAGGGAATAAAACTGTGCTAAAAAGAAAGGCCCACTTTTCAGGAGCCTTTCACAGTAACGAAAAAAATAAAAATTAATATGGTTTTCTTCTTGTATAATGCGTGTGCAAAAGATTATGAGACACATGGCTGAGAGGTTCTTTTAAAAACTCAGCATAGATTTTCTTAATCTCCGGATTGTCGTGCGATTTTCTCAAAGGCATATTCATATCCTCTTCGTAAATGGCAGCAGCACGTGCTTTTCTGATTTCCTCGTTGGTTGGAATGGGTTGACCTCCACCTCCAATACAACCGCCAGGACATGCCATCACTTCAATAAAATGATAGGGAGATTCGCCGGCTGCTATCTGATCCATGATAATTCTTGCATTGATAAGGCCGTGTGCCACAGCAACTTTCAATTCTACGCCTTCTAAGAACTTCCATTGTGGTAATGTTCCCACAATTTTTATACTGGCATGACGAATTCCTTCCATACCCCGCACAGGTTCCACATTTAGGTTGGCAAAAGGAATTTCTTTTCCTGTAATGATTTCGTAGGCTGTGCGTAAAGCGGCTTCCATAACCCCACCGGTTGCTCCAAAAATTACTCCGGCACCAGTAGATTCTCCCATGATACTGTCATAGTTGGAATCTTCAAGCTCGAGGAAATTGAGTCCCGATTGGCGAATCATATGGCCCAATTCGCGGGTGGTTAAACCAGCATCGATATCCTGAAAACCGCTGGAATTCATTTCTCTTCTGTTGGCTTCGAACTTCTTGGCAGCGCAAGGCATAATGGCAACACTCACAATATCTTTAGGGTCAATGCCTTTCTTGTCGGCATAGTAAGTTTTTGTCAAAGCACCAAACATTTGCTGGGGCGATTTGCAGGTTGACAAATGTCCCAAATGATCGGGGAACATATGTTCAATAAATTTCACCCAGCCTGGAGAACACGAAGTGAGCATAGGAAGCTTAACGGTATTGTCTTTGTCTACCAACACTTTTTTCAATCGGGTAAGCAATTCTGTTCCCTCTTCCATGATTGTTAAATCGGCGGTAAAATCGGTATCCAAAACAGTATCAACACCGAGGCGACGCATGGCAGTAACCATTTTTCCTGTAACGCGTGTACCAACGGGATAACCCAACATTTCGCCCAAAGCCACCCGAACCGATGGTGCTGTATTCATCACCACATATTTGTTAGGATCGCCAATGGCATCCCATACTTCATCGAAATAGCGTCGTTCTGTGAGTGCTCCGGTGGGACAACGGTTTACGCACTGTCCGCAGTTGGTACAAACCACATCGCGCAAGGGTAAATCGAGAAATGTACTTATTTTCATATCTTTACCTTTGCGGCTAACTGTAAGTGCATTCACATGTTGCAGCTCTGAACAGGTTCTTACGCATCGTTGACATCTTACACATTTACTATCGTCTTTCTCAATGGACCACGATGATTTATCTATCTCCAAATTGGGTTTAAGAACGCTTAAGTACCTGTTATTGTCGATATTGTATTCTGCCGACAATTCCTGCAATTCGCAGTTGGTGCTGCGGTAACAGGTGGTACATTGGGTATTATGCTCCGAAACCAACAAAGCGATAATGTCCTTGCGGGCATTGCGCACTTTGGGGGTATTGGTTCTGATTTCCATTCCGTCCATAGCGGGCATGGCGCACGAAGCCTGTAAGGTTCTGTATCCCTGAACTTCTACCACGCATACGCGGCAATTTCCGGCCACGCATAAATCTTCGTGGTAGCACAAAGTGGGGATTTTTACATTTATTTTTTTAGCAGCATCCAGAATGGTTTTTCCTTGTTCCACCTGAACCTGTTTTCCGTCAATGGTTAAACTTATTTTCGACATGTTATTTCCACATTTTAAGGGTTAATAAATCATCTCCTCGCGGAAATTTGTAACTATAGATGAAAAGGAATTTGCAACCGATTGGCCTAAACCACATTTTGATGCAATTTTCATGGTCTCGGTGAGCTTTATGAGCTGATCGAGATATTCTGAATGTACTTTGCCCTTTTTCACCGCTTCAATTCCTTTTATAAGTTGTTGTGTTCCAACGCGACAGGGGGTGCACTGCCCGCATGATTCCTCAGCAAAGAATTCGAGATAGTCGTTGAGGATATTGTACATGGAACGGGTAGAATTGAAAATCATCATGGAACCACCTGTGGGTATGCCTTCGAAGCCGATAATGGTTTCTTTAAAGAGTTTCCGGGGAACGCAATGCCCTGAGGCTCCTCCCACCTGAACGGCTTTGGTATCGCCATCGCCAAACTCTTCCACAAAATCGGCCACATTCAAACCAAGCTCCAGCTCGTGAATGCCAGCTTTGGGAGTATCGCCCGAAACGGAAAACACTTTACTTCCGCGGGAGTCGTTGGTTCCCAGCAATCTAAATTCTTTAACCCCCATATTGATAATCATGGCTGTATAAACCAGGGTTTCAACATTATTGATTACGGTGGGTTTATTATTATAGCCGCTTTTGGTTGGGAATGGTGGTTTATTGCGTGGTTCTCCACGTTTTCCTTCCATGCTCTCAAACAGGGCTGTTTCTTCTCCACAGATATAGGCTCCACTTCCCGAACGAATAGAAATGGCAAAATCGAGACCTATTTTACTCAAACTATTGTTAAACGCATCAATGGTCGATTGAAGTTTTTTCAGCAGAAAATTATATTCTCCACGAAGATAAATATAGCCTTGTCTTGCACCAATGGCATGAGCACAAACGGCCATTCCCGATAATACTTTATTGGGCACGCGGTCTAAAATTTCCCTGTCCTTAAATGTTCCTGGCTCGCCCTCATCCGCATTGCAAATCACATATTTTACATCAGATTTTTCGTCTTTGGCAAATTTCCATTTCATTCCAGTTGGAAAACCAGCTCCACCGCGTCCTTTTAAACCACTTTCTATTATGGCTGCTATGACTTCGTCGGGAGACATTTTCATGGCTTTTTTGATTACTTCAATGGGTTCACAACCCTCGCAATCAAATATGATGTCCACTCTTTTTAATTTCTTTGATACCATTTTATTGATTTTTTGGGGTTATTGATTGTTGTATTTTTCGAGAATCTCGATTACTTTATCAGGGGTTACCTGAGGATAAACTTCGTCGTTAACGAGCATAACAGGCCCCTTATGACACCATCCTAAACAGTTGGCCGCCAGCAGAGTAAATTTGTTATTACGTGTGGTTTCTCCCTCTTTAATTTTAAGGTGGTTTTCTATCTTTTCAATAATTTGTTGTTTCCCCTTCATTTTGCAGGTAATGGTTCTACATACCCTTATTATGTTCTCGCCCCGGGGTTCTGTGTCGAGAAAGGTGTAAAAAGAAGCCGTTCCAAAAACATCTGCCGACGAAAGGTTAAGAGCCCTTGCAATGACTATCATAGCCTCCTCGGTCAGATATCGTTCATTCTGAACAACTCCCTGCAATACAGGCAAGAGGCTGTTTCTGCTCTTGCCATACTTTGAAACTAATTGTTCCACTAATTTTTCAGTATCTGCCATATTAATTGATTTTGAATTGTTATTCGAATAACAAAGATAAATCTAGTATTGTTATTTAATTAACAATACGCTAAATTTTCAAAATTTATATGAATTCTAAATAGCAGAATTTGTATTGCTTTGAATAATAATTGTTTGAATTAGGCTTAATGGCCCTATTTAGAAAAATGCCTAACCGCAAACGGAGACCTTTTGTAACCGAAATACCAAGGCCTTGCGAGAATTACTTAGGCTAAAAACACCTGTGGAACCAATTTCCCAGATAAAAGCGAATGTAACTGGAAGTAAAAATGTTTGTTTCAATGAATTAAGTGAGAAAAATGAGCAACAGAAAGACATGTTCTTTGCCTTACTTTGCAGAACAACAAAAAAACCCCGGATTGGGGTTCACTAAAGGCTTATCGCAGATCGAATGGTTTTTCGGGAATGGCAATCCATGCTATGAGATAGGCCAATACTCCAGTACCTGCCAGCAAAATGGTTAAAACCCAAATCAAACGGATAATAACATAATCCATCTGAAAATATTCGCCCAAACCTGCGCAAACTCCGCCAATCATTCTGTCTTTACGACTTCTGTATAGTCTGTTCATAACTCTTATTTTCTCCATTAGATAGCAAAACTACATTTTGGTTACAGAACTCCCACAAGCCGGTTTTTTGTTTTTCACTCTTCGAAACCGGCCTTGGGGTTGTCTGCTTAAATTATGTAATTTTGCACCCTTTTATGAGCGATATTCAAATACATACCTTCGGCAACGGACTCCAATTGGTGCATCAGCAAACCAACCACGAAAGCATGGTGGCCCATGTGGGGCTTATCATGAATACCGGCTCGCGCGATGAAACCGAAAAAGAAATCGGGTTGGCCCATTTTATAGAACATGTGCTCTTTAAAGGAACCAAAAAGCGAAAAGCCTATCATGTCCTAAGCCGCCTCGAAGATGTGGGCGCCGAGCTCAATGCCTATACCAGCAAGGAAGAAACCGTTATTACCACATCATTTCTCAACGAGCATTACGAGCGAAGCATCGAGCTGATTGCCGATATTGTAATCAACAGCATTTTTCCACAAAAGGAAATTGAGAAGGAAAAAGAAGTTGTGATAGATGAAATAAACTCCTATCGCGACACGCCCAGCGAACAGATTTTCGACGATTTCGACTGGCTTCTCTTCCCCAATCATCCCCTCGGATATAATATTCTGGGCACCAAAGCTCATGTGCGCAAGTTCTCGCAAAAACATGTTCTGCAATTTGTGCAGAATCACTATCTGGCTCAAAATATGACCATTTCATCGGTAGGAAATATCAGTTTCAACCGATTGATTTATCTTATTGAGAAATATTTTAGCAACGTGGCAGCCAGCAATTCCATTAGAACCCGCACAGCTCCTGAACCCTATGAGGCTGTGCAGTTGAACAAGAAACGGCGGGTCTATCAAGCCCATTGCATGATAGGCAATCGCGCCTACTCACTCATGGATGAAAAACGGGTGGCCTTTAGCTTGTTGAACAACTATTTGGGTGGCCCCGGCATGAACAGCAGGCTCAATCTGGGAATTCGCGAAAAATATGGATTCACCTACAATCTCGAATCCAACTACACGGCCCTGAGCGATACAGGCCATTTTTCTATCTATCTTGGCACCGATCAGCAATATCTCCAAAGAACCATTGAATTGGTTCACAAGGAGCTGAAACAACTTCGCGAAGTAAAGATTGGTCCGCTACAACTTAAAAAAGCTCAGCAACAGCTTATCGGTCAAATAGCCATATCCGAAGAAAGCAATGCCAACCGAATGATTAACAATGGCAAAAGTTTGATGAGTTACGGGAAAATAAGTGAGCTAAAGGCAGTAAATGCCAAAATTATGGCCGTAACGCCCGAGATGATACAGGAAGTAGCCAACGAAATATTCGACCCAACCCAGTTGAGCATGCTGATTTATCAATAAATCTTAAAACAACCCTTAACATGAGTCTTATTTCCCCTTCTATTGAGCAATACATCCATCACCATTCCGGCAAAGAAGACGAAATACTCTACCAGCTTTATCGTGAAACGCATCTCAAAATCATGCATCCCCGTATGCTTTCCGGACATGTTCAGGGGCAGTTTTTGCAAATGCTTTCGGCTTTGACAAGTGCCAAATCCATTCTAGAAATCGGAACCTATACCGGGTACAGCGCCATTTGTCTGGGCAGAGGAATGCACCCCGATGGAATTTTACACACCATCGATATTAAGGAAGAACTATACGAAATTGCTCATAAATATTTCACATTGGCGGGTTTAAATAACAGAATCAGGCAGTATACAGGCGATGCTTTGGAAATTATTCACCAAATCGACACAACCTTCGACCTTATTTTCATAGATGCCGACAAATGCAATTACCCACAGTATTTCGATTTGGTGGCTGACAAGCTCGATGTGGGAGGTTTACTGGTAGCCGATAATGTGCTTTGGTCGGGCAAGGTGGTAGAAGAAGCCGACCCAGCCGATGCCGACACACAAGGCGTTTTGGAGTTCAACCGCAAAGTTCAACAGGATTCCAGGTTTCAAAACGTTCTTTTACCACTACGCGATGGGCTTATGCTGGCGCGAAAGATGCATAGCTGATATTCCATAAGTAACTTACATTCTGACCATAGATTTACCTACAACCAAAAACCAGATTTTTAGCTCATTATGGTAAAAATAAACAGTTTGTTTAGCGAATGTATGGTTCACTATTTCAAGGTTTTACATAGTTTTAGCCTATTTTGAAAAATAATTTAGCCCCCAAATAAGGTAAATAGGGGTTTATGTTTCCATCAAAGGCAAAACCAGCTACTCTCCATTGTACCTTCATTTCGAAAGGAATATCAATGAAAATAAATTCTTTGCCTAGATAATGAGTCGTTGGAAAAACCGAAGTCATAAAACGACCTTCGGCGACATTGTATGGGTCAATTTTTTCGGTTCTTTTCCTACCATAAATCAATCCGAGACCATAATAAAACTCAACGGTATAGTTTAATTCTTTATCGATTGTGCCTGTCATAAAATTTACATCCGCAGCATATTGAGCAAAATTTTGGAAAAGAGCCATGCCATGATGAAAAGAGGCTTTATATTTATACAAATGGTATTTAGAATTTATATAAGTAAAATCCAAAGTAGTGCCCAATATTAACAAGTCAATATTATTAGCACTTACATTTGTTGTAAATGCCCAGCCATAACTAAAACTGACCCAGAGCTTATTGGCCTGAACCTCAGATGAATCCTGTCCAAAAATCTTATCGTAAATAGTTTCATTCTGGCTAAATGCCGGAGTTGCTAAATTGATAGCTAAAATGCCAATTAAAGTGTAAAATGCAAATTTCATGTTACTTGTATTAGTTTACTAATTGTCAGGCTCAAATTTAAACACTTGTTTTTGGCCAGGTTTCAATAAATATCATTTTTCTATCGATTGCTAAACTAAATTTAGAATCTTTCGCAAATTCCCTTTACAAAATTTCGAATATCGAGCGCACGGCTAAAAAATATTTGACTTTGATTGGTTTACATCCAGACTCAAAAATAATGTAGAATATATTATTGAGTATAGTAAAGGGAAACTGACACCTTCCGATTCTATTCTAGCTTATTAGTAGGACTTTGAGCGGTCACCGAAGGTGCTTCGCTTGAATTCACCGAGCGATTGTGGATGAGCGCCGACGAATTAATTCGAAGTGAGTGTATTGCCCGGCTGGCTAAATCCCCACCCCAGTTTCAGAAGTGAAAATCTATGGCGTTATTGTGCTGCTACTTCCATTTCTTTGAATAGTATTTTAATAAAACAACCCGCAACCAATCAGATTTTTTCATAATTTTAGCACCCTAAACACCCCAACGGCAATTTATTACCTATGCACACGAAATCTTCAAATATTTCTTCATTCACAATTATGATTTGAGCAAAAAGAACAGAAGATATATCGGATATATGCGGAATATTGAAGGTATTGGGGGGGTATGCATCACCCTTAGAGGAGGATAGTGCAACTAACAACAAGGGAGATAAAAATGAGATTAATAACTTGGAATTGTCAAGGAGCATTTAGAAAAAAGGTGGACATTATCCTGCCTTACCGACCAGATATTTTGGTTGTTCAAGAGTGCGAGCATCCAGACAAATTGGTTTTTAGCTCGACAACTCAACGACCCAATGACTTTTTGTGGTTTGGCGACAACAAACATAAAGGTCTTGGTATTTTCTCATACAGCGATTTCAAGTTTCAACTACTTGCCAGACATAACGCAGACATCAAGATTATTTCACCAATTTCTGTAACTGGTGGACAAATTGACTTTACACTTTTTGCTATTTGGGCAAACAATCGCAGTGACCCAGATGGACAATACATTGAACAAGTTTGGAAAGCAGTTAATCATTACGACCAACTTTTAAGTAACGCACAAACAGTCTTAATTGGCGACTTTAACAGCAACAAAATATGGGATAGACATCATCGGACAGGAAACCATTCTGCGGTGGTTGAAAAGTTGGCTGAGAAAAATATTTTTAGCATTTATCATAAGCTTTTAATCCAAGAGCATGGAAAAGAAAGCCATCCGACTTTTTTTCTGCAACGCAACAAAGACAAGCCCTATCATATTGACTATTGCTTTTCATCAGTAAACCTTTATAGCAAAGTGAGAAATTTAGAAGTTGGGACTTACGAGAATTGGATAAAATATAGCGACCATGCACCGCTAATTATTGACTTTGATTTATAACAACAAAAAAACAACGAATGCATAACAAAAACTATATTTGAATTGCCGTTTCCCTGCTGAATGCTATATTTATAGCCCACAACAGCGGCGATGCGGCTCGACAGATGAGTTCTCGGTAATCTCCAATCGCATGTAGTTCCGAACGCTTTCCAAAACCTAAACAACTAACAGAAAATCAATGAAAAATGTAACAATAGATAATTACTTAGACAATCATTACATAAACCGAAGCAATTGGCTAAGAGCTGCTGTTTTGGGGGCAAACGATGGAATAATATCCATTGCAAGCTTGGCGATTGGCGTTGCAGCTGCCAGTTCAACAAAGGAACCCATCATTTTAGCAACGGTAGCCGGACTTGTGGCGGGTGCTTTATCTATGGCTGCCGGAGAATTTGTTTCGGTAAGCTCTCAAACCGACACGGAAAAAGCAGATATAGAAAGAGAAAAAAAAGAACTCAGAGAAATGCCCGAATCGGAGTTGATTATTTTAACGCAAATCTTCGAGAAAAGGGGATTGAAAAAAGAAACAGCAAAACAAGTCGCCATTGAATTGACAGAGATAGATGAATTGGGAACTCATATCAGAGAGGAGCTGGGAATAACTGAGCTAAGTCAGGCAAATCCAATTCAAGCGGCTGTGGCATCAGGGGCCTCATTTACTGTGGGGGGAGTTTTGCCACTCATAGTGGTGCTTTTGGCATCATTAAAAGGAATGGAATACTGGCTTTATGGCTTCACAATTATTTTTCTCATCATTTTGGGGGCAACCTCGGCAAAAACAGGCGGTTCAAGCATAAAAAAAGCAGTGTTGCGAATAGCCATAGTCGGCACAATGGCCATGGGTTTATCGGCCTTGGTGGGATATGTTTTTGGGGTGAGTATATGAAAATAACATCTCATATAAGCCTGCAATGCTCATTTTCTACACCACTTTGGCAAACCCAATTATTGGTTTCCCCTCCCCAGTAATTCAAAATCTTTATTGAAAACAAATGGTTGTGGCTTTGTATTTCGGGGGGCTGAGTATTCTTTTTAGCCGCTGATACAATTAAATTCTTACTTTTACCAAACAATCTATAACAATGCCCGGAATTATTCGTCAGTTTTTATTGTATTTCCTGGGGGGATTCTTCGCCTTTTTTAGCTCTTATTATGCTATTGCTCAGCAGGATAACAGGGCTATGGACAATGATTTTGGCTTAAACCCAAAACTCTATAACGGGGTGTTGTACTCCGATTTCTATGGCCAGAATGCCGAAGGAAATCAGTTTATTGATAACGAAGAATTTCACAATTCTCAAATTACCTTGCTAAACCAGCGCTACGAGCCTGTTCTGCTCAACTACGATGTCTTTTCTCAAAAAGTCATTCTTCAGTTTGCCGATTTGAACAAAGCCATCAGACAAATTGAAATCCCCCAGAACAATATCACATCGTTTGGCTGGAACTCAAATCATTTCGAAATAGCAACGCTGCCCGGTCTGCCTCCCCGAATTTATCAGATTATAGGTACCGGAAACCAGCAATTCTATATCTATTGGTCTAAAAAATTAGTTGCCAATACTTTACAAAATTCCAAGGACTATTCCTTCTCGCTTCCCTACCGCGAAATATTCTATAAAAATGGCCGAAATATCTCTTTGGTATCGGGCAATAGAAGTCTCCTGAAATTGGTTGATCCTGCGCATCAAAACGAGGTAAAAAAATGGCTCCGAACCGAAAAAATCAAGGTTCAAAAAGCCAATGATGCTCAGCTTCTTCGTCTCACTCAATTTCTGCAGCAATTATGAGTCGGCTCTGCGATAAAACCAACAGTTACGCACCGTCTTTATTTGGGGCGTGGGCTCCTTATGCCGGCAGAGGAGGAACCATAAAGCAATCAATGTTGAAACTGGTTCTTATTCTGGCATTTTTGGGGTCTGGTGTGGCATTGAGGGCTCAAAATGCCGATAGTTTAAAGGTTACCATCAACCTTGCAAATGGCAGCTTCTTAGAGCTGGTGCAGGAAATAGAAGCCCAAACTCAGATGAAAATACTCTATAAGCCCATTTGGTTTAACGAGCTGAAAGTCAATGCAAATGTCACCCAAATGCCTGTTGTTCAAGTATTGGAACAGGTGCTTGAAAATTACGGATTCACCGTTTCGGCCTTAAATAATTATCTGATTGTTCTGCCCGGACAAAAACTTCCGGGTCAATTGCCCAATTATCTCTGGAAACCAGCAACCACCGAAAATACAGAAACTCTTCCCGCCGAAATTTCTTCGTCGCAATATATGAAGGGCCGCAAAGCCGACCTGGTGAAGATAAAAATTGGGGATTCGAAATATCCCAATACAGGCAAGCTTTCTGTTGTTACCGGAACATTGAAGGATGCCAAAACCGGGCAGCCCGTGGAAGGAGCCACCCTCTTTGTGGAAGAGCTAAAGCAAGGCGCGGCCAGCGACGATAAAGGCAAAATAAACCTGAAACTTCCCGCCGGGAAATATACAGCCCGCATAGAATGTATGGGGATGGAAAAAATAAATGCCCAGTTGGTGGTGATGAGCGATGGCGAGTTTTCCCTCGATATGCACAAGGCTAATTTCGATATGCGCGAGGTGGTGATTTTTGGTGACAGGCAAATGAGTGTGCGCGATAAAGACCCCGGGCTCGAAAAAGTGAACGTGAAAGCCGTTAGAGAACTTCCGGTGATGATGGGAGAAAGCGATATTATCAAGGTTTCGGAAATGCTTCCGGGCATTGTGAGTGTGGGCGAAGGGGCCGCCGGGCTCAATGTGCGCGGAGGAAGTTTCGATCAGAACGCCTTCTATTTCAACCAGATTCCGGTTTACAATACCTCGCATATGTTCGGGTTTTTCCCTGCTTTCAATGCCGATGTCATCAGCGATTTTAGCATCTATAAGGGCTATATTCCGGCTCAGTACGGCGGAAAAATCTCTTCCATTTTCGACATCAATGCCCGCGCCGGCAACAAAAAGCGTTATACTGCCCATGGCGGCATCAGCCCCATTGCCGGAAACCTGACCATCGAAGGTCCCATAAAACGCGATACTGCTTCGTTTTTGGTGAGTGGTCGTACATCGTACTCCGATTGGATTTTGAAACAAATCGATAATTATACGCTGAAAAACAGCCGGGCATCTTTTCACGATATCAATGTGGCACTCAACTACGATTTGCCCAAAACCCAGTTCAGCTTGTTTGCCTACCACAGTCAGGACTATTTTAAACTCCACACCATCAACACCTACTGGTATTCCAACACAGGCTTGTCGGCACAGGCCGGACATAATTTCAGCAACAGTTTCAGGGGAGATATTTCTCTCAGCGGATCCCGCTACGAATTTAAAACCCAGGACAATCAGATAGAGCTTTCGGCCTACGAACAACAGTTCAATCTGGAGCAATACGATTTAAAAACAGGATTTCAAAAAACCTTTTCCGACAATAAACAGCTCGATTTTGGTGCCGATGCGGTTTTCTATCGACTCGACAGGGGAACGGTAATACCTCTGGCATCTACATCGCTGCAAAACAATATAGACCTGGGCGTAGAACAAGGTCTGGAAGCCGCCCTGTTCGTGTCGGGGAAAGCACAGATTTTACCACTGCTGACCCTCGATGGAGGTTTCCGGTTTTCCGCTTTCAGCAGTTTTGGGCCTAAAAAAGTTTATACCTATTTCAGCGAGAGCCCCATGGAATTCAGGAATATTGCCGACAGCATGGAGTTTGGAAATTTCGAAGCCATCAAATGGAATTTTTTCCCCGAGTTCAGGGCCGCGCTCAACTATCAAACCAATGAATATGGGAGCCTTAAGCTGTCGTTCACCCAGATGCATCAGAACATTTTTATGCTCAACAATGCCATTACCATTGCACCCAATTCGCCCTGGAAATTATCCGATTATCACCTGAAACCTGCCCGCTCTATCCAGCTAAGTCTGGGGGCTTTCCGCAGTTTTCCGCGGGGAGGATGGGATGCAAGTGTGGAGGTTTTCTTCAAGAACACCAATAATTTCACCGAGTTTAAGGACGGAGCCGATTTTTTAAATAACAACTTAGTCGAAACCGCCGTTCTGCAAGGCCTGCAGAAAAGTTACGGCATAGAGTTTCTGCTCAAAAGAAGCGGCAAACGCCTGGATGGCTGGCTGGCCTACACCTGGTCGCGCTCACTCATTCAGGTGAATGGCGGAGAAATATGGAACAGCATCAATCAGGGAAAAATTTACCCCAGCAACTACGATATTCCCCATGTTTTGAATGCCATTTTGAACTATCACGTGAGCAAACGTGTTACGCTGAGTACCACAGTAACTTATCAAACCGGCAAACCGAGCACTTTCCCCACCGGATATTATTTCATTGAAGGTCAGCCATTTTTAGACTATTCCAACCGCAACGAATACCGAATCCCCGATTATTTCAGAACAGATTTATCGTTGGTTATCGAAGGAAATTTGAGAAAGAAAAAATGGATTCACAGCTCATTTATGTTCAGTGTTTATAATATTACCTCCCGCAAAAATGCCTATTCGGTATATTTTACCAAAGAAACTGGCTCCATCTACAGTTATAAATACTCAGTGATTGGAGTGCCTGTGTTTAGTGTCAGCTGGATTTTTAAACTTGGAAACTATGAAGCCGACTAATATTTTACTCTATTTCATCATCTTTGTTCTGGGGGGATGCATCAAGCCTTTTACCCCCGAGCTCAAGGACAGCTCCATTGGGAAATATGTGGTGGAAGGAACCATAAGTTCGAACGAGGAATGGCATCAGGTAATTGTTTCTAAAACGTCCTCAGTGAGCCGCGAAAGCTTTATTCCGGTTGACGGATGCCAGGTAACCATTCAAGATACCGAAGGAAACAGTTTCGAAACAACAGACTTTGGCAATGGGGTTTATAAAGCCTATATTCCTTCGAATTATCTATCGGCAGGACATGGCTTCAAAGTGCTGATTACCACACCAAAAGGAGAAAAAATAGAATCGGATTTCGATGTGATGCCAGAGACCACTGCCATAGAAAATATTTATCACCGTGTCGAAAATCAAACCGATTTGGTTACAGGAGATTTGCACAGCGGGGTTCAGTTTTACGCATCATTGGCGGCAAATAAAGGTGATAAACCCTACTTGCGCTGGAAGTTGATAGAAACCTGGGAATACCATTCGGCCTATCCCATTGAGCATTACTTCGATGGACATGTACAACAAGTCGTGCCCCCCGATTATAGCGAGTTTTATTGCTGGACCACCGATCAGGTGGATCAGATTTTTACCATCAACACCAGCCATTTGAGCTCGGATCAGATAGAAAAAATTCCTTTGCATTTTGTTGAGAATACAACTTCGAGACTGGGGGTGCTTTACAGCCTGCTCATCAACCAAATGTCGCTGAGTTACGAGTCGTACATTTATTGGGAACAGCTGCGCATAAACTCCAGTGTTCAGGGAGATTTATATCCATCGCAACCCTTAGCCATCAAGGGAAATATGCATTTTGTGGATAACGAAGACATTGAAGTGCTGGGCTTTTTTCAAGCCGTAGGAGTGGCCACACACCGCATTTTTGTCTATCCGCCCGAAAATCTGGAAATGAATTTCAGCGATTGGTGCGATCCGGTACTTATGGAACATGGATTTGGCGAAATTAAACCCCGCGACTATCCCGGATATCTCCTCACCATTGATGGTGATTGGACCATGTTCCTGATGAACGATGAATGTGTTTTGTGTACATCCAGGGGTGGAACTACCCTAATGCCCGATTTTTGGCCATCCAAAACCCCAATGCCATGAAAAGACTAAGCCTTTTATTCCTGTTGGTGCTGTGTGGTTTCCATGTATTGGCAAGTGATGCTTTTCCGGCTGAAAAAACAACCTTGTTCACACAGCGAACCATTTATATTAGCGGTGAAAATATAGATTTTTCGGGGGTTGTGAGCTCTGTTTCAAATGAAAATGCTTTAAGCCATGTGGTGTATGTGGAGTTGATTTCAGCCACCGGGCAAAAAATCAATCAGCTAAAAACCACCATTCAGGGAAATATTTTTTCTGGTTCCATAGCCATTCCCGAGGAATTGCTGAGCGGTTATTTTTATCTTAGAGCCTATACCAAATGGATGCGCAATGGCAGCAATGACCATTACGCCCGCGTGATGCTCAAAATCTTCAATCCCTATTCATCCGACTTGTTTTCTTACCCCGATTCGGTGGTCGCAAAGCAAGATTTTTCGACCGAAAAACCCGATTCCCTTCGGTTGATTTCTGTATCAAAGAACAAATTCAATACTTTCGAAAAAATAGAATTTCATCCGAATCAATACGCTGCTCATCGCGTGGCTTTGGCTTCTGTATCGCTTGTTCCTGCAGGTGCTAAGCTATTTTTCTCCCCATCCGGAAATTTGAAATCAACCCGCTACAAAACTGATTTTTATCTTGCCGAAACCCAGGGACCTGTGCTTAGCGGAACCATTTTGAACCATTCGCAACCCGCAGCCTGGCACAAGCTCAATGTGAATATTCTGGGGGAAAAGGATTTTATATCGTCATTAACCGATTCCCGTGGAAGGTTTCATATAGAACTCCCTGAATTGTATCGCGATAACGAGCTCTTCATTATGGCTGCTGCCCCCGAAAATGGGAAGGTGGAGATTCTGCTCGATTACGACTTTTGCCAAAAACCCGTACAGCTTTTAGTGCCTCCCTTTACTCTGGATGAAGATGAAAAAGTACTGGTTCTCAATCTGGCCCGAAATGCCCGCATTCTAAAAGCCTGGAATGCTGATAGTTTGCAAGTTGCCGATAGCTTGCCAGGTTTCCCCTTTTACGGGATGCCAATCAAAACCATCGATTTCGATTTCTATATTTTGCTCGACAGCCTGGAACAATATTTCACCGATATTCCAAGTTGGGTGCAGGTGAAGCGGAAAAAGGGAAAGCGATATCTGGAGATTTTTAACGAAAAGCAGGACTTAACGCTGAACAACCCATTGATTCTTGTCGACTGGATTCCGGTGGATGAAGCCGACAGAGTGCTGGCCTTGTCTCCGGCTTTGGTAAAGAAAATCGAAGTTATCAACAAGCCCTACTGGCATGGCTCGGAGCTTTATGGCGGAATTGTGAGCCTGATAACCCGCAAAGGCGACTTCGGAAATATCCGCTTTGCTGAAACAGGTATGTTTCTGAACTATCGCTTTCTGAGTTCGGCAACAGTGAAAGTCGAAAAAGAAAATCCCCTGAATTATGTTCAATGGATCAATAATCTGACTGATTTTCAGGTCTCCAAAGAATCAATTCAGGCGCCTGCCCTGGAAGGAATTTATTGGATATTGGTGCAATACACCACCATCGATGGACAGGTTTTTTATGAAATGGAAGAAATTGAAGTGAGGAATAATTAGCCAGAGCGTGATTTTTTCATCCATAGACCTATAGATCAAATCTTAATCATCTTCACCACTTGTTCGCCCGAAAGATTTTGAACCTTGATTAAATAGGTTCCTGAAGTCCAGCTATTGGTTTCAATCAGAATTGATTTATCAAAAGCAGCAGACTCGTAAATTTTTCGTAATGACAAATCGTAAACCGTAATGATGCGGTCGGGGTCGACATTGGCAAAGCGTAGCATAAAGGCATCGGTTGCTGGATTGGGGTCGATACGAATTTCGTTGGGTGATAGATTTCCGTGATAAATGGATTGAATTTGCATGAGATGGCCGTTTTGAGGGTTGGGTTTTATTCCTGTGACCTGTTTGGTCAGAAGCCACTGAAGTTTTTGTTCGGGTTGATTTTGCTCTATCACAACCAAACTGTCTGTTCCATCATTAAAATAAACCCGCATGGGGAATTTCATAGCAAAAAAATCGGTTTTTTCGGTGCTGCTCTTTTGTTTCGATTCCAAAGTCATGAGCCCATAAGCTGTTTGAGTCCATTCGAAATTGAAGATGGGATAGCCTTCGCCATAATACCAAACATCGAAAAAAGCTTCAAAATCCATACCACTGAGCTCTTCCAGCACTTGTCTGAAATCTTCGGCGGTGGCGGTTTTATATTTGTATTCCTGCTGAAAGGCGCGCAAAATCGCGAAAAACAATTCGTCGTTGGCCAATTCCTGCCGAATCATATGAATAATCACGGCACCTTTGTAGTAGGACAAGCGCGATGAAAAAATGCGGTTTCTGTCCTCAATAAATTCTTCCGGAACAAAGACACTGCCATCGGGTTCGCGCATCACTACACTTTGCATGGCTGCCATAAAAGCATCGGCGGTGGGTTTGTCGGCCAGATATTCGAGACCAAGATATTGGGTGTAGGTGGCAAATCCTTCGTTAACCCAGATATCGTTCCATCGGGCGCAGGTCACCTGATTGCCAAACCAGCTATGACCCATTTCGTGAATGGAAAGGTGAAAATTGAAATCGCGTTGGGTGGTCATGGTTTGATGCTCCATTCCTCCGCCAATGGGCGCCAGGCAATGGCCATATTTTTCTTCGATGAACGGATAAGCGCCGTATTTTTCCTGCAGAAGCCCCATTTGAAGCGCTGTGCAGTCGATGAGCATTTTCTGGCTTTTAAATAACGATGAATCGGGATACAAATAGTTTTGAATGAACACTTTCTCGTGGTCTTCGTCTGCCGAGTAAAAGCTGTATTCCATATAATCCGACACAGCAATACTAATCAGGTAATAATCAATGGGATATCTGCTTTTCCACTCGTAGCGAACCCGTTCATTATCCAGGGCTACCACCTGAGTGAGCAAACCATTGCTCCCCACTTTATTCTCTTGGGCGGTGGTAACAAAAACCCAAACAGAGTCAGCTTTGTCTGTTAAATCCTGTTTGCAAGGCCACCAGTCTTTGGAGTAAAAGGGCTCCGACAAGGTCCAGCTCACGCGACTTCCATACCCGTTATCCTGCGAATTATAGCCCCTTCCTTCCGATGCCACAGCCGGTCCTTCGTAGTTGACTTCCACACTAAAAATCTCATCTTTCGAAATCTTCTGCGGGAAATAAATCTGTAAAATTCCGGCGGAGGAATGGCCATAAGCAACCGGAAATCCATTCAGTCGTATTTCGTTGACCTGCAAGGCAGGACTGAGTTCCAGGGTCATAGTATCAACGGATTGCGATACAGCTTTGGCTTTTATTTCCACGGTTCCCTTAATAAAAGTATTGATGGTTTCGGCCTGCAGGTTCAGATGATAAAAGCCCACATCATAGGCATCGGCCTGGGAATAATCAAAAATCGCAGTGCGCTGTGGCAAGGAATTTCCAGGGCTGTGAGAGCAAAAACTATGAGCATCCGGAAGCTGAGCCAGTAGGGGAGTGGAAGCCAGAATAAGCCCCAAAATGCCAAAGAATACAATGCTGCTAACCTTCATAAGATTTCGTGATAACAAAACAAAGATAGCTCAAAATTGCGGGAAATAAAAAATGGAACACATTGGGGTGGTTGAGCTATGTGTGAGCTACTACCATATTTTTTGGTCAATTAAACTTTACAGTTCCCCTTTGTGTTCCTAATGATGGATTGTGTTTTGCAAATTTAGTCATCTATGGTTAATATTGATTGGTGTTTCACCCAAAGTGCATCCGGAATTTTCCCTATGTGAATCTGCGTAAACCCAATCAAAATCAGCCAATCTTTACAATTTCATAGGGCCATTTATCAAGGAAATATTATCTGGATTAAAAAAATTTACGCGGGTTTTGACATCCATAAATAATAGTTCGTATTTTTGCGAACAGAAACAACAATAATATGTCAGATTCCATCATCAGCGACAAGCAAATTAGGTTGGCCCGATATGCCAAGGCATTGGGACATCCGGTGCGGGTTTATGTGATAGAAATGCTCTCGAAACAAAGCTGCTGCTACAGTGGCGACCTTTCCGACGAATTGCCCATTGCCAAATCAACCCTTTCGCAGCATCTCAAGGAGCTCAAAAACGCTGGACTTATTCAGGGCGAAATTGAAGCCCCCAAAATTAGATATTGTGTAAACCGCGAAAACTGGCAGGAAGCTCAATTGCTTATGAAAGAATTGTTTAGATAGTTTTTTTTGTAAATCTTGTTCGTTGTTTTGCGAATTACGAAACAAACAAATTGAATACTATGGAAATATTGGTTTTAGGAACTGGTTGCGCCAAGTGTAAAACACTCGAAAAAGTGACCAATCAGGCAGTAGAAGAGTCTGGAATTCAGGCTCAGGTGAAAAAAGTGGAAGACATTGTCGAGATTATGAAATTCGGGGTTATGACCACTCCGGCTTTGGTAGTCGATGGGCGGGTAGTGGTAAAAGGCAGAGTGCCCTCGGCAGATGAAATAAAAACCATGCTGGTAACATATAAGTAATAGCTAAAATATAATGTCGTATTCGATGCCAAAATTATTCAATAC
>CAXYYJ010000037.1:0-45854 GCA_964293475.1 uncultured Draconibacterium sp.
AGCGCTGATGGTACTGCCCCTGTGGTGGAAGAGTAAGTCGTCGCCACCTCCTTATGCCGAGCCCAGTTATGCTTTTTTAACTGGGCTCTTTTATTTTAAAAAAATACAACACTATAATATCATCCCTGTGTGTTAACTATATCAAAGAAATAAGAAATATAGTTTAGCAACCTATAAAAAACGAATTTTATTGAATTACATTTTCTACTTTTGCCTCTATGGAAGAAATGATATTAATACTAGATTTTGGTTCACAATATACTCAGCTAATTGCGCGTAGAATCAGAGAGTTAAATGTGTATTGTGAAATTCACCCCTTCAATAAAATACCAGAAACAGGACATCAGATAAAAGGTGTAATCCTTTCAGGGAGCCCATTTTCTGTTAGAGATGAGCAAGCTCCAAACCCCGATCTCAGCGGGTTGCGTAATAATTATCCATTGCTGGGTGTTTGTTATGGTGCACAACTTCTGGCTCAAACTAATGGTGGAAATGTGATGCCCTCAAAAATAAGGGAATATGGAAGGGCAAACCTATCTTTCATAGATAGTTCAAATGATTTGGTCAAAGGCATGTCATTAGGAAGTCAGGTTTGGATGTCGCACGGGGATACCATTTCGAACTTGCCCGAGGACTTCGAAATTATTGCATCAACACATGATGTGCAAGTTGGTGGATTTCACGTGAAAGGTGAAAAAACCTATGGGATTCAGTTTCATCCTGAAGTGTATCATTCCGTTGAAGGAACCAAACTTCTTGAAAATTTTATTGTAAATATCTGTGGATTATCTCAAAGTTGGACACCTGCATCCTTTGTGGATACTACAGTGAATGAGTTAAAAGAGACTTTAGGGAACGACAAAGTAGTGCTAGGCCTTTCCGGTGGTGTTGATTCTTCAGTGGCAGCTCTTTTACTACATAAAGCTATTGGAAAAAATCTTCACTGTATTTTTGTTGATAATGGGTTGCTTCGTAAGCATGAATTTAATGAAGTTCTGGCCTCTTATAACGATATGGGTCTCAATGTGAAAGGTGTTGACGCCTCTCAGCGATTTTATGAAGCACTCAAAGGTTTAACCGATCCTGAAGGAAAACGAAAGGCTATTGGAAAGACCTTTATTGAAGTATTTGACGATGAGGCACATAAAATTCAAGATGTAGCATGGCTTGCTCAGGGGACTATTTATCCCGATGTAATTGAATCAATTAGTGTGAAAGGCCCTTCGGCAACTATAAAATCTCATCATAATGTAGGTGGTCTGCCAGATTATATGAAACTTAAAATCGTTGAACCGTTGAAAGCCCTTTTTAAGGATGAAGTCAGACGCGTTGGACGAGCTATGGCAATGAAATCTGAACTTTTAAATCGTCACCCGTTTCCAGGCCCGGGATTGGGCATTAGAATATTGGGTGATATTACCCCTGAGAAAGTATCCATACTTCAGGATGTGGATTATATTTTCATACAAGGATTGAAAAATAGCGGGTTATATGACACAGTTTGGCAAGCAGGCGCAATTTTAACACCCATTCAATCTGTAGGTGTTATGGGTGATGAGCGAACCTATGAAAATGTGGTGGCATTAAGAGCTGTAGGGTCAACTGATGGAATGACTGCTGATTGGTCGCATCTTCCTTATGAGTTTTTGGCTAAAGTTTCCAATGAAATCATTAACAAAGTTAAAGGAGTGAATCGGGTAGTTTATGATATAAGCTCAAAACCACCGGCAACAATTGAATGGGAATAGATTGATAACAGTCTAATTACTTTTAATTGCTTTATAATAGCGATATTTTCCTGAATTGTCTAAAGCCTGAATAATATACATTCCGGATTTTAGCGACTCAGTATCTAGCACAATTTTATTGTGTGAAAATTCTTTATCTGTTGGTTGGATTTTACCCCCTAAATCCATAATTTCTAAGGATTTGATATTCTTTACATTAGAAAGCACCAACCTTTCTCTAAATGGATTTGAATGCATTTTGATACTTGCGTTTTCATCATTAGATAGTCCAAGCCAAAGTGGAGTCTGCACCACAAAAGTCATTATGGATCCTGCCGTATAATCGTCTGGTTCATAAATATAGTATTGCACAATTCCGTTTCCTTCAATTTCACTGGGATGGATAGTGAGGCGAATAAAACTGTTCAGGTCATCGTAAAGCGGCGACATGGTTCCATTTTCCGGAAGAGAACCCCAACATCCGTGATTATCACAATAAGCAACCGACCATTCGGCGGGTAATGAATTGAACAAAAGTTCATATTCAAGATGCAAAGTATCTACTACAGGATTTCTATCAATATGAATTGTTAAATCGGAAAAATCGGAAGTTGAAATGGTCTTTGATAAAGAATCATCGGGAAGAAAATAGAAATTTTGGGAAAAGGCACTAAAAAATGCGAGCGATATAATAAAGCTAAGGAAGAATTTCATGGTTTTAGTTTCTTTAAATGTTGTTTTTGATTCCTGAAATTATCAATAATCTATGGTAAAGAAAGCAATAATCTAGTCAACAACTATCTATTAACAGCCATTTAACCAAAAAAACCGGATAATATAATTACCCGGCTTATGATTTTTCGACTAGTATTTCTTTATTACTGATTTGCTTTAATAGCTCTTACAAAGCTCATAAATACAGGGTGTGGTGTTGCCACAGTACTTTTGTACTCAGGATGAAATTGAACCCCCATAAAGTAAGGATGGTTTTTTATTTCAACGATCTCAACCAAATCATCTTTGGTATTTATTCCAGTTGGAATCATGCCGGCTTCAGTAAACCGTTTGAGATAATCGTTGTTAAACTCGAATCTATGACGGTGACGTTCAGATATTTGCTCTTTGCCGTATGCTTCAAAGGCCAGAGTGTCTTTAACGATTTCACATGGATAAGCTCCTAAACGCATGGTACCACCCAAGCCAGAAATCTTTTTCTGATTCTCCATAATGTCAATGACGGGATATGGTGTGTTGGGGCGAAATTCTGTTGAATGGGCATCTTTTAAATGAAGCACATTTCTTGCGAATTCAATAACTGCGCATTGCATACCCAGGCAAATTCCGAGGAAGGGTACCTTATTTTCGCGGGCATATCGAACAGCAATTATTTTTCCTTCAATTCCTCTTTCACCAAAACCAGGAGCAACTAAAATACCTTTAAACTTTCCCAACATCCCGCTCACATTTTCTTCGGTAATTTGTTCGCTATGAATCATATTCACCGCTATTTTTACCTGATTTTGTGCCCCGGCATGAACAAAAGATTCTAAAATAGATTTGTATGCATCCTGAAGTTCAACATATTTTCCTACCAAAGCTATTTGAATGGTATCGGTAGGGTTTTTGAGTTTAAAAAGGAAATGTTCCCATTCATCAATGTTCGATTCGTTTTTCTCAGGCGTATTGGTAAGTTTTAAAACCTCAGTATCGAGCATTTCCTGCCGCATTAATACTGGAACATCATAAATACTTTTTGCATCGATGGATTCGATGACACTGCTTGGCTGCACATTACAGAATCGGGCTATTTTATCGCGGATATTGCTGTTAAGATGATGTTCGGTGCGACAAACGATAATATCTGGTTGTACTCCCTGTTCCAGAAGCATTTTGACAGAGTGCTGAGTTGGCTTGGTTTTAAGTTCGCCAGCCGCAGCAAGATAGGGCACAAGAGTTAAGTGAACTACAAGACAATCTGACCCCATTTCCCACTTGAGTTGGCGTACAGATTCTATATAAGGTAAGGATTCAATATCACCAACAGTTCCGCCTATTTCAGTGATAACAAAATCGTAATTATGTTTCTTTCCAATGAGTTTTATCCGATATTTTATTTCGTCAGTTATATGAGGAATTACTTGTACTGTTGAGCCCAGATAATCGCCTCTTCGCTCTTTGTCAATAACAGTTTGGTATATTCTTCCCGTTGTAACATTGTTGGCCTGACTTGTGGGTTCGTTGAGGAATCTTTCATAATGCCCCAAATCTAAATCAGTTTCTGCTCCATCCTCTGTTACAAAGCATTCCCCATGTTCATAGGGGTTTAGAGTACCTGGATCGATGTTGATATAGGGGTCGAATTTCTGTATTCCGACCTTATATCCTCTTGCTTGTAATAGTTTTGCTAATGACGCGGAGATAATTCCTTTACCGAGCGATGATGTAACACCACCGGTTACAAATATGAATTTTGTTTTTGCTGACATCCTTACTTATTGCTTATAAATAAGTTCACAAAGGAACAAATAAAAAGCTGGATTTTTATAAGTTTCAACGAAAACTTATGAAAAGTTATTAATAATCTGCCTTATATTTTGAATGGAAAATGGTAACTCCTAAAAATAACTAATTTTGCAGGATGTCAATCACCAAAGAAATTAAAAATCTCTTGAAAACAGAGTTTTCAGAGTTCGATTTAGTGTTTAAAAATGCTTTGAAGTCCGATGTTGCTCTTTTGGATTTCATTTTAAAATATCTTTATTCTCAAAAAGGAAAGCAGATACGACCCATGTTTGTTATGCTGTCGGCACATGTTTGTGGGGGAATAACTCCAGCTACTTATCGCGCTGCTTCATTAATTGAACTTCTTCATACTGCCACATTAATTCATGATGATGTGGTTGATGACTCAAATGAACGAAGGGGATATTTTTCGTTAAATGCTCTATGGAAAAATAAAATATCTGTTCTGGCAGGCGATTTTTTGCTCTCCAAGGGGTTGTTACTCTCTATGAAGCACAAGGATTACGAGCTTTTAGAAATAGTTTCGGAGGCTACCCGCGAGATGAGTGAAGGGGAGTTGCTCCAAATTGAGAAAGCGCGAAGGTTAGATATAACTGAGGAAGTATATTTCGAAATAATTCGAAAAAAAACAGCTTCTCTCATAGCGAGTTGTTGTGCAGTTGGAGCAGCATCTGCCAATGCGTCGTCAGATGTTGTGGAAAAAATGCGTTTGTTTGGCGAATTGGTTGGTCTTGCCTTTCAAATAAAAGATGATATTCTGGATTTTAAAAAAGCAGGAGATATTGGAAAACCATCGGGCATAGATTTAAAGGAGCAAAAACTCACTTTACCAGTTATTTACATGCTTCAAAATATGGGAACTTTGGAAAAGAGAAATGTCAAATCTGTTATAAAAAACCATTCCAACAACCCTGAGCAAGTAAAGAAAATTATTGATTTAGTGAATGAAAGTGGCGGGATTGAATATGCAGTAAAACATATGAATCGGTTGCTTCGAGAAGCCAAAGAATTAATCAATGGATTTGATGAATCTGCCTATAAAAATGCGCTCATCAATTTGGTTGATTATACCATCAGCCGCGAGAAATAGCAATTATTCCAATCGGGTTTTAAACATAGAAAAACACCGAAATAAAATGCGCTATGCTTCCTACTAACACAAAAACATGAAAAATGGCATGATTGTATGGAAGTCGGTTGAGCAGGTAAAAAATTGCTCCAATGCTGTAGCTAATTCCCCCGAAAGTAAGCCAAAATAAGCCCTGAGCCGAAATATTATGTATGAGTGGCTCAACCGCTATAACAATAATCCAGCCCATTAGGACATAAATTAATGTTGAGATTTTGTTATACCTGCCAGTGTAGAAAAATTTTAGAATGGTACCAATAATTGCCAATCCCCAGATTATTCCGAAAATAGTCCAACCCCAGGGACCCCGTAAAGTGACCAAAACAAAGGGCGTGTAGGTTCCGGCTATGAGAAAAAAGATGCTCACATGGTCGAAAATATTTAGTTTAAGCCTGATTTCTTTCTTTCTTGATGCATGAAATAAGGTGGAAGCTAAGTAAAGCATTACTAAAGTGGAGCCGTATATACTATAACTCACTATATGCCAAACAGTTTCGTTTAAGCTTGCAAAAACAACAAGCAATACCAGGGCGGGAATGCTGAGAACAAGACCAAGTCCATGAGTAAGAACATTCCAGAATTCCTCATTCGAACTATAATCCCTTGCTTTAATTTTCATGATTATTATATTTTTTGGTAGTGTTAGTTGTTTTTTAATATCAAAATATTACAATAGTCTCTTTAATATGCTGAGCTTGAATTTACTATAAGGTGCATATTTCACAAAAGGTTCAAACCAATTAGGCTTTTCAATGATGCTCTTTTGATGGCTGAAAGCTGCAAAACCATATTCCCCATGATAACTTCCTGTTCCCGAGTTTCCGACACCACCAAAGGGCAAGTTGGGATTGGCCAAATGCATGATGGTATCGTTGAGAGCGCCGCCACCAAACGATACTTCAGAAAAGACTTTATCGCGGGTTTTTTTGCTGGTTGTGAATAAGTAGAGCGCCAAAGGTTTGGGCTGAGATTTTATTTGAGCTATGGCTTCGTCTAAATTCTCCCAGGTGAGAATGGGTAAAATGGGACCAAATATTTCTTCTTTCATCACCGCATCGTTCCAGTCAATCTCGTGCATAAGTGTTGGAGAGATGTATAAATCAGCAGCATCGGTTTTGCCGCCAAAGAGAATTTTTGCTGGATCCAAAAGAGCTGTTAAACGTTGAAAATGGCGGGGATTAATAATGCGCACAAAGGCTTCGCTCTTCTGCGGATCATTGCCATGTATTTTCTCAATTTGCTTTTTTATCTCGTCAACCAATTGGCCTTTAATAGATTTCTCCGCTAAAACATAATCAGGTGCTACGCAGGTTTGGCCTCCATTTAGGAATTTACCCCAGACCAACCTTTTTGCAGTCATTTTAATATCTGCATTCTGGGTTACAATGGCGGGACTTTTTCCACCCAATTCCAGGACTACAGGTGTTAAATGTTCTGCAGCAGCTTTCATGATTATTTTTCCAACATTGGAGCTACCTGTATAGAAAATTTTATCGAATTTGAGTTTGAGCAGGGCCGTGGTTTCTTCAACACCACCTTCAATTACATGAAAATATTCTGTAGCGAAATGGCTGTTGATGAGTTCTGCCATCAATTTACTTGTGTTCATGGCCAGTTCACTGGGTTTAACTATTACAGTGTTTCCCGCTGCCAAAGCTGAAATTGCTGGATGCAGGCTCAACAAATAGGGATAGTTCCAGGCGCCAATAATCAATGTATTACCATAGGGTTCGGGAATAATATAACTGCTGCCAGGAATATTGGCTAAGTTGGTTCCAACATATTTCTTCTCACTCCAGTAAGCTACTTTTTTAATGGAATGTTTCAGCTCATTATAAACCAGGCTTAACTCTGTGGCATAATTCTCAAATGCCGATTTTTTAAAATCCTTATAAATGGCTTCGTCTAAACGGGATTCGTTTTTCTGAAGTATTCTCAGAAAAAGCTTAAGCTGATTTTTTCTGAACTGAATATCTTTGGTGGCATTGGAATTGAAAAAACGTTGTTGTTTTTCAATGATTTCGCTGTAATTATTCATTTTGTTTAGATTTTAAAGGCGTCGTTTAAAATGTTAAAGGCATCGTTTTCATCAATTTCTTTAGGGTTGGCTATCATGGCTCCGTCGTTGAGCGATTGGCTTGCAATTTCGCGCAGTTGTTCTCTTTTTACTCCAGCTTTCTCCAAATCGTTAGGCATTCCTGTGAGTTTATGGAGTTGCTGATTGAGCTCATGAATCCACTGAATCACCTTCAGGGCTTTTTGTTCATTGGTTGCAGGCTGTCCACCATCGGCTTCCGGACGAATCCAATTCCAAACAGGGGCATACCTGTCGGCCATTTGATCGAGATTGTATTTCATCACATGGGGCAGTAGAATGGCCATAGCCATGCCGTGATGCACATGCGAAATGGCTCCAACGGTATGCCCAATTCCATGAACAGCGCCAACCATTGAATTGGAAAAAGCAACTCCCGCAGCGGTGCTGGCCAAAGCCAAACGATAGCGGGCTTCTTTATCCTGCCCGTTTTTCACTGCTTTCAGAATATTTTCGCCAATGAGTTCGATGGCTACCTGTGCATAACTGTCGCTGAAGGGGTTTTTTTGAAGACAAGAAAAAGCTTCGAGTGCATGAGTAAAGGCATCCATGGCTGTTGCAGCGGTCAAATGTGCAGGGAGGGACACTGTCATTTCCGGATCGAGCACGGTGAGTGCAGGTTGCAGAAAAGGCGAGGTAAACAGCATTTTCTCATGGGTTTGGGGATTTGCCACCACAGCCACCAGAGTAACTTCTGAACCAGTTCCACTGGTTGTAGGAATCACTATCAAAGGTTTATGGGGTTTGGTTAGCCGGTCGTGCCCTCTCAGATTCAACAGATTATCGGTACCTTCCGAAATCATAATATTGACCCCTTTGGCCGTATCGATCACACTGCCTCCACCAATGGCTATGATTCCATCGCAGCCATGCGAAGTATATAAACGCGCGGCCTCATTCACAATGTCGATGCTGCTATCGGGGGGCACTTTATCGAAAACAAGATTGAGCAGCGATTTGGAATTTCCTAAAGCAGATTTTAACTTGTCGAGCAAACCAAATTTTACAATTCCCTGATCTGTTATCACTAAAGGATGTTCAACCCCAAGTTTTTGAACCTCCGATGGAAGGGAGCTTAAAGCCTGATTGCCGGCAATAATTTTGGTGGGGTTTTGAAATTCAAAATATTCTGGAATGTATCTCATATCATGTTGATTTATAGATTCGTATCAATATATTTACCAGGCAAAAAGCAGTCCGGTGGTGTAAACTCTCAACCGACCTATATGCTGTGAAAAATTAAAATTAGGAACGCGCTTTAAAACTCTTTTGCTTAGGAAAGGCGGAAAAAGATAGGCCTGAACTGTATTTAGAATTCGGATTAATATCATGCTGTTGGGGATATGGCCAAAAGCCTGAATACGGTTTTGGGTGAATGCTTGCGGAACATTGCTCAGTGTTGTAATGATTCTGAAAGCAGTATCAAGGGTTCTGAACTGAACTATCAGGTCAAAATCCTTTGAATCAGCGGGTAAGGATTTTAATGCTCCGTCTTTCTTGATCCAGGCTATGGCTAAAGGGCTATCGCTCACCTGAAGTTTTACCCTAAAACCTTCGTTCCAGGCCTCCAGTTCCTTTTTAACATCCTTGTTAAAGTGGCTAACCGATATGGCGGCCCGCTGAAGGATTATAAAACCTATAGAAGTTATCAGATTTTTCATATTACGCTGTTTTATTGTTTTTGATCAAACCCGGAAGCAGAATTTCGATAGATTCTTCCAAATGACTCTTGATTTTCGATGCTTCATAAATTCCGTCTAAAATAGTCATTCCTAATACAATACTCAATAAATATCGTGCAATTTTTTTTGAATCACTATGGATTGCTAAATGATGATTCGTTTGTTCCTGCTCTATCAATTGGGCAAGGTAATATCCCTTTTTATAGAAATGTTTGTTGATTCTGTATTGAATCTGAGGATGCAGAGTTGCTGACTGGAAAAGAAACCGGAAATAGGGGAGAAGGTCCTTTCGTTGAGTAAGTTGAAGGAGCTCTTCGTAGGGAGTAATAAATGAGTGAACGAAATTTTTTATTTTTTCTTCAAAACTCACATCAGGATCATAGGAGAATTGAAATTGGCTGAAATAATTAAAGAAGAATCTATCCAATACCTGTATGTATAAATCATCTTTGCTTTTAAAATGATGGTAGAAAGCCCCCTTTGAAATACCACAATGGTCAATAATGCGGTTCACGGATACTTCCTTAAAGCCATCCTGGAGAAATAGCTGAAATGCCGTTGTGATAATAGATTCTTTTGTATTCATGGTGCAAAAATAATACATATACCGACCGGTTGGTCTGGTTTAAACAAATTTAACATTAGCACATAAAAAAATCCCCAACCCATGACGGATTAAGGATTTACAATTGCTTGAGATAATATATTACAACGGAATATTCCCGTGCTTCTTGGCTGGATTGACCTTCGTGCTGTTGTGATGGGAAAAATATTGTAAGTTTGTAATCAACTAAATAGCACAATAATGGAAACCCAGGCTATACGTTGGAAACAAAGATTTGCCAATTTTGAAAAGGCATTGCATCACCTTGAAAATGCCTTGCAAATTGAAAATCCGGATATAGTTCAAAAGGCTGGTATAATCCGGTTTTTTGAAATGAGTTACGAATTGGCCTGGAATACCATTAAAGATTATATGGAAGAGCAAGGATTTACAGAAGTTAATTCTCCGAGAACAGCTATTAAAAAAGCGTTTGAAACTGGACTGATAGTCAACGGGCACGATTGGATGGATTTATTGCTCGATCGAAATTTGACAGCCCACACTTACGATGAAGCTAAAGCTACAGAAGTGGAGCGATTGATACATCATAAATATTTTCCTTTGCTAAAGGAATTATATGAATCGTTAAGCATAATAAGGAATGAAGAATAGACTTGGTTTATTTGAAGCTGATTTACAAAAGGTTGTTTCAGTTTTAACTCAGTTTCCGGAAGTTGAGTACGCTTCTATTTTTGGAAGCAGAGCAAAAGGGAATTATAAGAATGGAAGCGATGTGGACATAGCACTTAAAGGTAAACAACTTTCATTCATGATATTGGCGCGAATAAATTCTATTCTTAATGAAGAAACATCCATGCCTTATAGATTTGATGTACTGAATTACGAAACCATTACAAACAATGAATTAAAAGAACATATTGACAGGGTTGGCTTCGTTATTTACAATAAAAACAACGTTTCAATTTCTGTAAAATAAAAATCAAAACCGTTACAACAGAAAAAGGTCCCGAAGCCAATATAACAAAGCACTTGTGTTTGGTGTTCGAAATATAAAAAAATCCCTAACCCAAGGCGGGTTAAGGATTTATCATTGCTTGAGATAATATATTACAACGGAATATTCCCGTGCTTCTTGGCTGGATTCACCTTCGATTTGGTTTGAGTCATTTCTAAAGCCTGAATAAGCTTTTTGCGGGTTTCTTCGGGTTTGATAATCTCGTCGATATAGCCCAACTGTGCTGCCTTGTAGGGGCTGGCGAAGTTGTCGCGGTATTCCTGAACAGCTTTGGCTTTTTCTTCTACCGTGAGACTGCTTTTGTAAATGATATTTACAGCTCCGTCGGGTCCCATCACGGCAATTTCGGCAGTGGGGTAGGCATAGTTGATATCGGCTCCTATATGCTTGCTCGACATCACATCGTAGGCTCCACCGTAGGCTTTGCGGGTGATGAGGGTAATTTTTGGAACGGTGGCCTCGGCAAAAGCATAGAGAAGCTTGGCTCCATGTTTAATGATTCCGCCAAATTCCTGAGCTGTTCCGGGTAAGAAACCGGGTACATCTTCCAAAGTGATGATGGGGATATTGAAGGCATCGCAAAAACGAACAAAACGTGCTGCTTTGGTCGATGCATCGATATCGAGAACGCCGGCCAACATGGCGGGTTGGTTTGCAACAATTCCCACGGGACGGCCTGCCATGCGGGCAAAGCCGATAATGATATTCTTGGCGTAGTGGGGCTGAATTTCGAAGAAATGCTTTTGGTCAACCACAGCATGAATCAAATCCATCATGTCGTAAGGCTTATTGGGATCGGTGGGTACCAGCTCGTTGAGGGACTTGTCCAGGCGATTTACATCGTCGCTGCAAACTTTTATTGGCGGGTCTTCCATATTGTTCGATGGCAGGAAGCTCATAAGCTCACGAATCATCATCATGGCTTGTTCGTCGTCGTCGGCTGTGAAATGGGCTACACCGCTTTTGGAGTTGTGGGTCATGGCTCCGCCGAGTTCTTCTTTGGTTACTTCTTCGTGGGTAACAGTTTTGATTACTTCGGGGCCGGTGACAAACATATAGCTGGTTTCTTTCACCATCATAATAAAGTCGGTGATGGCAGGAGAGTACACTGCGCCACCTGCACAAGGGCCTAAAATGGCCGAAATCTGTGGAATTACGCCGGAGCTCATTACGTTACGATAGAAAATATCGGCATAACCTGCCAAACTTTCCACGCCCTCTTGTATACGGGCACCACCGGAGTCGTTAAGTCCGATAACAGGCGCTCCCATCTTCATGGCTAAATCCATGATTTTGATAATTTTATCCGCATTGGCACGGCTTAAAGAACCCCCAAAAACAGTGAAATCCTGGGCGAAAACATAAACCAGACGTCGGTCGATTTTTCCATAACCTGTCACAACACCATCGCCCAAAAATTTGGTTTTATCCATGTCAAAATCGGTGGCACGGTGGGTAACAAACTTGTCCAACTCCACAAAAGTTCCGGGATCGAGCAAATCGTTGATTCTTTCGCGGGCGGTTTTTCTTCCTGCTTTATGCTGACGGTCTATTCTGTCTTGTCCGCCACCCAATTCGGCTTCTCTGTTATTGTCCTCTAAAAGCCTTAATTTTTCTTCTCTTATCTTATCCATTTTTATAGTTTTTTCATTTTTCAAAAAGGTTATTCCACCACAACCAAAGGTTGGTTACCATCGATAGTATCGCCTTCCTTAACCAAAATCTCTTTAATTAACCGGTCTTTTTTCACCTTGTATTCACTTTGCATTTTCATGGCTTCCACAATAACTACAGTGGTTCCTTCGGGAACATGGTCGCCAACTTTTACTGGAATTTTAATCACTTTTCCGGGCATGGGGCTGCTTATTTTCACATCGCCATGATCCAGTTCAGCGTTTCCGCGGTTCATTAAATAACGGGCTTCGGCATCAACAATACTCACATCGAAGGTGGTTTCATAGGTGTTGATGGTGTAGTTTTTAGAGTCGATACCATCCACCAATTCCACGTTATACGACCTGTTATCCTTAAGGATGGAGTAAATACCTTTTTCTACTTCAACCACATCAAGATGGTAAATTTTCTCGTCAACCTGAATCTGAACGTGATTTCCCTCGCGACTTAAAAGTTTCACTTTTGCATAGCGGTCGCCTACTTTTACTTCTAACATATATTCTTCTTTAGGTTGATATTATAATCTGATAATACTTCTTTTACGACCAAAATCTTTCCAGTTATTGGCCATATTCTTTTTAACGGGTTCTGGCTGAAGCTTTTCCAATTTGTTTGTATAATCCAGGAAAGCTGTAATAATGGCAATATCTTCGTTGTCGCCGGTAAAACCAGTGGGCTTCATCAGGAAGTCGAAATTATTCTCCACAAAATGTGTATTGTATTTTCCTTCCACAAAATCGGGGGTTTCCATAATGCGTTCCAAAAATCTGATAGAAGTTTTAATGCCGGTGATTTTGTAGTTATACAAAGCCCTTCTCATTCTTTTTATGGCTTCTTCGCGGGTTTCGGCCCAGGCAATTAATTTGGAAATCATGGGATCGTAAAAAATGGGGATTTCAAAACCCTCATAAACATACCCGTCGTGACGAATACCGAGGCCTAAAGGCTCACTCATGTGTTTAATTTTACCAGGACTCGGCATGAAGTTGTTTTCGGCATCTTCGGCATAAATTCTACATTCTATAGCGTGACCGTTTTGTCTTAAATTTTCCTGTTTAAGAGTAAGCGGCAGATTATTGGCAATATTAATTTGTTGTTTAACCAAGTCAACTCCCACAACCCGTTCGGTAATTGGGTGTTCCACCTGCAGGCGGGTATTCATCTCCAGAAAATAGTAATTAAGATTGTCGTCGGTGATGAATTCGATGGTTCCTGCTCCGGAGTAGTTCACCGCTTTGGCGGCAGCTACGGCATGCTTGCCCATTTCTTCGCGCACTTTGGCAGTCATAATGGGAGAGGGGGTTTCTTCAACCACTTTTTGGTGGCGGCGCTGAACAGAGCATTCTCTTTCGAACAAATGGACAGCATTTCCATGATTATCGCACAGTATCTGAAACTCAATATGATGTGGAGAGTTAATATATTTTTCAATATAGACCGCATCGTTACCAAAAGCGTTCTGAGCTTCGGAGCGGGCAGAACGAATTGAATTCAGAATCTCCGATTCTTTTTTCACAAGGCGCATACCTTTTCCACCGCCACCGGCAGAGGCTTTAATCATTACCGGAAGTCCGATTTCTTTAATAACTTTAATGGCTTCATCTTCGTTTGTGATAGGCTCAGTGGTTCCTGGAACAACAGGCACACCGGCGGCAATCATGTTTTTACGAGCTGTAATTTTGTCGCCCATGGTGTTGATGGCGTGTGCATCGGGACCAATAAAAATGATTCCTTCCTGCTTACAACGTTCCGAAAATTTAGCATTTTCCGACAGGAAGCCGTAGCCGGGATGAATGGCATCAGCGCCCGATTTTTTCGCAACTTCAATAATCTTGTCAATCACAAGGTAACTCTCGGATGATGGGGAAGGGCCAATGTGGTAAGCCTCATCGGCATAGCGAACATGCATTGAAGTTCGGTCAGCATCGGAAAAAACAGCCACCGAGCGAATGTCCATTTCTCTGCAGGACCTCATAACTCTGATAGCTATTTCGCCTCTGTTGGCAACTAGTACTTTTTTTATCATATTTCGATTTGTTTTGTTAATAACCGCCTAATTTGCGGCAATGAATTGAAATTCTGAATATTAGGTCTTTTTTCTTTGTTTTTTGCGGGTCAAATATAGATATTTTTTTCAATTGCTAAGTATTTCACTTATCCTCGTTCAACGCCTTTAATTGAATATCAGCGGGTCAGGGAGCTTCTTTTTTGCTATTTTTCATTGGGCAATTCTTCATCTCAAATTCATTTTTACATTAGTAGTTAAAGAAAAAGATTAAATCGATTAATAAAATCAGGTATTTAGCTACCTAAATGCAATTAAGTAGTTGTTTTACAGTAGATTATTTTTTTCTATATTTAATTATCTGTTTATTTGATATTTATATATTTGCTAAGCGAAATTAATTAACAATATTCAAAAATTCTAAAAATTATGAGCACATTATTTAATGGTCAAAAAAACAATCGCATGACCAGTTTAGTCAGAAAGTTATTTAGTGGAGTAATTCTGCTATCAGTTATTTCATTTATTAGCTATTCAAATGCTGGCAAAACCCAATTGGCAAAAGCTAACAAGGCAGGTTTTGTAACAGAAATGAACATGTTACCTGTTGGTGGCGACGCTGAACTGGGTAAAGCTTTGTTTCAGGCAAAAGCATGTTTTGCTTGTCATGGTATGAATGGTGAAGGCAACGCGTTAGGTCCAAACCTAACTGATGATTTTGCAAAACAAGGCTGTAAGGAAGCCGACATTATGAAAGTTATCAACAAGGGTGTTCCCGGAACAGCCATGGTTGCATTTGAAGCTCAATTGAAACCAGCCGAAGTAAAACAATTGACAGCGTTCATTTTAAGCTTGAAAGGCACTAAACCTGCCAATGCCAAAGCCCCTGAAGGCACTAAATGTTTATAATTTTATAAATCTATTATTAGAGCGAATAGGCAATTAATTTGCATATTCGCTTTTTTTATTGCTATGGCCAAAGAGAATCAAAAGTGCGTGCATTGTGGTGAGGACTGTGGAAAATACCCCATCATCTATACCGAGAAACCTTTTTGTTGTAATGGGTGCAAAACAGTCTATCAACTCCTCAATGAAAATAAGCTCTACACTTATTATCAAATGGAAAACACTCCTGGGGTTAGGGTGGATGAGCATGAGTTTGGAAATAAGTTCGCCTATCTCGACGATGAAAAGATAAAGGATCAACTTCTTGAATTTAAGGATGGCGATTTTTCCAAGATTACTTTCTATGTTCCTGCCATCCATTGCAGCTCTTGTATCTGGTTGCTCGAGCATCTGGATACCCTGCACAAGGGAATCACTTTTTCCATAGTCAATTTTGTAAAAAAGGAAGTAAGCATCACTTTTAAAGAAAGTCAGATTTCCCTTCGTCAAGTGGTAGAGCTTTTAGCGAGCATTCACTATACCCCCATGATTACCCTGGACTTGATGGATAAAAAAGCGGGTAAAAAGGAGGACAGGCAACTCATTTTTAAGCTGGGTGTGGCAGGTTTCGCTTTTGGAAATATTATGCTTTTCAGCTTTCCTGACTATCTGGCGGGAGATGCAGGAGTAGAGCCTGCCCTGCAAAGATTCTTTAATTTTCTCAATTTGCTTTTTGCGCTTCCTGTCCTTATATATAGTGCCCGCGATTATTTGCTCTCGGCCTATAAAAACCTGATGCATGGCGTAATAAATACTGATTTTCCCATATCCCTGGGTATTATTGCCTTGTTTAGCCAATCCACCTACGAAATTCTAAGCAATACCGGAACCGGATATATGGACTCTTTTGCGGGGTTTATTTTTTTCCTTCTCATTGGAAAGTGGTATCAGAACAAAACCTACCAGGCATTGGCTTTCGACCGTGACTATAAATCCTATTTTCCCATAGCGGTAACCAAAATTATTGGTTCGGAAGAAAAGATAGTTCAAATTAAAGACCTTGTGGAAGGTGATCGCATCCTGGTGCGGCATCATGAGCTTATTCCTGCCGACTCCACTTTGGTAAAGGGAATGGCAAATATTGATTATAGTTTTGTAACTGGTGAGTCGAATCCGGTGAGTAAATTGGTGGGCGAACCTGTGTATGCCGGTGGGAAACAAATGGGCGCTGCCATTGAGCTGCGGGTCAATAAATCGGTAGACCAAAGCAGCCTTACCAAACTTTGGAATCAGAGCGAAGGCGGAATTATCCCCAAAAAGACACTAAATAATATCGTCGACAGGTTTAGTAAATGGTTTACAATCATAATATTAACCTTGGCCACTGCCAGCATGATTGCCTGGTTTTTTATAGATGCCCCCAGAGCCATTTCCATTTTTACCGCCGTACTTATAGTGGCTTGTCCCTGCGCATTGGCTCTATCCATACCCTTTGCCTACGGAAACACCATGAGGATATTTGGTAAGCGAGGATTCTATATTAAGAACAGTCAGGTGATAGAAAATCTATCAAAAATAAATACCATAGTTTTTGACAAAACAGGAACCATAACCCAAAGCAACTCGGTGCTTATTAATTTTTTTGGTCAGCAGGAACCCACCGATGAGCAACTTTCGTTTATAAAAAGTGTGGCCCGTCAATCTACCCATCCTTTAAGTATTGGCCTATACCAGCATTTGGAGAATTATACCTCACATTATGTGGAGCATTTTAAAGAGTTTCCGGGCGAAGGAGTTCAGGGAACCATCAATGGAATGCTCATAAAATTGGGGGGAGCACAATTTGTTCAGGCAGATAAAGGAGATGAATCATCAGAATTATTGTCGAAAGTGTACGTTTCGGTAGGAGGGACATTTTTAGGCTTTTTCAGCATCGAAAATAAATACCGCACAGGATTGGCTGAGCTGCTGGGGAATTTGCAGCATAAGTATGAGGCTCATTTAATTTCAGGCGACAACGAAGGCGAGAAAGAAAAGCTTTTGAAGTGGTTTAAGAATAGCAGGAATCTGCATTTTAACCAAAAGCCCCAACAAAAATTTGATTATGTCAAGCAATTACAATCGGAGAAAAAAAATGTCCTCATGATAGGCGATGGTTTGAACGACGCGGGAGCTTTGCACCAAAGCCAGGTTGGTGTAACCATTGCCGACGATATTTATAATTTCTCCCCAGCCTGCGATGGCATTTTAGAGTCGGGGCAATTTGCCTCGCTGCACGGTTTTCTACGGTTATCGAAAAGCACCATCAATATTGTTAAGTTAAGTTTTGTTATTTCTTTCTTTTACAATTTCATTGGTTTGGCCTTTGCCGTTAATGGCTATTTAACACCCATTGTTGCTGCCATTCTAATGCCTGTTAGCTCGGTTACTATTGTGGTTTTTGTAACTTTAGCTACCAATCTCATGGCATTTTTGAGCAAGCAAAAGGTAGATAAAGCCTAAGTTTCAGGATTATTTATTGGTGGTTAAAAATTTATTTTGCAATCCATTGCGAGAAAAATTAATATTTTGTTATTTTTAACAAATAATTTATAATTTTGCGATTCAGGAATCCAAATACCTAATTATAATATGACAGTTTTATACGTGCTTATCACTGCCAGCTCAATAGTTGCCGGCATTTTTCTGATAGCTTTTATCTGGTCTGTAAAATCAGGCCAGTTCGACGATTCCTACACTCCATCAGTTCGCGCGCTGTTTGACGACATCAAGCCAGAAGAAACAGAATCTGAAAATATCAAAACTTCAAATAATGAAAATGAATGACTATGGAAAATCAAACTTTTACTTATGACAACAAGATAGTGCGGCTGTTTATGAACGCCACTATCATTTGGGGTATCGTTGGAGTTTTAGTGGGGCTTTTAATTGCTCTTCAACTCCCTTTTCCCGAAATGAATTTCAAATTGTCTTTTCTTACCTATGGTAGGATTCGTCCTATTCACACCAACGCTATCATATTTGCGTTTGTGGGGAATGCGATTTTTACCGGTGTGTATTACTCCATGCAGCGTTTGTTAAAAACCCGCATGTTCAGTGATGTTTTAAGTAAACTTCACTTTTGGGGCTGGCAGCTTATTATTGTAGCTGCAGCAGTAACTCTTGCCTTTGGATTTACAATGGGCAAAGAGTATGCAGAGCTCGAATGGCCTATTGACATTGCTATTGCAATTGTATGGGTTGCCTTCGGTATCAATATTACAGGTACCATGATTAAACGTAGAACCAAGCACATTTATGTGGCTATCTGGTTTTATATTGCTACCTGGACTGCCGTTGCATTATTGCACGTAGTTAACTCTATTGAAATTCCGGTTTCTTTCTTAAAATCTTATCCTGTTTACGCTGGTGTTCAGGATGCGGTGGTTCAGTGGTGGTACGGACACAATGCAGTTGCATTCTTCCTTACAACTCCTTTCTTAGGTCTGATGTATTATTTCCTTCCTAAAGCAGCAAACCGCCCTGTTTATTCTTATAAATTGTCAATCGTACACTTTTGGTCGTTGATTTTCATTTATATGTGGGCAGGTCCTCACCATTTATTATATCAGGCATTACCCGGATGGGCACAAACCCTTGGTGTATTGTTCAGTGTTATGCTTATTGCTCCTTCCTGGGGTGGTATGGTCAACGGTCTGTTAACCCTCAGAAGTATCTGGGATAAAGTTCGCGAAGAACCCGTTCTTAAATTCTTTGTGGTTGCAGTAACTGCTTATGGTATGGCCACTTTCGAAGGTCCAATGCTTTCTTTGAAAAATGTAAATGCTATCAGTCACTTCACCGACTGGACACCTGCTCACACACATATTGGTGGTATGGGTTGGAATGGTTTATTGACTTTCGGTATGTTATACTGGTTAGTTCCCAGATTATATAATGTAGAGTTGTTTAGTAAAAAAATGGCTAATACCCACTTCTGGATTGCTACCATTGGTATGCTGTTCTGGGCTATTCCCATGTATTGGGCTGGTATTACTCAAAGTTTAATGTGGAAAGAATTTAACGAAGACGGTATGTTGGCTTATCCTAACTTCCTCGAAACCGTTCAACAAATCGTTCCTATGTACATCACACGTGCCTTTGGTGGTTTCTTATACCTGATTGGTTTTGTTTTAATGATGTACAACCTCTATAAAACAATGGCCATTGGTAAATTTATTGGCGACGAAACTACATCCGCACCTGCGTTGCATGTGGCTTCTGAGAAAAGAGTTGCCGGTGAAACTATTCATGGCTGGTTGGAAAGAAAACCTGTTCAGTTTACTATTTGGGCTGTTATTGCTGTTGCCATTGGTGGTGCGGTTGAAATTATCCCCATGATAACTGTTAAATCGAACATTCCTACCATT
This sequence comes from uncultured Draconibacterium sp., assembly GCA_964293475.1. GTDB lineage: Bacteria > Bacteroidota > Bacteroidia > Bacteroidales > UBA12170 > UBA12170. The sequence continues at coordinate 19,710 of CAXYYJ010000037.1, forward strand.
GCAACTGTTACCCCATATTCTCCTTTGGAATTACAAGGTCGTGATATCTATATCAGAGAGGGTTGCTATAACTGTCACTCACAACAAGTGAGACCTTTCCGCTCGGAAGTTGAAAGATATGGCGATTATTCCAAAGCCGGAGAATTCGTTTATGACCACCCATTCCAGTGGGGTTCTAAAAGAACCGGTCCGGATTTGGCTCGTACAGGCGACATCAACAGCAAAATGTATAAATCAGCTGCATGGCATTTTAACCACATGATGGATCCTACCAGTACATCTCCTGGTTCGTTAATGCCTTCATATCCATGGTTATATGACTCCAAAATCGACAACGGAAGTTTAGAGCGTAAGATTGAAGTAATGCAGTTTTTGGGAGTTCCTTATCCTGAAGGTTATGCAAAACAGGCTTTGGCCGATCTTAAAGATCAGGCTGCAAAGGTTGCTGCTGACATTCCGGGCGCCAATCCAGATTCTGAAATCATTGCTTTAATTGCATACATGCACAAAGTTGGTAGTGGAATCTCAGTTAAAAATCAATAACAAGACTTAGGTTTATTTTTTAACTAACCTGAGATAAATAAGAATACAATATGAAACTTGCAATAAATTATTTAAACGGAATAGATGGGATTGGATTTACACAATCAATATCATTTGTCTTTTTCTTTGCTATGTTTATCATTATTTTGATTTACGTATTTAGAACAAAGAAATCCTATTATAACCCCATCAGCGAAATGCCGCTTGAAGAAGATGAAGCAATTCAGTATTCAGAAAAAGAAAAAAAGTAATCTATTAAAGTTATAAAGATATGAGCGAAGAAGTAAAATATCAAAAAGGTCAATTGATTGAAAGCCATAATTTTGATGGTATTCGTGAATTGGATAATCCACCACCACCATGGTTAATGTACATTTTCTATATAAGTGTTTTATTTTCCATTGGATACTGGATTTATTACCATATGACAGATGCAGGCCCATCGCAGGAAGATGAGTATAATCAGGAAATGGCCGTTGTGGAAAAAGCCGAAGCCAAACGAACCGCTGAAATGCCTGCAGCTGCTACTACAGCATCAACCGATGCCGCTGACCTGGAAGCTGGAAAAACATTATTTATGGAAAAAGCATGTTTTGCCTGTCATGGAATGGCAGGTGAAGGAAATGCAATTGGACCAAACATGACCGATACCTTCTGGATTCATAGTTGTGAATTCCCCGAAGTAATTAAGGTTATCAAAAATGGTGTTCCCGAAAAAGGTATGACCCCATATAAAGACCAGCTAAATCAAAAACAAACAGAACAACTGGCGAGCTATATTTTAAGTCTGGTAGGTACAAACCCTGCCAATCCTAAAGCACCACAAGGAAACGAGTGTAAATAGCTCTTGTTAAATAGCTGTTAAACAAACCACGGATGGACAAGCTTTTTTGTTCATCCGTTTTTTTTTATTTTAATTTGCCGTGTTTATTTAGTCTAAATAATAAATTTATGGGCTAATGAACTTCGACACTAATCAAAAATCAAATAAATCAATTTCATAGACTTGCCTTTACCTATAATATTCTGGTGTTTGGGGGAGTTAAAAAAAACAAAAAATATGATTTTACGCCTTAAGGCTATTGCTATTCTATTGATTATGACAGCGGTTGGTCAGGCTCAGGAAACCTTCGACCCCCAAAACAGACCGCAAATAGGGATTTATGAACATTTAGACACCCTCGTTTCCCCAAACATTTTTTTTACTAACAATGCCGACAGCACTCAGGTTGAACTGAGAAGCCTGATTGACAAACCCACCGTGTTTTGTTTTGTTTATTATAACTGTCCGGGCCTTTGCTCACCACTTTTGGGGGGATTGACCGACGTAATCGACAAATCAGATTTGGTTTTGGGAAAAGATTATCAGGTGATAACCATCAGCATGAACTCCGACGATTATCCGAGTCTGGGAGAGAAAAAGAAAGCCAACTATGTGAAATCCTTCACCAAAGAGGTGGATGCGTCAGCCTGGATATGGCTTTCGGGCGATAGCTTGAATATTGCCAAAGCCAGCGACAATCTGGGGTTTAAATTTACCCGCGAAGGAAAAGATTTTGTTCATGCCGCTTCAATCATCGTTACAAGTCCCGAAGGAAAGGTTACCCGATACCTTCATGGCACCTACTTTTTGCCCTTCGATTTTAAAATGGCCATCATCGAAGCTTCTAAAGGCATCTCAGGACCCACCATCAACAAGGTGCTGAAATTTTGCTTTAGCTACGATCCAACTGGGAAAAAATATGTTTTCAATATCACAAAAATATCTGGCAGCCTGATACTTGGGTTGGCTATTTTGTTGTTTCTGGTATTATCACTCAAAAAAAAGAATCTTAAATCTAATTAAATATGATGGAAAATGTTGCATCTCCGCACCGGTTAAGTTATCTGGAGGAAACAGGCGGAAGAAAGGGAATCTTTAAATGGATTCTATCAACCGACCATAAGCGAATAGGACTTTTGTATTTCTATTCAATTATTTCGTTTTTTCTGGTGGGTGTAGCCCTTGGGTTTCTTATGAGACTGGAGCTTCTTCAACCTGGCGGACAGTTTATGGAAGCCAAAACCTACAATAGTATTTTTACGCTTCATGGGGTTATTATGATATTTCTTTTTATCATCCCCGGAATTCCTGCGGTTTTTGGTAATATCATCCTGCCGATTATCATCGGTGCCAAGGACGTGGCGTTCCCCCGCGTGAATCTTCTGTCATGGTATCTTTATGTTACCGGAGCTATTTTTGCACTCTCAACTTTAGTGTTTGGTGAAGGCGCTGCCGATACCGGCTGGACTTTTTACGCTCCTTACAGCGTTCAGACAGGCACCAATGTGAGCCTTTCGGTTTTAGCTGCATTCATTTTAGGGTTTAGCTCCATCCTTACCGGATTAAACTTTTTAGTAACCATCCACAGACTCAGAGCTCCAGGCATGACCTGGTTTAAAATGCCCTTGTTTGCCTGGGGATTGTATGCAACAGCCTGGATTCAGCTTTTAGCTACTCCGGTAATCGGGATTACATTACTTATGATTATTGCCGAACGGTGGCTTGGAGTTGGTTTATTTGACCCTTCGCTTGGAGGAGACCCAATTCTTTATCAACATATGTTTTGGATTTATTCGCACCCCGCTGTTTATGTAATGATACTTCCTGCTATGGGGGTTATCTCCGAAATTATTCCAACCTTCTCACAGCGCAGAATATTTGGATACAAAGCCATTGCTTATTCCAGTCTTGCCATTGCTTTTGTGGGTTATTTTGTTTGGGGACATCATATGTTCACATCAGGAATGAGCGGACCTGCACGTATCATTTTTTCAGTTCTTACTTTTCTTGTCGCCATTCCCAGTGCTATTAAAGTATTTAACTGGTTGGCAACCATGTACGGAGGTTCTATCGATTTAAAACCAGCCATGCTATATGCGCTAGGATTTATTTTCCTATTTCTTATTGGCGGATTAACAGGTTTGGTTAATGGTGCTTTAGCCACAGATGTTCACTTGCATGATACCTATTTTGTAGTTGGACATTTTCATTATGTTATGTTTGGAGGGACAGGTTTTGCTTTTATAGCTGCATTATATTACTGGTTCCCCAAAATTTATGGTAGGATGTACAATGTTAAAAGAGCAAATCTGGCTTTCTGGATTATGTTCATTGGTTTCAATTTATTGTACTTCCCCATGCTTGTGGTTGGAATTATGGGCATGCCACGTCGCTACTATGACTATCTACCCGAATTTCATGTGCCCAATATCATTTCCACAGTCGGAAGCTGGGTTTTGATAACAGGGCTCATCATTATGATTCTGAATTTTATTCAGGGAGCCAGAAAAGGCGAAAAAGCTTCAAAAAACCCATGGGGTGGTTTGACTCTGGAATGGACAGTAGATTCTCCACCAACCTTAGAGAATTTCGATGAAGTGCCAACAGTTACTGGCGGACCATACGATTATCATAAAAAGGAGGCATAGATATGGAACATACATCTACTACCGTTCATCACGATGAACACCGCGACGATGCGGCTTCCAAACTTGGAATGTGGTTATTTCTATTTACCGAATTGCTTTTATTTGGGGGTCTGTTTCTTGTTTACTCCATTTACAGAAATTTGAATATTGAAGACTTTCATGCAGGTTCAGCGCATTTAAATATTTTTATTGGAGCCATTAATACAGTTGTTCTTATTACCAGCTCAGCTACAGTGGCACTTTCTATTACCGCCATTCAGAAAAAGCATTACCGTTTGGCTAAAGGACTGCTCTATTTTACACTTTTGGCGGCACTCATCTTTATGGTAAACAAGTATTTTGAATGGGGACATAAATTCGAGATTGGGTTATACCCGGGTGGGGATATGTTTCAGGCAATGCCAGGCGGAGAGAAGCTATTTTTTGTGCTCTACTATTTTATGACTGGTTTGCATGGATTGCACGTAATTGTGGGTGCCATTCTCATTGGTTTTGTAATCAAAGAAATTAATCAGGGCAAACAAACCCACGACAATTTTGCTTTTCATGAAAATGCCGGACTGTATTGGCATTTGGTGGATTTAATCTGGATTTTCCTTTTTCCTTTAATGTATTTAATTATTTGAGTTTATGGACAAGAATCAAAACAATCAGCATGAACACGCTGAGCATCATATTTCAAGCTATGCATCGCAGCTCAAAATCTGGATCATTCTATTGCTTCTTACCTGGTTAACAATTACTGTGGCTTATATTAGCTTTGGGAATATGGCTGTAGCAATAGCTCTGCTCATAGCCACTGTAAAAGCAGGAATAGTTCTGGCCTATTATATGCATCTCAAATTCGACAGTAAATTGCTTACTGTTTTCCTTATCGTTACCATGGCGGTATTTTCATCCTTCATTGTGTTAACATTTTTTGATTATGCCTTTAGGTAGTGTTTTAAGAAAGATAAAAGATTAATTATGAATAATGTATCAAATTATGTAAGTGGGGTGGATACTGCTTTTGCAGTGATTCTTGGAATATCGGTCTTCTTTCTGATAGGTATAACCGTGGTGATGATATGGTTTGTTTTTAAATTTAGCAGAAAACGCAATCCAAAATCACGCGATGTAAAAGAAGACCTTAGGCTGGAAGTGCTGTGGACAGTGATTCCAACTATTTTGGTATTGGTGATGTTTTACTATGGCTGGGCTGGCTATAAAGCCATGCGCGATTTTCCGGAAGATGCCATTCAGGTGAAGGCTACCGGACGTATGTGGAGCTGGTCTTTTGAATACGATAATGGCAAAGTGAGTCCAAACCTCATTGTCCCCAAAGGTAAAGCGGTTATTCTCCATCTTTTTTCGCCCGATGTTCTGCACAGTCTTTATATTCCCGCTTTCCGCATAAAAGAAGATGTGGTTCCCGGAGTTAATAATAAAATGTGGTTCGAAGCCTATGAAACAGGTAGCTATGATATTTTATGCGCGGAATATTGTGGTGAACGACATAGCTATATGCTCAGCAAAGTCGATGTGCTGGAGCCTGAAGCCTACGAAGCATGGTATGGCGAAGACCTGAGCAATGCAAGCCCTGTGGAAGCCGGACTTCAGCTACTCACCGCCAATGGTTGCGTAGCTTGTCATAGCCTGGATGGAAGCAGATTGGTTGGTCCAAGTTTCAAAGGACTTTTTGGGGTTAACAGAGATGTTATTCTGCCCGATGGCTCCAAAAAAACTGTTATGGCCGATGCTGATTATATTAAAAGATCTGTCTATGAGCCTAATAGTGAGGTGGTTGATACCTATCCCAAGGTAATGATAAGCTATCAGCAAGCCATCAACGAGGATCAGCTTAAAAGCATTATTGCCTATTTAGAGAGTATCAAATAATTTATATGATGAAGAAATACCTGAAGTTATATATGGAACTTGCCAAGGTGAGAATTACTTTTGCAGTAACTCTCACCACCTTTGTGGGTTACTATATGTTCAATGCCCAGATAAACCCAACCTTATGGTGGGTTTTGCTGGGTATTTTTCTGTTAGCCAGCGGTTCGGCGGCTCTTAATCAATATCAGGAGTTCGATCACGATGCCAAAATGGACCGGACAAAAGGAAGGCCCATACCATCGGGTGAAGTTTCTCCCTTACACGGATTGCTGTTTTCATTGGTTTTGAGTGGAGTAGGAGCATGGCTTCTTTACTGGTCCGCCGGATTTGCAACCATGCAACTAGGTTTGCTGGCTCTCATTTGGTATAATGGAATCTACACTCCGCTAAAACGAAAAACAGCCTTTGCTGTGATTCCTGGTTCGGTGATTGGCGCCATTCCGCCTATGGTGGGCTATGTGGCAGCTGGCGGATATGTTACTGATTATCAGATTCTGGCCTTTGCTTTCTTCATGTTTATGTGGCAAATTCCCCATTTCTGGCTTTTGGTGATGAGAAATGGAGCCGACTACCAAAAGGCCGGCTTCCCAACCATTTCCGACTTCTTCAACGAAAAACAAATGAAGAGCATTACATTTATGTGGATTACCGCTACCGTAGTAAGCAGTTTATTGCTTCCACTCATGCACGTGTTCGACGATAATATCTCTATAATGCTGCTTTTTCTATCGGTTCTCTTGATGCTGGGTGGTTTTGCAACCATCTTCCGCACTCAGTATACCCGCAAAACTCTTTTTAAATATTTTATGGGCATCAATATTTATCTTTTATTTATTCTGGGGTTAATTGTTGCCGGAGTAAACTAAATAATTGCCACAATCTGCTTGTCCCACTGGAATTTATTTCACACTAAATCGGGGCTTTGCCAATTTAAGTCTTTATTAAACCTCATACTTAACCTCTGAAAATGATAATTAAATATATTGGGTATGTGGTGAAGTCAGCAGGATGATGTATTTTTGCGGCCATGAAATATCCACGTCTCCTTATTTTCGCTGCTTTGCTGCTGTCCCTTTTCGGACCTGGCTGGGGATGTGTTAAAAACGAAATTTGTCTTCCGTCGAATAATATTCTCTCGGTTAACATCTACGAAATCACCAGCGATACCACTGTAGCAGCAGGTTCCATTGACTCGCTAACCCTTTATATTGTTGGTCGCGAAGATTCCATATTATATAACAACAGCAAAGATGTGGATGCCATTCTAATTCCCATGAGCGACTCAGCTGTTTTTCTGAAAATTGTGGCTCAGATTAATGCCACTACCGATACTATCTATTTGAATTACAAACCTTTTTCTGTTTTCCGCAGCACCGAATGTGGTGTGGTGAACCGATATCTCATAGGAGAAGTTCTATTTACCAATAACAATCTGAAGGCCATATATCTTCAAAACAAAGAAATAAATGAAAATGAAGCAGTTAACCTTTCTTTTTTTGTTGATTTGGAGTAGCCTGTCAGGCTTTCAGCTTTTGGCTCAGGAGGCCGATAGCAGCAGGATAAAGCCAGCAGTGGATTTGCCTGCCAAAAAAGAAAAGAAAGAAAAGCCAGAGAAACTTTTTGTAGAACACGACCTCAGAGTTGGGGTTGACCTGAGTACCATTATTCTGGGAGCCATTACTCCCGTGCGCTCTGGAATTGATCTGAGCTTAGAATATAAATTAACCCACAATTGGTTTCTGATGCTTGAAGCCGGCCAACAAACCTATGAGAAAGAAACAGAAAAGCTACATTATAAATCAGATGGTCAATACTTTAGATTGGGCGCTGATTATAATTTGAGAAAATCGGTGGAGAAAAACGATCGGGATATTTATTATATTGGCTTTCGTTACGGTTTTTCCCGCTACGAACAGGAAATACCCTTTTATAATATTTACAATTCCTATTGGGGAAATTCTCAAGCTTCCATAGCACCCGAAAAAGGTACTGCTCATTGGATGGAAGTGGTAACAGGTTTTAAGGTTGAAATACTAAAAAATTTTTATGTGGGAATGGGAATGCGCCTGAAAACTTTTATTAAGCGATCTAAAACCAATATTGAGCCAGTGCAGTTTGTTCCAGGCTATGCAAGGAATTATAATTCAGGAGTTTTCAATTTTAACTACACCGTCTACTATAATATCCCGTTGAACTATAAAAAACAAAAAATCGCAGTGTATGAAAAAGGCCAGTAAAATATTGGTTTTGATAGCTTTGCTGCTGTTGACTGTTGGCCTGAAGGCCCAGAATGACAAGAAGGAATATCGTTTTTACGATTATCGGCTTATGGGGCTTAAAGCTGGAATTACCTGGTCAACCATCGATTTGCAGCCTGCACAATCGAACGTGGTGGGCGATTTTAGTTATAGCGGGGGGATGGTTTTTGTTTTTAGTCAGAAAAAATATGTGGGCGTTCAGATAGAAGCTCTGTATTCTTCGCGTAAATGGAAAGAAACCTTCGATGCCTTCCATGCCCAAACAGAGCTGTCGTTTGTGGAAATTCCGTTGTTAACCAATATAAATCTGGGAACAGGAAAAATGAAGTATATCATCAATCTGGGAACTTACTTTGCTGTGCTAATGGATAAAAAACTCACCACCGATATGCCCACCGATAACGAAGCCTACGAAGCATTGACAAGTCGCGAAGAGAGAAACTCCGACTTCGGATTGCTGATAGGCGGTGCTCTCAGGTATTTTAGTTCGGTTGGCGTTTTTCAACTCGATGCCCGTTTTGCTTATGGTTACCAGAAAATGTACAGCGAAGATGCTACCGGTTTTCGGTTTTCCAATATGCCCACTGCCAATGTGGGAATTATTTACATGATTAATCTGAAGAAAGATGTCAAATAAAATGAGCTTGCAATCGGTACTGTTCGATCTGGATGGAACCATAATTGAACCCCGGCAAGGTATTGTCAATTCCATACTTTATGCTGTTGGTCAATATGGCCTTAAAGAGGAGCATCCGGAAACGCTGGATAGTTTTATTGGTCCGCCTTTGCATCATTCATTTCAGCAACGTTACCATTTAACCGAAGAACAGTCATTCGAAATGGTGAAGCTCTATCGGGTGTACTATTCCAAAAAAGGAATCTATGAATGCACGCTATATCCGGGCATTCGTGAGCTGATTGAGCAGTTGTATGAACGCAATATCTTTTTGGCATTGGCCACTTCTAAACCTGAGGATTTTGCCAATCAGCTGTTGGAGCATTTCAAGCTTAACGGGTTTTTTGAATTCACCGCTGCTGCATTATACGATGGCAAACGAACAGAAAAAAACGAAGTGATTGAATATGCCCTGGAGAATATTCCACCCTTCGAACACAATGAAATTCTGATGCTTGGCGACCGTGAATTCGATATTGATGGCGGAAAATTTCATGGAATAAAAACTGCCTGGGCGCGTTGGGGCTATGGTCACGATGAAGTTGTGCTTTTGTCAAAACCCGATTTGGTGCTCAATAATCCCCTGGAATTGCTGGATTTTATTTTGTAAATAAAAGAAATTCAGATTGTTTAGGAAAACCGGAATTACTCCATCACTAAATTCACTCTTTTATGATTTTGATTCCCCTGAATTATTTTAGTGGTTTCAATAATCCACCTGCGAGAAATAATACAAATCGGTGGGTTGTTCTTCGTGGAAAATTTTAATTAAATCGCGCAGCACCACATCGGGCCGGTAACTTCCGGTTTCCCAATAATCGTTGGCCAATTGCGAATTAAGCCTTTTGTGATAGGAGTAGACCCTATGGTTTTTAATGGCCTTAAAAGTACCATACTTCGCTGTTGAGAAAACTCTGAGATTTTGGGGGTCAATGGCTCCTGTATACATCCAAATATCTGCCTGAGCAGCTTTGTGCATAATGACTTCAAAATCAAGCTGAAGACTGCCTTCCGATGAATCACTTTGAAGCAAATATTTCCCCCCGGCATCCTGATACAACTGACTCATATAGCTTTTTCCCCCCGCCGAATACCAGATTCCTTCATATTCCGAACCATTAAAAACCACGGGTTGCAAAGTGTGGTCTGTATTCTGCTTTAACGAATGATATCTGTTGCAAATGGCCCGAAACTCCGCAATGGCTTGTTCTTCCTGATCGTAAAAAGCTGCCAGTGCTATCATCCATTCCGCTTTTCCCAGCGGGTGATGTTCCTGCCAATCGTACATGAGCAAAGGTGTGAGCTTATATTGAATCAACCTTTCATAATCGCTGCTCAGCTGCTCCCATCCGCTGCCAATAACCAGATTGGGTTGAAGTTGCAGCAGTTTTTCCATGTTCAGTTGTATGCTTTTTCCTATATTTTCTATTGCTCCAGCATCAACTTTGCTGATGGTCGCAGCATCGTAAATGAGCTCTGGATCGGTAACCCCCACCAGATGATTCTCAAGTTGCAGAATATTAATGAGTCCCACCAAAGGGGAGGCAAGAGCAGCAATTTTTTGCGGATTCTGATTTACAACAAAGCTGAGATTTCCGGGGGTTATGGGTGGCTTTGCGTTGCTATCCTGCAAAATAAAGTACTCGAGATTTAACGAAGTATTCCCCCAGGGATTGATGATGGTAAGTTTCTTATAGCCATCATAATAATCGATTCGATAAAAAACAGCGTATTCGGGCTGATAACTGGTTTGCGCCACCAGGTCTGCTTGTTTTTTTTTCGATGAACAACCACTTGCAATCAATATTACCATCAGAAAGCTTGTCAAGCCACTGATTTTAAAGAAATTAAACAAGGTTGAGTTCATGAAGAAATTCTTAGTGACGCTGTTCAAAGGTTATAATTTACTGATTTCCAAATTGAAGAAAGCATCCAAATCCACATTTCCCCCTGAAAGAATCAGGGCAACTTTTTGATTTTTAAAGATTTGTTTGTTTTTCAAAACCGCAGCCAAAACAATGGCGGATGATGGTTCCACAACAATCTTCAAGCGTTCCCAAATCAGTTTCATGGCAAACAGGATTTCGTAGTCGTCCACCAGAAAAATTTCTTTCACATAATCCCGGATTACAGGGAATGTTTGATTGCCCAGCGAAGTACGAAGCCCGTCGGCAATGGTTTTAGGGTTTATTGATGGCTGAATGGATTTGAGTTGTATGGAACGAAAAGCATCGCCGGCACCCTGAGGCTCAGCACCATAAACCACCGCTTTTTTTGAGAAAAAATGTGCAGCCAACGCCGTACCGCTGATAAGGCCGCCACCACCCACCGGGGAGATAATGGCATCTATATCCATTTCTTCGAGAATTTCCTGGGTTGCGGTGCTGTTGCCAAGAATTACCGCTCTGTCGTTATAAGGATGACAAGCAGTAGCCAGAGTCTGAGAGATAATTCCGGCCAATGTACTTTCCCGGGCTTCGAGGGTGGGTTCGCATTCAACTATTTGAGCTCCATAGGATTCCACAGCATTTTTCTTTACTCCCGGAGCATTGCTGGGCATGACGATGGTTGCTGGAATTCCCATGAGTTTGGCTCCCAAAGCCAAAGCTGCTCCGTAGTTGCCGCTGCTGTGCGTAGCCACACCTTTTTGTTGGTCTTCAGGGGATAAGGACAGAATTTTGTGCATGGCTCCCCGCATTTTAAAAGCCCCCGCTTTCTGAAGATTTTCGCATTTAAAATAAAGCTCGCACCCTGCCATTTCGTTGAGCACATGCGATTGCATCAGGGGAGTACGGTGAATATGATTGCCCAGAAGTTGGCGGGCATCAATTAGCTCTTTCAGTTGATAATGTTCCATGCTAAATGTTTATAAATTTACATTTTATTCATTGATATTCAGCTATTTGATAGTTCAAATTGCCCCGAGATATGGTTTCTTGTCAGCTTCTGCCAGGGAGCAATGAGCCCCTGAATGGCCACATAAACACCCGACTCCAACAGCTGAGTTCCGGCGATTGCCATCCCCAAATTGAATTCGGCATCGGAGTCTTTAAATCGTTCGGGAATCATAGAAGCCGTAAGAATAATGGTTTTGCGGGTATTATCGCTCAGGAAACTGGCGGTTTCGAGCAAGGTATCGGATCCATGTGTGATGATGATAGATTGTTCGCTTAACTCGTTACAGAAATCTGCCAGTCGCTGACGATCAGTATTGGTAATATCGAGGCTGTCTTTTTTCAGAAGTTTATAAAACACCACTTCATGTGAATGCTTTGCTCTGGCTAATATTCTTTTTGCTGCGGGTTCGCCTATTTCAAAAGCATATCCACCAATGGATTTGGGGTAATCCTTGTCAATGGTTCCTCCAGTTTGAATAATGGCAATCTTCATAGTGCAAATATTTTTCTTCACCAAAAAAACATGTTTCTCCCGTTGTCGAACGGGATATACAAGTATTTGATTATCAGGGAATCCAAGGCCTTATAACAGATTTCGTTTTTATATTTCCGAAAGCAGATTCACCATTTCGATGGCCGACATTGCAGCTTCAAATCCTTTGTTTCCGGCTTTTGTTCCTGCTCTTTCTATGGCTTGTTCAATGTTTTCGGTGGTCAGCACGCCAAAGATAACAGGCAATTTGTTTTGCAGTGCCACATGAGCAATACCTTTGGAAACTTCCGAAGCCACATAGTCGAAATGGGGAGTAGCTCCACGAATGACTGCGCCCAGACAAATGATGGCATCGAAGCGACCACTTTCGGCCATTTTTTGCGCCACCAACGGAATTTCAAACGCTCCCGGAACCCAGGCCACTTCAATATGGTCTTCTATGGCTTCGTGACGGCGAAGTGCATCCAAAGCACCATCGAGAAGTTTTCCGCCAATAAACTCGTTGAACCTGCCAACTATGATACCATATTTATGATTTCCCGCTTTTAATTTACCTTCAATTGTTCTCATATTGTTTTGTGTTTGATTCTTAAATATCTTTATTTCAATTTATTACAAAATACTAATTTCTTTACTAATCTTCCCAAAACTACCTCACAACAAAATAATTCTCCTTGAGCAAATGTCCCATTTTCAGGGCTTTGGTTTTAAGATAGAAATGATTTTTCTCGTGATGATTGGGCTCTATGTGGACACGCTCAGTTATTTGAACTCCAGCACTTACCAAATCTGACATCTTATCGGGATTATTGGTTAACAGTTTTATTTTTTTAACCCCCAAATCCATCAGAATATCTGCCGCGACTTTGTAGTTTCTTAAATCTGGAGCAAAACCCAAGGCTTCGTTGGCCTCCACGGTGTCGAGTCCGGCTTCCTGTAACTGATAGGCTTTCAGCTTGTTATTGAGTCCAATACCGCGGCCTTCCTGACGCAGATAAATCATGATTCCATTGCCCGATTGGGCTATTAATTGCATGGCCAAATCACGTTGCTCCCCACAATCGCAGCGGAAGCTACCAAAAACATCGCCTGTAAGGCATTCAGAGTGAACGCGAACCAGAGCTGTTTCGTTGGGGTTGAAATCTTTCGTCACAAGGGCCACATGTTCTGTGGATGATGTTTTGCAGGAGTAGCCAAAAATGGTAAAATCGCCAAATTTGGTGGGCAGGTCGGCATGGGTTATTTGCTCCACCATGGATTCATTTTTCCTTCTGAATTCTATGAGAGCCGCAATGCTGATGAGTTTTAGGTTATGTGTTTGCTTGAATTGAACCAAATCGGGAACACGAGCCATGGAACCATCGGGGTTGATGATTTCACAAATAACGCCTCCCGGATACAGGCCTGCCATCCGCGCCAAATCTACAGCGGCTTCGGTATGGCCTGCTCTTTGCAATACGCCGCCATCTTTGGCTTCCAGAGGGAAAATATGCCCCGGGCGTTTAAAATCCGAAGCTTGAGAAAGGGGATGAACGAGCTGTGTGATGGTAAGTGCCCTTTCGTGGGCACTGATTCCGGTAGTTGTTCCAATGGCATCCACCGTTATGGTGAAAGCAGTTTGGTGCGAATCGGTGTTATGCTCCACCATTTTTCCAAGCTTAAGAGCGCGCAACCTGTCGCTGGTGAGTGGTGTACAAATGAGACCGCCCGCCTGTTTTATCATAAAATTGATGGCTTCGGGGGTTGCTTTTTCGGCGGCCATAATCAGGTCGCCTTCATTTTCCCGTTCTTCATCATCAACTACAATGACCATTTTTCCTTGCCTGATATCCTCCAGAGCATCTTCTATGGTATCGAAATATTTCTTCATGACAGAAATCCGTTTTTTGCTAAAAAGCTCTTGTCGATGGAGCTTTTATTTTGGTTGTTGTTTTGTGTTTGGTTTGTTTGTAGAAAACGATAGACGAATTTTCCAATCATATCGGTTTCAATATTTACTGTATCGTTTATTTTCTTGTGAAGCAAGGTGGTTTCGGAAGCTGTGTGAGGAATTACTGATACTTCGAAACTGTGGGTATCCACTTTGACCAATGTAAGCGAAATTCCATCGATAGCGATGCTTCCTTTAGGTATAAGTTGTTGAATAAGTGATTCTTCGGCGGTTATAATGAAGCGATGAGCTATGTCGTCCTTAGTGATGGATGCAATGGTTCCCGTGCCGTCAATATGACCCGAAACCAAATGTCCGCCCAATCGGTCAGAAAGTTTCATAGCTCGTTCCAGATTGACCTGATGGCCGGGTTTAAGCTGGGAAAAATTGGTTCTCAAAACTGTTTCCGACATCACATCAACTGTGAATTCGTGGTTTCGGATTTGCGTTACAGTGAGACAAGCCCCCTGCGTGCAAACGCTATCACCTACTTTTAAATCGTCCAGAATTTTGTTGGCAGAAATGGTGAGCTGATAGGAGTTTCTTCCTTTCATCAGGGCTTTTACTACGCCAATTTCTTCCACCAGACCTGTGAACATCAGAAATATCCCTCCATATAAAAGTCGTCACCTAAAATGCCCCTGCTGATATTTTTAAGTCTGGGGGCTTCCGATAAAAGCCGAACGCCTTTTCCTGCAAAGGATGGTTTGCTTTGGTATCCGCCAATGATAATAGGGGCAATGAAAGCATATAATTTTTGAGCGTGCTTATGGTGAACAAAACTATAATTTACTGATCCGCCACCTTCTACCAAAATGCTGTCGATGCCAATTTCTCCCAGTTTATTCAGTAAAAACTGTAGGTCGACCAGTCCATCTTTCATCGGGCATTCCCACACCTGAACATGGCTAAACTGCTCATATTCTTTAATTTTCGCCTTGCTTGCCATGCGGGTTGTGGCAATGATGAGTGGAGAAATATCCTCCATCACATGCGAATTGAGAGGAGTCTTTAGACTGGTGTCCAGGACTATTTTTATGGGGTTTTTGGTTTCCCGGTCCAGGCGTGAAGTCAGATAAGGATTGTCGTTTAAAATAGTGTTGATGCCCACCAGAATTGCAGAGTATTCATGCCTAAGCTCGTGAACCTTTTTGCGGCTTAATTCTCCGGTAATCCATTGACTTTCTCCGCTGTAGGTCGTTATTTTACCATCGAGACTCGAAGCAGTTTTCAGGGCAACAAAGGGTGTTTTATGGGTAATGAAATGAAAGAATTTTTCGTTGAGTTTTCGGGCTTCATCTTCCAAAAGGCCGCTAACGACTTCTATTCCTTTCTTTTTCAGTGCTTTAATCCCCTTTCCCGAAACCAGTGGATTGGGATCTTCAGTGGCAATGAAAACTTTCTCAAATTCTTGGTTGATGATGGCTAAGCTGCAAGGGGGCGTTTTCCCGTGGTGGGAGCAAGGCTCAAGATTTACATAGAGATGAGCACCTTTCAGACTTTCCTGAGCGTTGTTAATGGCAGCAATTTCGGCATGTGGTCCGCCAAAATATTCGTGATAACCTTCAGCTATCACTTGTCCGTTTTTCACAATTACGGCTCCCACCATGGGGTTGGGGGCAGTGAAACCGCTTCCCATTGCTGCCAGTTCGATGCAGCGTTGCATCATTTGTTTGTCAAAGCTTGTGAAGCTGTTGTTTTTTTTCGACATAAAAAAAGCCCTCCATATAAAATCAGGGCAGCTACGAAACAGGCCGAAAGGACCTGTTTGTATTTCGATCTTCTTTCATCCAGACTATACTGTCGGTTTTGGAGTTTCACCAAATCGGTCCTGGATTTTCAATATCCAGAAGTCGCGGACTATAACCGCCGGTAGGGAATTTCGCCCTGCCCTGAAGATATTTTTTAAGCTGCAAAGGTACCCCAATTTTAATGATGGCAGACCCTGTGATATCTAAAAATCCCTAAAAATGGCTATTTATTTGGAACTGGTGTAAATAATTGATGTGAGGGTAAATCAATTAACCATTTAAAAAATAATTTAAAAACAGATATTTCTATATTTACTAAAAAAATGAGCAAATGAAAAAATCGTATCTAATTCTATTAACAATATCGACAATCATGTCATGCCAAACCCCACCAAAGGTTGATTTACCAGAAGTTTCATCGGGAAAAATAATCAGACTTGATAATTTTAAATCGGAGTTTGTGAGCGCCAGAAACGTGGACATCTGGTTGCCAGATGGTTACTCAGAAGATAAAAAATATAGTGTGCTCTATATGCACGATGGGCAAATGCTCTTCGATGCCAATAAAACCTGGAACAAGCAGGATTGGGGGGTGGACGAAACCCTTGCTAGGCTTATGTTCGATGGTAAAATTGAGCCATGCATAGTTGTTGGAGTCTTTAACGGCGATGTGGACCGTCACAGCGACTATTTTCCACAGAAACCATTTGAGTTATTGCCCCAGCAATTTCGCGATTCCATTATGAAAATAAACCGGGACATGGAGAAGCCTTTGTTCTCGAAGCCCATCAATTCCGACAACTACCTGCGTTTTCTTGTGGAAGAGCTCAAGCCCCATATCGACAAGTATTTTTCGGTTTATCCGGATGCAAGCCACACATATATCGCTGGAAGTAGCATGGGTGGATTGATTTCCATGTATGCCCTTTGTGAATATCCCGAGGTTTTTGGCGGAGCAGCTTGCTTGTCAACCCATTGGCCCGGAATATTCGATACCAAAGGGAATCCAATTCCGGCTGCGTTTCAATCCTATCTAAAAGAAAAAATGCCAGCACCATCAAGCCACAAAATCTATTTTGACTATGGAACCGAAACTTTAGATGCACTCTACGAACCCTATCAATTACAGGTAGATAGCTTGATGAGCAGTTTAGGTTATGATGAGAATAATTGGATGACAAAGAAATTTCCGGGACATGACCATTCAGAAAAATCCTGGAAGGAGCGATTGCATATTCCGCTGGAGTTTATTATGAATAATGAATGATTCAGAAAAATGGCAAGAGCTATGTTTGCTTGACTAACAATCCCGGTCTTTCTCTGTAGATTTTGATAATCAACTCTCCAAAAAGGGTATTGGCCCAGGCAAACCACGAACGGTTAAAATCATTTGGATTGTCCTTATGAAAGGCCTCGTGCATGAAACCTTTTCCGGCGTGGGTGTTTTTAAGCATTTGCAGGCAATGCACTATTTCACTGTTGTTGGTGCTGGTCATAGCACGAAGAATAATCCCCATGGGCCAGATTTTTTCTTTTCCTGTATGTGGACTGGCTTGTCCTTCGGCTGCAGTTCCCTTTAAATACCAGGGATTGTTATCGCTAAGTAGAAATTCCCGGGTTTGCCTATATACCAAATCATCAGGCTGATGGATGCCCAAGTAGGTCAGCGACATGAGTGAAGGAACATTGGCATCATCCATAAATACCTTATTGCCAAAACCGTCGATTTCATAAGCGTAAATTCTGCCAAAATTTAAATGCTCTGCAATTGCCAACTGCTCCACAGCTTGTTGAACTTCATCGGCAAAAATGCTACAATCACTTGCAAATTCCTTATCCCCAACGATATAGTTGAATATTTCTTCCAGCTGCCTGAGTGATTTCATAGCAAACAGGTTGGATGGAATCAAATAGGGAAACATAGTGGCATCATCGGATGGGCGAAACTGTGAAGCAATTAAACCCACTTTTTTATGCGGACGACCTGTTCCATTGAAAACGGGAGCATCGATCATGGCAGTAGTTTTTCGTGTAAACCTGTAGGGTGATTGTCCATCGCCTTGTTGTTCGGTTTTAAATGTGGCGTAAATTAACTTCATGGCCGATTTCCAGTCTTCATCGAAGATTGAAGTATCGCCGGTAATCCTGTAATACTCATGCGAAAGCCGAATAACATAGCAAAGACTGTCAATTTCCCATTTGCGCTCGTGAACGCCGGGAATGGGCGAGGGGATATCGCTTTTCCAGTCCGATTCGCGGCTTAAATCCTTATAAAAAGCATTGGCATATGGATCTTTGAGCACGCATTTAACCTGTCGGTTCACCAATCCCTGAATTAGATTTTTGAGTTTTTCATCTTTGAGAATCAGCGGCATATATGGCCAGACCTGTGCTGTTGAATCGCGAAGCCACATGGCATCAATGTCGCCGGTGATGATAAATGTATCGGGCTTGCCATCGATAAACTCAAAATCAACGGTTGTATCAAGGGTATTCGGATAGCAATTTTCGAACATCCAGGCCAATTCCGGATCTTTGATGGCCGATTTTACTTCCTGCAACAACTCCTCCACCGCAGGGCTGGAAAATGTCCTCTGAGCGGGGGCTGGCCGCATGGTTTTAAAATCCATTTGTTCGGCAAAAACCTGATATGGAAAAGCAGAAAGGGCAAAGGCACCCAGAGTAGATTTCAGAATAAATTCTTTTCGGTTCATAAGATTTGGAATTGATGCATCAAATTTAAGATTGTTTTGGCAATTTTAGATGCGGCTAACGGCTATCTTTGTCCTATGGAAAATAAAAAAACAGCTATTATTCTGGGTGCAACTGGCCTGGTTGGAAGCGAACTGCTCAAGCTATTATTAGAAAATGAAGCCTTCGATAAAGTGATTTTGATTCTTAGACGATCTGCTGGGATAAATCATTCAAAAATTGTGGAGCAAATAATTGATTTTGAACAAATTGGAAATTATTCGAAGGTGATTGCCGGCGATGTTCTTTTCTCTTCTCTGGGAACCACTTTGAAAAAAGCAGGAAGCAAGGAGGCCCAATGGAAAATTGATTATACCTATCAGTACGAAGTGGCAAAAATGGCCAGATTGAATGGTGTGAAGACTGCTGTGCTTGTGTCGTCAGCCAATGCAAGTTCCAATTCATCCATTTTTTATTCGCGCATGAAAGGTCAATTGGAAGATGATATCATCAAACTTGGATTTGATTCTACCTGCATTCTTCAACCCAGCGTTTTAGATGGCGACAGAAAAGAGAAAAGAGCGGGAGAAAAAATGGCCATTCAGGTTGGACATGTCCTAAGTAAAATGGGTATTCTGAGAAAATATCGACCTATTCCTGCCAAAAAGGTGGCTGAAAAAATGATTTGGTTTGCTTTGGCCAAAAACCAGGATAAAGTGGTTTATATAAAGCTCGACGAAATTTTTAAAGTGTAAACGAAATGCTTTAATAAAAATACAAAAGCCTGTTTATCAATTGATAAACAGGCTTTTTTAAATGATAAAAATCTATAGGTTTTTGTTGGCGAAGTCCCAGTTAACAATATCCCAGAATCCTTCAACGAATTTTGGGCGTGCATTGCGGTGGTCAATATAGTAGGCATGTTCCCACACATCAATGGTTAAAATGGGTTTTGATGCTGAGATGATTGGAGTATCGGCATTGCTGAAGGGTTTGATAGAAAGCATTCCATTTTCATCGGCTACAAGCCAAACCCAACCGCTTCCAAACAGTTTTACTGCGGCATCGGAGAATTGATTTTTAAAGGTCTCAAAACTTCCAAAATCGCGGATAATTCTATTGGCCACATCTCCTGAAGGAGCGCCACCGCCATTGGGCGACAAGCAATTCCAGAAAAAACTGTGGTTATAATGTTGTGCAGAATTATTAAATATTCCGGTTAATTTTTCCTGAGCACTTCTTGCAATAACTTCCTCCAGCGATAAATCAACCATTGGAGTGTCTTTAATAAGATTGTTCAGGTTGTTAACATAGGCATTGTGGTGTTTTCCATGATGGAAATCGAACCCTTCTTCGCTGATTACAGATCCAAAGGCTTTTTTGTCATAGGGCAATTCGGGTAAAATATGCATAGCAATTTGTTTTAAAGTTTTTAATAATTATGAAACAAAAATAGATGAGTTTATCCAAACAACCTGTAAATAAGATTTTTTTAACGATTCAATGCACATGCTTTAATGTGAATCCATCAGGTTCTTGATTTCATAGGGCTGCAGATAAATTGCCTGTTTAAATTTCTTGTATTTTTTTGATGCACAGGACTTATTGAGCACAAAATCCGACCAATCGAAGAGCTGCCAACCCAAACCGTTTGTAATAGTCATCCTGTCTATCTCCTTTTCGAAATTGGCCAGCTTTTTTTGGGAAAACCGGGCGAAAAGCAACCCGATCATTTTAAAAAAGTTTCGACTTTCATAGTCTTTAATATGAGCCAATTCATGACCAAATAGGCCAATTTGCGCGTTTAGCGGAGCATTTTTTAATTGTATGACGCTGTCGTACAAAGAGTTGTTGATGCGGATGATGTATTTTCTGTGAGCCCGTTTTCTAAAAAGTGTAGAGCCAATGGTTGGACGGGCATTACAAGTAGTCCTAAGTTTTTGCTCTTTGAACTCAATTTGAGTATTTTTTAGCTCAGGATAATAGCTCAACGCAACAAATACCGCTAGCTCATAGGCAGAATCAATTGGATTTGGTAAGAAACCTTCCTGTTTCAGGCTATCTAATTTCTGAGCATAAAACAAACTGTCTATGGTTCGAATCTGATGAACAGTTTGGGCTGTGACCGATTGCGATAAAATAATTAATATCAGATAGATATAATACTTTATCTGAATAAAAAATCCATATAGAATTGGCCTTTTCATTGGATAAAAGTACTAAAAATGCGGCACGACTATTTAAAAGTCTAAAGAAAATAATCAAGCATAGAATGTAAAAGTCAGTTTTTTTTTGGGGAGCTTATACTTGCTGCTTCAGTATTCTCATGGCTTCCTCAACATGCTTTTCGGCATTCATTTGGCTGTTGAAGGTGTAAATTACTTTTCCTTCCTTGTTGACAATGTAGGTTACTCTTCCCGGAAGCAAGCCGAAAAAACTGGTAGGAACCCCAAATTGTTTCCTTATTTTATTTCCATCATCGGCCAATAGAACGAAGGTAAGGTGGTATTTGTCTGCAAAAATTTTGTGACTTTCCGATGATTGTCCGCTAATGCCAATCACTTCGGCATCGGCATCAATAAAATCCTGATACATGTCCTGAAAGGAGCAGGCTTCTTTGGTACAACCCGGAGTGTCGTCCTTGGGGTAGAAATAGATGACTAAGTTTTTTTTGCCAATGAGTTTAGAAATGTCAAAATCGTAGCCGTTTTGGTCTTTTAGGGTGAATGATGGGATTTTACTTCCCACTTCTATTTTATTCATGGTTTCTGTGTTTTGATTAAAAATTAAATAGGTTGCAAAAAGCAAAGTATAAACCGCCAGATAGAATCGGTAGAAGTTCCTAAAGCGGATATAGGACGGGTTTTGTGGAAAAATATTACCAATTAAAGCCCTGATTTCTTTGAAAAAAACTGGTTTAATGTTGATGGTCCAGCTTTGGGTCTCGTAAACTAATTTTCTGAATTTGCTTCGGTAAATTCCCAACGGCAGTCCCCAAACCACAAAAAGAATAAACCATAAATTCTTGATTATCCATTCCATAGCGGTCTATTTTTTAGGAAACCAGGGGAAAAATGCAGGTGTCTTTCTGATATACTCATCATAACCAGGTTTTGTTTTGGTTAAGGTTTTTTCCAATAAACTCACCCCCGAAACCTTTAGAAGCAGCAAATTCATTAAAACTGCACTAAGGACAGGCAAATAGCAATGATTGGCCACCGAAAACAGAGCGAAGCCTATCCATTGAAATCCATCGCCAAAATAGTTGGGATGGCGTGTATATTTCCAAAATCCTGTATTCAGTATTTTTCCTTTGTTGGCGCTGTTGCTTTTAAACTGACTGAGCTGATAATCGCCACCGGCTTCGAACATAAATCCAACAATCCAAACCAAAACAGCCACAAAATCTATCCATTCTAAATGACTGGAGTTATAATCATTAGGAACCATAGCGCCCAGTAAAGGGGCCGAAATTAGCCACATCAAAATGCCCTGAAGAAGAAAAACCTGAAAATAACTAACCCACCAATAGCGATGCTCTCCGTAATCTTTTCTGAATTTCTGATAGCGAAAATCTTCGGGCTTGCCTAAATTTCTTATCCCCAAATGTAGCGAAAGTCTTAATCCCCAAATGGTTACCAATGTGGCTACTAAAAGCGGACGAGGTTCGAAGCTTAGATTAGATAATACATAAAACCAAACCAAAATTGCAAAACCTGTTCCCCAAAAGGGATCGACAATGGAGGCATTTTTTTTAATTACACTTACCACCCAAAGTAGTGTCATTAAAATTATGGTAAGCCCCAATCCCTGAAAAAATATCGATTGAAATGTCATCATAGTTGAGTTTTTTAGTATCAATGAGTTATGAGTTGCAAAAGTAGGCAATAAAGAAGCCTTAAAGTACATTTCATAATAATCTATTTTGTTAAAAAGTGTTTAATTATTAATGATAATCATTAAACAAAATCGTCAAACCAATCAAGTTTGTTAACCATTCGCCAAACAGGACAATTACATCAGCTTCTACTTGTCTTCTCAATACATTTATTATTAATTTTGACAAAAAATTATTGAATATGAAGAAGTTTTTCACCATTGGGTTGGTTTTGCTTATAACCTTAAATTCCCTGGCACAGGATGTATATAAATTTGCCATTCATTTTACCGATAAGAACAATTCAGAATTTTCGCTCAGCAATCCCTCAGGGTTTTTGTCGACACGAAGTATCGAGCGACGGGAAAAGTTTAATATATCTCTTGACAGTACCGACCTCCCGGTGAACGATTCTTACATTCAATCGGTGTTGAATACCTCCACCGATGCTCAATTCCTTATAGAAGTTAAATGGCTCAATGCCATCGTTATATCGCTTACTGATAGTAGTAATATCGAAGCAATTGCTGCATTGCCCCATGTTAAAAATGTGGTGAAGGTCTTTAGGCCAAACCCCAATGGCGTTCCATCGAAAAAAATGGATTACGAGCTTTCCGATGAGAATTTTTCAGGGGAATTTAAATTAGCTCTTGCATACGACAGCAGTTTTTACGGTGGCGGATGGGTTCAGATAAGTCAGCTGAACGGGCAAAAACTCCACGAACTGGGTTATAAAGGCGCCGGAATTCAAGTAGCCGTGCTGGATGCGGGTTTTATTGGTGTCGACCAAAGAACAATTTTTCAGCGTCTCTGGGATAATGGTCAAATTCTTGGCACGGCCAATATGGTAACTCCCGGTTTGTCGGTATTTGCCGATCACAGCCATGGAACCGCAGTTTTAAGCACCATGGGTGGATATTGGGAAGGAAAGTTGGTGGGTACTGCACCCGATGCCGATTATTGGCTTATCAGGACAGAAGATGGAGCCACAGAATTTCTGATAGAGGAGTACAACTGGGTTGCTGGTGCAGCTTTTGCCGATAGTGTTGGTGCCGATGTGCTGAATACTTCCCTCGGCTACACCACCTTCGACGACATCACCATGGATCATACCTGGGACGATTTAGATGGTCATTCTACCATCATTACCCAAGGTGCCAATCTGGCCTATGCCAAAGGCATGATTGCGGTTAACAGTGCCGGAAACTCTGGAACCTCCTCATGGCGATATGTAGGCGCACCCGCCGACGGAGTCAATGTATTTAGCATTGGAGCCATTGACGATGAAGGAATTATTGCACCCTTCAGCAGCCATGGTTTCCCCTGGAGCGATATCGTAAAACCCAATGTTGTGGCCCGTGGTGCATCGGCTTACGTAGCATCTTCAACTGTTGATGCAGTTTCTCAATCGAGCGGAACTTCATTCTCGTCGCCCATATTAGCGGGAATTACGGCTGCTTTATGGTCAGCCGATCCCACTCAAAGCCCTAAAATGATTAAACAAGCCATTCAATATAGCTCTGATAAATTTATTCAGCCCGATACGCTCTATGGTTATGGTTTGCCAGATTTCGAAGAAGCATTGAATATTCTTGGAATACAAAATCCAGGGGTTTCATCCGGCAATTTAACCTTATCACCAAACCCAACCCGCGATTTTATAACCGTTGATGGTGACTATTTTGACGAAAGTGAAAAGTTTTACAGAATCATGGATATAAAAGGGCAGGTCCTGATGCAGAATCAAATTTCAAGCGACCAGCAAACGCTCACACTAGATGTGAGCCAGCTCTCAACAGGCATCTATATTTTAGAGATAATTGCCGGGAAAAAGTCTGATAAAGTGAAATTTAGCAGGATTTAAAAATGGTTATTTTTCAGCATAAAAAACTGGAAATAAACTTATCAATTTGTTGAATTCCTTGAAAACAAAGCTTTCATTATTGGATTTGCTTTTGGTAATGAATGAATCCAATTTTCATATTATTCGCTATTCTCCGCATTTTTAAAACTATTTTTCTACTTTTACAAAAAACATTGTAAATATGCACAACGAGTTTCAGGAACGAAACCAAATGGTCTTTGGTTTAAGAGCCATAATGGAAGCCATAGAGAGTGGTAAGGAAATAGAAAAACTCCTTATACAGAATGGCTTGCGGGGGGAATTATACCACGAATTTTTTCAACTCATTAAGTATCATAAAATTCCGTTTAATAACGTTCCCGAACAGGCCCTGAACCGAATCACCCGAAAGAACCATCAGGGTGTCATAGGCTACATCTCGCCCATCAGCTATCAAAGCATCGAAAACCTGATTCCCATGGTTTATGAGGAAGGGAAAACTCCATTTATTCTTCTACTGGATCGCATTACCGATGTGCGGAATTTTGGAGCCATAGCACGCACCGCCGAATGTAGTGGTGTCAATGCCATTGTGATACCAACCCGCGGATCAGCCAGTGTGAACGAAGATGCCATAAAAACTTCGGCAGGTGCTTTGCACAAGATTACTGTTTGTCGTGAAGATAACCTTAAAGATACCCTTGAGTTTCTTAGAAACAGTGGAATCAAAATAGTTGGGCTTTCAGAAAAAGCTGAAGATTACTACTTCGACCAGGACTTAAGTGGCCCACTGGCATTGGTATTGGGTGCAGAAGACGATGGAATAAGCCCGGCTTATCTCAAATATATCGACAGCTTCGTAAAAATCCCAATGCTGGGTTTTATTGAGTCGCTCAATGTTTCGGTGGCTGGCGGAATCGTAATGTTCGAAGTTGCCAAACAGCGCATCAAAGCTGAGTTATAGCACTATTTCCTTACCACAAAAGGCAGGAAGGAAATTCTTCCACCGATGGTGATTTTTGCATAGTAATAACCACTTCTCAAACCGTGAATATCGATTTTTTCGTTCAATTGGTAGCTCGAAACCCGTTGAATCACTTGACCACTCACATTAAATAACTCCACATTAGCATTCTCTGTGGCAGAGTTCTCCGATGAGATTTGAATGAATTGCTGTGCCGGATTCGGAACTATCATCAAATCACTTGTTAGAACTTGTGAAACACCATCTGCCAAATCCACATAATAGCTATACACCGAGGAGTAGGAAAAGGCTCCTTCATCATCGTAGGCCTTAATTCTGTAGTATATGGTTAAATCAGGATTGTGTGGGGGAATCTGACCCGAAAACACATTGCCATTGCTGTTCATATCAACGGTTTGATTTAGTTGTCCTTGCGCTAAACCATATTGAATTTCAGCAACTTCTATGCTCCCATTATCGGTTATTTGCGCCGAAATAGTAACATAATCGTAGTTGGTTGGGCTTGTTGGATATTGTGTAATATTCGAAATTACAGGGGTTGGATTGGTATTTCCTGCTACATTGTACTGGTTGATAGCACTGTTACTGGTGGCTCCTTCGTTGTCGGTGGCACTTACCTTATAGTAAATGGTAATGTCAGCATCCTGTCCGGGTATTTGCCCGCTATAGGTATTTCCGGAATGTGTCATGGCCACAGAATTAGCCAGATTATCGGAAGTGTAACCCCATTTTATAGTGGCGCTGCTGATGGCTCCATCATCGGTAATTGTAGCGGAAACGGTAACTATTTCTCCTTCATCAGGACTTGTGGGTGTGTGTTGAACATTGCTAATTACCGGTGCCGTATTGTTG
>CAXYYJ010000038.1:0-44589 GCA_964293475.1 uncultured Draconibacterium sp.
GAAGGTTCACGGGTTGTTCGAAGCGGAAAAAGTTTTGGGGATTGAACTGCTCCACGGCTCGTCCGGCCAGGTCGAAGAGGGTGATTTCGGCTCGTTCTATCTGCTTTCGGCTGTTCACCACAATGCTTTCGGGGTAAAAATACATCTCTACATCCGACTCGTTCAGGGGTTCCAAAACCCAGGGCTCGAAATAGAGCTTAAACGGGTAAGCACCATCGGTGGTGAAATAGTCGAAACTGTAGTTTTCTTTGAGTAAATCGATCTTTTTATGCCAGATTAAATCTTCGAGCACCACAAAATCGAAACCCGTTTGGTGGGCAATGCTCAGGGTATAGGTTCCTGCGGTTTTGGCTTCCACGGCCAAATCCATGATGGCAGTGTCGGGCAGCTGATTTACCATTAATTTCTCAGCTCCTGCTAATGTATAAACCTGAATTCCATTGGTTTGAATGAATTCCGGCGAAAGGGCATCCTTGTCGCCTTCGAAGTTTTTGTTGGACTCGCCATCAAAACTAAGGATGGTTTGGTGGGAAGTTTTGTTGCTCTGAAGTTTGATGGTCAGCTCGTTATCGGGAGTGGCAACGGGCGCATATTCCGAAGGGTGGATTCTGTCGCTGTTGGTAAGCTGGAAAGATTCCCCACTGTTTTGGTAAATCCAAAAGGCATCGGTGGGTTCTATGAGCGGACTGGCATCGCCCAAACCATCCATAAATACCGAAATGCTGCTGTCGGATGGCTGAATTCGGTATAGAGCTCTGTTGTTAAGTTCTTGTTTGTTAACGGTTTCCCAGTTCAAATAAGCAGGGTAGGGGTTGGCCAATGGAGCCAAAGAACCTGTTGTGGTGCTATCCTGAAAAGTATAATCGCCCCAGTTCATTTCTCCCCCCAAAACAATTTCCCCGGTGGAATCGCCTGTGAGCAGAAAAGCCTTAAAAGGCGCCCAGCTCACTAAGGAATCGTCCAGCGATTGCCAGTGTTGGCCATTGAAGGTTGCCGCTTCATAAAGGTTTGGATTTGACCCGCTCAAAGGACTCCCCACCAGCATTTTCGGCTGATTTTCAGTGTCTAAGGTATAGGTGATTTGCTTTTTGTTCAGGGGAAATTCTTCCACAATGATGGAGGCTTTGGCATTCTGATTGCCCAATAATTTCAGGTGGCCGTTATTCGAAATACCCCGGCAGGTTAGGCTGGCCTGTGGATTCAGGGTGAGTGTAGCCTGGTGATGGAGCTCTATTTTTCCCGTTTTCAGATGGTTTTCAATCACAGGATAGTTGGACCGAAAAGGCAGAATCACCACATCAGAAAGCTCGGTGGGGGTCTTGCTTTCGTACCAGTTATTCGGGTTATGCCAGTCGGAGTCTTCTTCGCCAATCCAGTAGAAACCCTCTTTAATGGGGTTTACGCTCAAAAGATCCACAATAGGTTTAAAATCAAATCTGGGTCGCGAACTCCATCCATTCATGTAGGAATTATAAAACACAACATCTGAATGCTCCAGAGGAAGGGTATAAGTGCTGTCTTCATCTTTCTGATAAAATTCCACATATCCTTTTACCGGTGATCCATAATTTATATTTTCGATGAAATACCCTTTATCTCGGGTTTCAAGCATTGAATTCGTAATGTGATTGTCAAATGTACCATTAAGTGGACGGCTGGAAAGAAAAATGTCATGTATTATATCATAGGCGTAGGCATATGAATGTCCTCCTGAGGAAGAAGCAGAACTATAGGAGCCATATAATTTTTCGCCCGATAAATGTAAAATACCATTAGGCCAAATTTTAACAGGAGTACCAAAATTTATCTGGCTAAGCATTTCTTGAATTTCCCCGGTTTTCCGGTTCCAGGTGAAAAGCATATTATAGTTTGGCGCTCCCTGATCCATATAGCCAATATATTTGTCCTCTTCATATTCCAGAATATCCCCAATAATGGGGATGTTATTGATAGCTGTTTCGGTTAGGGTATCGGTTTGATAATCATACTCATAAAAATAGTTGGAACCGCCAAAATATAAATTCCCACCTGAATTGAGTCTTGGAGGATATATGACCTTATTATATTGCATTTCTATGGTTTTTAGAATAGTGAGGGTATTACTACAATAGTCCCACTCGAATATATGATACTTATTTAGAGGTCTGTTATGAGGGCCTGATATGCCAATAATCTTTCCGGGAGCAAGGACAAATCCCGCGGCAAAAGGGATGATATCAAAATCGAGATCGGCCAGGTCGCCCAATTTTATAAATCGATGGGTGAACATATCAATCATAAACATAATGCCTTTATTTTCTCTTCCGCCATAGGCTGTTAAACCATACAATTGCTGGTTATCAGCCTGGCAAAGAAAATCCGGATTCTGGCCATTTTCTGTGATTGTGTGACCAAATAAGGTCTTTACAAAGATTAAAGTGTCAATGGCTGGTTGATAACTAAAAATACCGCCGGAAGAATTTATATCATCCCACTGAACGAGACCTAAAAATCCATCATCAAAGGGAACCAAACTACCCACGGGCTGGGTGATATTTTTCCCATGAAAATTATAAATTATATCGAGCGTTTGTGTAGTAAGATCGAGACTGAATATTTTACCGGAAGCAGAGTCATTTTTTGCCACCATGATTCCCATTAATTCATCGCTGCCTATTTGCTGAAATCCACCATCAATTTTATGGTTTAGAAATTCATATGATTCATTGTTAATCTGATAAACCACTGCAATTTCATTGGTTAGCGGATTAAATTTGTAAATAGTTCCATCGTTAAAATCCCCCAGCAAACTCGTAACACCAAATATGCTTCCATCCTGATATTCAAATAGCTCTCCACTGGGAACAGATCCGGTTTCAATATTAAAATTGGCAAGCATCCTTATGGTTTCCTGCTCCGGAATAAACTCAAAAATTCCTCCTAAGCCTTTATTTGTGGTCCTCATAAGGGCACCATAAATTCTTTGATTGCTATGTTTGAGCAGACTGCCTTCAGGATAATAGGATGAGCTAAAGTGAAATATGGGTTTTGCTTCGTTTTGTAGCAGATTAATTTTAATAATGGATCCTTTGTTATTGGCTCCACCCGTCCGGGCTAACACATAAAAGGTATTTTCATCGGCTTTGAGCCAATAGCCTTGTAAATCGCTTCCCATTTCTGAAGTGATAGTGTCGAATATGTCAATAGCTTGTGATTCAATATTATAGGTTGAAATTATCGAACTAGTAGAATCCAGGGCAATTTCAAAAAAAACTGTATTGCCATCAAGGGCAACTATTCTGGGATCTCCAGGCACAATGCTTAGATATTCAAGGTTTTCGGTTGAAGGATCGAAGGTGTATAGTCGATATTCGGAGCCGTCAATTAAGATACCATAAAACAAGCCACCAGCATGTTGAAACAGTTTCCCATTTGCAGGATACCCTTGATGTCTCAAACCATGCCCAAAGCGATGAATGGGGGTTGTGGTTTTGGTTTCTGGATCCACAGTAAAAATCAGACCTCCACCCTCGCTACCCGCCAGGGTATTATACCCCCAAATCTCCTCCTGACTAAAGGCGGTGGAAATAAGGCAAGTTGTAAGAATCAATAAAAGAATGCGTTTCATAATTGACAAATTGGAACCGTAAAGATAGAAATTTTGTTATCAGTGTCTTTATAATTTTTGGAATTATAGTGGTATACCAAAATTTTTTATGGACTGAGCATGATTGGCGACTGTGGATTCTTTTTACTAAAGAAAAGCTTTATTTTTTTTCTTGAAAAAAGGAAAGCAAACACTATTGATTAGATACTGGTCAAGGTTTTCGGTTCAAAATATATATTTTCTGAAAACGGAAATAGTCAAGATAGCAGTTAAACAAAGCAATTTTAGAAACGGAGGGTAAAATTTTTGCAATAATAATTTGCATTGTTGCGCCATATATTCTGATGGCTGGCTAAATTTTTTCGTGTGTTACCACTCAATGTAAATTGGTAATGGTTCTTTCATGTACATTTCAACATCATCCATTGCCTTATTTAGCTGGTCCCTTAAATCTGTCATAACTTTGTAATAAACAGCCATCTCCAGCCCACATTGATCTCCAGGATAAATTGTTCCAGCAGGC
Source organism: uncultured Draconibacterium sp. (assembly GCA_964293475.1). Classification (GTDB taxonomy): domain Bacteria; phylum Bacteroidota; class Bacteroidia; order Bacteroidales; family UBA12170; genus UBA12170. The sequence goes on from CAXYYJ010000038.1 coordinate 4,110, forward strand.
AAATTATTATATTTTTTCTCAACGCAATAGACTGAGTCGAATAGAACGCGGACTTTGTTTTCCTTTGTCATAATTGTTATTTGATATTCAAAAATCAAATTATCAAAAATTACTGATGTTGCCTGATACTTTGCTTTAGTGTTTAAATAAGCTACAATAACATGGTTTTTTTCGTCAGCATATTGAACTCCTTTATTTCTACTGATAAATTTTTTGGCTTTGATAAAAAGATCATATTGAGAACCTTCAATATCATAAATTCTGTCCCATTTGAAATCTTTTTGGGCAAAAACGGAAACATTAATTAGCAAGAGAAGTAATAAAGTAAGCTTTTTCATCTCGGATTTATTATGTTATACAAACATCAAAAGTATCAACAATTAATGAAAATATATGCGGTTTATTAAAACAAAAAAAGGCTTTTCATTTTCATGAAAAACCTTTTTTGTCGGAGTGGCCCGACTCGAACGGGCGACCACTTGCACCCCATGCAAGAATGCTAGCCAACTGCACCACACCCCGATTTACTCTGAACTTTTTGCTAAAAAGAGTGACTTTTCCTTAGAAGGGTCAACTTTGTTTAGCGGTTGCAAATATATAAATTATTGGAACTTACGACCGCATTTAGCTGCAAAAAAAATCTTAGCCCAAAAGCTCTTTAATGATGTCGCTAATGGTTTTATTATCAGCTTGTCCGGCAAATTTTTTATTGGCTATTCCCATAATCTTGCCCATTTCTTTGATGGTGGTGGCTCCGGTTTCGTCAATAATGGCTTTGATTTCGTCGCGAAGCTGGCCCAAATCCATCTGTTTTGGAAGGTAAGCTTCAATAATTCCAGCCTGATATTCTTCTTCCTCCGCCAACTCAGGACGATTTTGCTCTCTAAATATCCCCGCCGATTCCTTACGTTGTTTCACGAGTTTTTGCAGAAGCTTGAGCTCCACCGATTCGGGTATTTCGCCTCCGCTGGCATCTTTTCCTGTTTTTTCGAGCAATAATGCGGCTTTAATGGCTCTTAATGCTTCGAGTTTCCTTTTGTCTTTGCTCAACATGGCCGATTTTATATCGTTGTTGATGAGTATCTCTAAATTCATAAGTACTTTTTTTGCAAAGATAAGAAAACCCGATGTTCTGTTTAGAGCATCGGGTCTATTTTTGATAGGATAATTAAAATATTAATTAGTCTACATTGTCGTGAAGAAAGCTGTTATTGGTTTTCATTTCGATGTTTCCATCTCTCTCGGCCAATGAGTAGCGTGCCACTTCCGATTCTTTGGAGGTCACAGTGTGCGAAATATGAATGTTTTTCCTTTTATAGGCGGGAACATTTTCCATTTCGTCAATATTTCCGGGTTTATTCATGTACGACATCTCGCGAAGCTTGCGGGCTCTGTCCGACAGTTGTTTTTCGCTCTGACTTGGATTTTGAACGGGTTCTGTTTTTACAATCTCGTTGGTATCGTATACACTATATTCAGTCTGATAACTTTCTTCCTGCTTTTTAATAATGATGGTTTGGCTGCTGGCCTCTGCCATGGAAGTTTCTTTTTCCTTAAAAGCAGGTTTGGTTTCTCTCTCAGGAAATAGTGAAGTTATGGTGCTGACTTCTTCTGCGGGTTGTTTGGTGATGAGTACCATTCCGCTGGGTTCGGCAACTGGCTGTTTTACGGGTTCGGCTGCTGCTTTTACATCCTCTACTACTGGATCGTTCAAACGGTTAACTTTTACCGAGCTGGTGGCAGGCTCAATTACTTTGGCTGGGCGGTCGAAACCGGTAGCAATCAAAGTGATAGAGATGGCATTGCCAAGGCTCTTGTCGGTACCGCTACCCCAAATAACATCGCATTGGTCGCCGGTTTGATCTACTATATACTCAGTGATTTCGGAAACTTCGTCCATAGATATTTCGCTATCGGCGCCTGTAGCAATATAAAGAAGCATATCGCTGGCACCAAAGATATTGTTATCGTTGAGCAGGGGAGAGTTCAAAGCCATTTCGGTGGCAACGCGGGCGCGATTTTCGCCTTCGGCAATACCGGCACCCATAATGGCAACTCCACTTCCTTTCATTACAGTCTTCACATCTTCGAAATCAACGTTGATGTAGCCTGTAACAGTAATAATCTCAGCTATACCTTTAGCGGCAGTGGTGAGAATATTGTCGGCCTGACCAAAGGCTTCGGAGAGTTTTAAATCGCCGTGAAGTTCTCTTAACTTATCGTTGCTGATAACCAATATGGTATCAACATATTTTTTCATCTCTGCTATACCAGCTTCGGCCAGTTGACGACGTCTGCGGCCTTCGAATCCAAAAGGAATGGTGACGATTCCCACAGTTAAAATATCCATTTCATAAGCTGCCTGAGCAATTACAGGAGCGGCACCGGTTCCGGTTCCACCACCCATTCCGGCGGTTATGAAAAGCATTTTTGTGTTGGTACTTAGGGCTTCTTTTATCTTTTCTATGTCTTCTATAGCTGCATTTCTTCCAACTTCTGGCTTCGAACCGGCTCCACGACCTTCTGTAAGACTGGTTCCAAGTTGAATTTTTGTGGGTATGGGGCTGTTCTCAAGGGCTTGAACGTCGGTGTTGCATAATATAAAATCAACACCCTGAATTCCTTGGCTAAACATGTGATTAACAGCGTTTCCGCCGCCGCCGCCTACTCCTAAAACTTTGATGATTGATGATTGCTCTTTTGGTGAATCAAATGTTAACATATCCTATCATTATTTTTTACTAAAGTATAAAGGGTTATACAAAAGCAATTTGGTTTTTACTTTCTTTTATTAACAAATTAGTTGTTGATAATCTGAGGGTTTTATTGTGTGTGTAGTGTGTCATTTTCCTCTGTTTATCTAACTGATATTATTACTATCCTGATCGAAGAATTCCTGAATTTTCTCCAGAAAACTCTTTTTAATGGAAGAGGCGGTTGATGATGTGGTCACAGTGGGTTTTGCAGGTGCCGGAGCATCGTGTTTTGGTGGTTCTACACCACGCGATTTGTCCTTTCTGGTTTCCATATCGTAGCGGTTAAAGCCTTCTATTACCAGTCCAATACCTGTGGCATAGGTGGGGCTTGCCAGTTCTTCGGGCGATCCATCGGCCAAATGCTCGTTGGGATAGCCTATCCTTACGTCCATTCCGGTGGTAAATTCTGTGAGCTGAACCAAATGTTTCAGCAGTGCACCGCCACCGGTGAGCACGATTCCGGCAATGAGTTTGTGTTCGTAACCGGAGTTTTTAATTTCCCAATGTACGTGGTCAATAATTTCTTCGGCACGTGCCTGAATAATATTGGCCAGATTTTTTAGCGTGATTTCTTTTGGTGGGCGTCCACGTAAGCCTGGAATGGCTACAATTTCGTTTTCTTTGTTCACTTCGGCCAAAGCTGAACCAAATTTTACCTTGAGCTCCTCCGCATGTTTTTTAATGATGGAGCAGCCTTCCTTCACATCTTCGGTTATCACATCGCCACCAAAAGGTATTACGGCTGTGTGACGGATAATTCCATCGTGAAAAATCGCAATATCGGTGGTTCCACCGCCAATATCCACCAAAGCCACTCCGGCTTCAATTTCTTCGGCGCTGAGTACTGCTCGGGCGCTGGCAATGGGCTCCAGAATTAAATCAACGATATCGAGATTGCTCTTTTTCACACATTTGTAAATATTTTTGGCCGCAGTTGTCTGACCAATTATGATGTGAAAATTGGCTTCGAGTGAGTTGCCAAGCATGCCCACAGGTTCCTTGATACCTGCTTCGTTGTCAATGATATATTCCTGGGGAATAACATCGATAATTTCTTCACCCGGACTCATATTCAAACTGCGCATATTGTCCATGAGCTGATCCACATCTTCCTGACTGATTTCGTCGTCGATATTTTTGCGGATAATATTTCCACGGTGCTGCAAACTCTTAATATGCTGTCCCGCTATTCCCACATTCACATATTCAATATGAACGTTCGATTTGGCTTCGGCTTCGGCCACAGCGCGCTGAATACTTTGTACAGTGTTCTCAATATTGGAAACAACGCCTCGCTTTACTCCAATGGACTCGGTATTGCCCGAGCTGAGAATTTCAATTTTCCCATGCGAATTTCTTCGTCCTACCAAAGCCGCAATTTTGGTCGTGCCAATATCTAAGCCTACAATGATTACATCTTTAGATTCCATGATTTCTATTTTTTACTACACACTACTTGATTATCAAATTTTATATTTATCGACCGGTATTTCTGCCAGTCCACAATGTCTTTACCGTTGATATAGAAAGTTTTAAGGTTTTCCAACTTCTTTTCCATATTTTCAAAATTTCCAAATTCTATGAGTTTGACCCCAATTTTTGGTATTAATTCCGCTTCACCTTTTTTGGTGATATATATCTGGTCGATAAGGGCATCGAGAAATTCGTCGTCGTGAATAAGCTCAGCCAAATCATAAACATCGGAGTAAATCTGGGGGAGTTTGCGCTCGTCGTTGAGTACTCTGATTTTTTCTTCGGGAGACAAATAAGGAAGATGACCGCTGGCTACCAGCAAACGCTGGGAGTTGGACAAGCTGGTGCCCATAAGCACTTTGCCTTTTCCCAAATACAGATTGTATCCTTTTTCGTCGAAAACCCTGAGAATGGCTTTTCTCGATTTCAGCTTCATCACGATGTCGCCGTTAATTTTCAGAAAGGCTCTCACATCGGTGAACTGACTATTCTCGGCAACTTTCGACTCTATCTCTTCAAGCTTTAAATTCTCAATCCGCTGACCAACAATATGTGGCGATTTGTCGAGAATCTTTTTCTTCACTCCATCCACCGAAGCCAAGGTTGGATTCAGCGACCAGGCCATCTCAACCTTTAAATCCTGAGTAGGCCTTTTATGGTATTCAATATTGGCAAAAACAGTGGCTACCAACGTGATTATCAACGCGGTTATCCAAAGAATCCTATTTAATACCTTCTTCATCGGGTCAATAAGTCTTTTAAAGGTTCCACCAATCTGTCAATATCGCCAGCGCCCAGCGTTACGAGCAGCTCTGGTCTGTTTTCGTCAATATATTTCACCAGCTCATCCTTGTGAATGAGCTTTTTGTTCTGATTCTCTATTTGTTCAAAAATGATACGGCTTGTAACGCCCAACATGGGTTTTTCGCGGGCCGGATAAATGTCGAGAAGAATCACCTCGTTGGCCTGACTCAGGCTTTGGGCAAATCCTTCGGCGAAGTCGCGGGTGCGGCTAAACAAATGGGGCTGGAAAATCACCGTCATTTTGCGGTCGGGATAAAGCAATTTCAACGATTTAAGCGCCGCATTAATTTCTTCGGGATGATGCGCATAATCGTCATAATAAATGGTTTCGGGGGTTGAAGCAACAAGTTCAAGCCGCCTTTTTATCCCCATGAAATTTCCCAAAGCTTCCACAATAAACTGTGGCTGAACCCCTGCCAGCAAAGCTAAAGAAGCTGCTGCAGTGGCATTCTCCAGATTCACTATTCCGGGCATGTTCAGAGTAATATTTTCTATAATTCCCTTAGGATGGCGAAGCGTGAAAGAATACTTTCCGTTGCTTAGAATGATGTTTTCTGCGGAAAAATCGGCCTTTGGATTATCCAATCCGTAGGTTTTGAAGTCAGTGGTATCAGTAAAATGATGGGTTAGTTTTGCATTAATCACCAATTCACCACCGGGTTTTCGCTGGCGGGCAAAGGCTTTGAACGACTCAATCAGATAATCATGGGTTCCGTAAATGTCCAAATGATCGGCATCCATAGCGGTTATAAGGGCAATCTGAGGATGAAGTTTCAGGAAAGAGCGGTCGTACTCGTCGGCTTCCACCACCATCCAATTGCTCGTTGGATGAATGAGTAGGTTGCTGTTATAGTTACGGGCAATTCCCCCCAAAAAGGCCTGGCATCCCAACGGACTTCCATGCAAAATATGGGCTGTCATGCTCGAAACGGTGGTCTTTCCATGGGTGCCAGCTATTCCTATGCATTGATATTGCTGACTTAAAAACCCCAGAATTTCCGAACGCTTGTAAAGCAAATTGTTTCTGCCTTGCAAAAACAGCCAAATTTTATTCTCAGCAGGAATGGCAGGAGTGAAAATATACAATACCTCATTATCATCTTTAATGGGTTGCGGAAGATTTTGCGGCTCGTCTTCATAGCTAATTTGTGCTCCCTCGTTTTCGAGAGCTTGAGTGAGTGGGGTAGAAGTGCGGTCGTAACCAAAAACCAGGCTGTTTCTTTGAAGGAAATATCTGGCTAAGGCACTCATTCCAATGCCTCCAATTCCCAATAAATAAACATATTTTACCTTTTCTAAATTCATTTGATTAGTTTTATAACTTCTTGAGCAATAATATCATCGGCATTGGTAATCCCAAATTTCTTAATCTCAACGGCCATGGCCTGGAGCATTTCGCCATTGTACAAAGTATCGTTGGCCATTTGGAAAAGTTTGGAATTAACCTGGTTATCGGGTATCAGTAAGGCCGCTTTGCGCTCGGCCAGTCGCTGTGCATTTTTTGTTTGATGGTCTTCGGCGGCATGTGGATAAGGGACAAAAATCACAGGTTTTCCAACCGCCGAAATCTCCGAAATGGCTATGGCTCCTGCCCTCGAAACTATCAAGTCGGCAGCGGCATAAGCCAAATCCATTCGCTGAATAAACTCGTGTACTTTAATATGTTCCATTTTCAGTGGCAGCACTTTGGCGCTAATATCCTTATATCCGGTTTTCCCGGTTTGCCAGATAACTTGTGCATTCATTTGATTCCACTGGTCAATATTGTTCAATATGGCTTGATTGATGCTCTGAGCCCCCAGACTTCCCCCAACTATCAGAATGGTTTTCTTTTGAGCGGCCAAACCGAAGAATGCCTGTGCTTCAGCTTTTTTGCCTTCAATATCAATAACTTGTTTTCTGATGGGATTGCCAGTAAGCTTTATTTTTTCGGCGGGGAAAAACTTCTCCATCCCATCATAGGCCACGCATATTGTGTTCACTTTGGCGGCTAAAAGCTTGTTGGTGATTCCGGGATAGCTGTTTTGCTCCTGAATAAGGGTTGGAATTCCCAGGCGGGTTGCCATGTTCAGGGTAGGACCGCTGGCAAAACCACCAACTCCAACCACCACCTGTGGCTTAAATTTCTTAATGATGCTACGGGCTTTCAGTAAAGAGCTCATTAGCTTAAATGGAAAACTCAGATTCTGTATGCTTAGGCTTCTTTGAAATCCGCTAATCCGAAGTCCCTCAATGGCATAACCAGCTTCCGGAACTTTTTCCATCTCCATTTTTCCCAAAGCTCCCACAAAAAGAATCTTCGCCTCAGGATGTTTTAGCTGAATGGCTTTGGCAATAGCAATAGCCGGGAAGATATGGCCGCCGGTGCCCCCTCCGCTAACGATGATTCTTATTTCTTTCGTTCTTTCCATTGTCTATTGAACCACCTCTATGGGATCCTGCTCCTTTTGCAGGCCAACACTTATACTTTGAATCATTCCCAGAGCCATGCTGGTGAATATAAAACTCGTTCCTCCAAGACTCACCAAGGGCAAAGGCTGTCCGGTAACCGGCAATAGGCTCACCGCCACACCCATATTGATAAGCGCTTGAATAATAATGGAAAACATGAGCCCGAGCGACAAAATCGCTCCAAACTTGGTATCACTTTTCTTCGATATGACTATGGCCCGATAAAAAAGAGCCAGATAAACAAAAATGGTTAAAAACCCTATGATGGTGCCGTATTCCTCAATAATGATGGCGTAGATAAAGTCGGCATGGGCCGATGGTAAAAACGCCCGCTGACTGCTTTTTCCAGGCATTTTCCCGATGATTGGGTTCGAAGCGATGGCTATTTTGGCTTGTATTACCTGATAATTGGCATCCTTATCATCGCCACCGAAATTTTCGATACGGCTCACCCAGGTGTCGAATCGGGGCAAAAGGTTGGGGTTCGATTTGGCTACGAAAAATGCCAGCACCACAACTACCAATCCGCTACCAACCAAACCTGCTAAATATTTAATTTTCACCTGTCCTATCCACATCATAAAAAAGGCTGACACAAATACCAATAATGATGTACTTAAATTGGATCGCAGAATAAGACCGGAAACAACGAAAGCGGGCATAAATACGGCGCCGAGAACATAATAAAGTGAATTTCCGCCCTGAGCTTTTTCGTGCATTTTACTCAGGTTGCGGGCCAGAAATGCCAAAAGGACGATTTTGGCGAAGTCCGAACTCTGAAAACTAATACCGATTATGGGAATGGTGAGCCACCTGCTGGCATTGTTAATATTGGTTCCCATTACTGCCGTAATCAATAAAATGGGGATTACTGCAAATAACGCCAGCTTACTCCCCCACTGAAAATTAGAGTATTTAATCTGAGAGAAGCCAAGCATAGTAACATAACCCACGCCAATAATAACGAGCTGCTTAAACAGGAACCTGATGTTCTCGCCTCCATACTGTTTCACCGCCAGGTAGTTCGATGCACTATACACCAATACCAGCGATGCCAATGAGAGGAACAAAAACAGCACCCAGATAGTCTTATCACCTTTATGTACGAAAAATGATTTCAAGGTCTATTGTTATTATAATTCGTTAACAGCTTTCCTAAATTTATTACCGCGGTCTTCGTAGTTTTCAAATAAATCGAAACTGGCACAGGCGGGCGATAACAGAACAACATCACCTGCTTCGGCAAGTCTTTGGGCAACTTCCACTGCTTCTTCGGCCGAGTAAGTGTCGATGATAATGGATTTGGTTTTGCCAAAAGCTTCGTGAACAGCACCGTTGTTCAGTCCAAGGCAAACTATGGCTTTCACCTTGGTTTCCACAAGGTTATTAATGGAAGAATAATCGTTGCCTTTGTCTTTTCCGCCGGCAATCCAGATAATGGGTCGGCTGATGCTCTCCAAAGCAAAATAAGTGGAGTTGACACTGGTCGATTTCGAATCGTTGATATACTGAATTCCCCCAATAGTGGCTACTTTCTCCATACGGTGAGGCAGCGACTGAAATTCGGTCAGCGATTCTTTTAGATTTTTATTTCTTATACTGGTCAATTTGGCGGAAATCCCTGCTGCCATTGAATTGTAGGTATTGTGTTTACCTTGGAGTGCTAAGCTTCTTAGTGTCATGATGAATTCGTCCTTTTGATTTTTAATAATTAATTTATCTTCTTCCAACCAGGCTCCCATTGGCACCGGATTGTACTCCAGTGTGAAAGGAATGAGTTGTGCCTTTGTTTCTCTTTTTTGCAATTCTGCAGTTGTTACCGAATCGTCGGCGTTGTAAATGAAATAGTCCGAAGGGCCCATATTGTTGAGGATTCTCATTTTCGAATCCACATAATTCTGAAAGCTATGGTCGTAGCGGTCCAGATGGTCGGGGGTAATATTGGTCAGAATGGCCATGTCGGCTTTAAAACTGAACATCCCGTCAAGCTGAAAACTGCTGATTTCCAGCACATAGATGTCATGATTTTCATGAGCCACCGACCAGGCAAAACTTTGTCCTATGTTTCCCGCCAATCCAACATTCAATCCCGCTCCCTTCAAAATGTGATGCAGCAGGCTGGTGGTGGTGGTTTTACCATTGGTGCCAGTGATGCAAATCATTTTGGCTTTGGTGAACCATGAGGCAAATTCAATCTCCGATATCACTGGGGTATTTTGGGCTCTTAAGGTTTTTACCAATGTTGCATCATCGGGTATTCCAGGGCTTTTTACCACCAAATCGGCATCAAGAATTTTGCTTTCTGTGTGCTTTCCTTCTTCAAACTCTATTTCATTATCTGTAAGAACTTTTTTATATTTTTCCTGGATTTGCCCTCTGTCGCTCAACCATACCTGATAGCCTTTTTGCAGCCCCAGAAATGCTGCACCAGTGCCGCTTTCGCCACCACCGAGAACTACCAGTTTCTTCATTTATCTTAGTTTTAAGGTTACTATGCTCACCACTGCCAGAATGATTCCTATGATGAAAAACCGCAAAACAATCTTGGGTTCGGCATAGCCAAGTTTCTGATAATGATGGTGTATGGGTGACATAAGGAAAATTCTCCGGCCTTCGCCATATTTCCTTTTCGTATGTTTGAAATAGCTTACCTGTAAAATCACCGAAAGACTTTCCATCAAAAAGATTCCGCAGAGAATGGGAATGAGCAGCTCCTTGCGGATGAGAATGGCAAAAACTGCGATGATGGCACCCAGGGTTAAACTTCCGGTATCGCCCATGAAAACCTGAGCAGGGTAGGTGTTGTACCAGAGAAATCCGATGGTGGCTCCAACAAAGGCGCTCATAAAAATGGTGAGTTCGCCCACATTGGGTATATACATTATATTCAGATAGTTGGAGAAAATGATATTACCACTGAGCCAGGCAAAAATACCCAGCGTGGCTCCAATAATGGCCGAAGTTCCTGTGGCTAATCCATCAATACCATCGGTTAAGTTGGCGCCGTTGCTCACAGCGGTGATGATGAGTATGACTAAGGGAATATAAACCAGCCAGGCCCATTTATTGGCTGCCGGATTTACCCAGGTTATGAGCATGGCATAATCGAAAACATTGTTTTTTACAAACGGAATGGTGGTTTGTGTGGATTGGACCGGCTGAACACTGATTTCGCCTTCTTTTAACACATAGCGCATGGTGGGAGTTTCTGGTTTTACGGTTTGCTCAATGGTACTTGCACCCGGATTTTCGTTGATGGCGATGTCGGGATGGAAAAACATGACTGATCCTACCACAATACCAAGGGTTACCTGACCTATCACTTTAAAAATCCCCCTGAGACCTTTTTTGTTTTTTCTGAATACTTTGATATAATCATCGAGAAAACCAATCATTCCCATCCATAAGGTGGTGAAAATCATGAGAATAATATAGATATTGTTCAGTTTGGTGAAAAGGAGGACTGGAATTAATATGGAGCCAATAATGATGATACCGCCCATGGTGGGGGTTCCTTTTTTCTCCATCTGCCCTTGTAAACCCAAATCGCGGATACTTTCCCCAACTTGTTTTTTTCTGAGAATTTCGATAAGACTTCTGCCGAATACCAGCGAAATGAACAGCGAGGTAATTACAGCCATAGCTGCCCTAAAGGATATGTACTGAAACACATTGGCCCCAGGCATATTAAACTCTTCTCTCAGGTATTCAAATAAATAGTAAAGCATATTATTCTTCTGTAAATAGTTTGTTAATCAATTCTTTATCGTCAAAATGGTATTTTATTCCATCTATCTCCTGATAGTTTTCGTGGCCTTTTCCGGCAATGAGAATTACATCATTGATTCCTGCCAATGCCACCGCTGTTTTTATGGCTTCCTCACGAAGGGTGATGGCCAGGCATTTCTTGAGTTCCATCGGAGTCAATCCGGCTTTCATATCGTTGATGATGTCTTCTGGCTTTTCGTTCCGCGGATTGTCGGATGTTAAAATGAGCTGATGACTGAAAGCGGCAGCAATACGAGCCATCTCGGGCCTTTTGGTTTTGTCTCTGTTTCCGCCGGCTCCCACCACAGTGATTATTTTCCCATCGTTCTGATGGATATCGCGAATGGTTTTTAGAACATTTTGAAGCGCATCGGGGGTGTGGGCGTAATCCACAATGGCCACTTTCCCATCTTTCGATTTTATCATTTCAAAGCGTCCGTTGGCCGAAGAAATATTGCTCAATCGGGCCAATACTTCTTCTGAATCCTGCTGCAGTAAAACTGCGGATGCATAAATGGCCAGTAAATTATAGGCATTGAACTGGCCCACAAGTCTGAACCACACATCCTTGCCATCGATCAACAGATTTAGCCCCGAAAACTGATTCTCCAGAATTCTCGCATTGAAATCGGCCAGGGTTTGAATAGAATAGGTGTATTTTTTTGCCTTGCAGTTTTGCAGCATCACCATGCCATTTCTGTCGTCTTCATTCACTAAGGCAAAGGCATTGGGTTTCAACTCATCGAAGAAGATTTTTTTGGCTTTTAAATAGGCCGAAAACTCCTTGTGATAGTCCAAATGATCGTGGGTAAGGTTGGTGAAAATGGCTCCATCGAAATCCAAATCCGCAGTGCGTCCCTGATCCAGGGCGTGGCTGCTAACTTCCATAAAGCAATGACTACAGCCTTCTACTACCATGTCGCTGAGCAATTTGTTCAGGCTCAAGGCATCGGGGGTGGTGTGGGTAGATGGAATAATTCTGGAACCTATTTTGTTTTCGATGGTCGAAAGAAGTCCGGCGAAATAGCCTAACTGGCCAAATAGTTCAAAAAGCAAAGTAGCGATGGTGGTTTTTCCGTTGGTACCGGTTACTCCAGTCAAAATAAGTTTTTTGCTGGGCTCACCATACCATTTGGAAGCTATCATGCCCAATGCCTTGTGGCTATTTTCTACAACTACGTAGGTTATTTCAGGCTGAATTTCTGCGGGCAATATTTCGCAAACTATGGCCACAGCACCTTTTGCAATTGCTGTTTCTATATAATCATGTCCATCGGACTGAGTTCCGCGGGTGGCAATGAACAAGCTACCGGGTTGTATTTTTCTGGAATCGAATTCCACCGACGAGATGCCTGTTTCCAAAGAGCCCAAAATCTCTTTAGTTATAATGTTTCCAAGGAGTTGCTTTAGTTTTTTCATGAGCTGGCGGAGAGTCTTAGTGTGATTACTTTTCCTTTTACAGGCTTCGATCCTGCTGGCAGCGATTGTTCTTCTACAAAGCCTTTTCCAATAATTTTGACCACCAAACCCATCTCTTCCAGCAAGTAAACAGCATCTTTGGCCGACATGCCTTTTAGTTTTGGGATGGTTTTTCCGGAAATGGTTTTGGGAGCAAATTTGGCATTGCCTTTTTCGGGTATGCCCACCACATAGTCCTGGCTATCATCTATATCCTGATCCAAATCCATCTCGTCGACCAAAACATCGTAATCTTCCAGGGCTCCTTGTTTATAGGATAAAATGGGGTTATAGGTCAATTCGCGTTCTGTTTCTTCATCGTCTATTTCCATATGATTGGCGTAGATATAGTCCGAAATATTTTTAAAAACCGGCGCTGCAACGGAACTGCCATAATAGGCTCCCGACGAAGGGTTATTGATAACCACTATGCAGGAATACTTTGGGTCTTCGGCAGGGAAATAGCCGCAAAACGATGCTTTATAATTGGTTTTATTGTAACCTGTGTTCTTTTGGGCTATCTGAGCTGTCCCGGTTTTGCCTGCAATGGCGTAGAATTTACTTTTTATTACTTTGGCTGTTCCGCGTTCAACCACGCCTTCCATCATACTGCGAAGCTTTTTTAAGGTGCTGTTCGAAGCTATTTTACTATTCATCACCACAGGGCCGTATGATTCAACAACACTGTTCCCTTTCTTTATCTCCCTGACAAAGAGCGGTTTCACCATTTTTCCATTGTTGGCAATGGCATTGTAAAAAGTGAGAGTTTGAAGTGGGGTAATCTTCAGCTCATAGCCATAAGCTATCCAGGGTAAGGATATGCCCGACCAGGATTTGTCAGAAGGATTTTTAATGTATGGTTCGGTTTCCCCCTTGATGGGGATATCAAGCTTTTCGTTAAACCCAATATCATAAAGAGCTTCGATAAATTTTTCTGGCTTCTTTTTATAGTATTTCCAAATGATTTTGGCAATGCCCACATTCGACGATTCTTCAATAACTTCCCGAACAGTAATAATACCTGTGCCTATTTTGTGAGCATCTTTAATGGTCATGCCATAGAATTTTGTGCTCCCATTTTCTGTGTCCACAGTGTCGTTTAGATCCACATAGCCATCTTCAAGTGCCACCAGCATCGATGCAATTTTAAAGGTAGAACCAGGTTCCGATGCATCACCAATGGCATAGTTGAATGTTTCGGTGTAGGCCCCGCTCTCGTCTTTGCTCAGATTGGCCATGGCTCTTATTTCGCCGGTTTCAACTTCCATCACCACCGCACAACCATTCTCTGCCCCATGAAGTTGAAGTTGTTTGCGCAGGGAATATTCTGTAACATCTTGTATGTCAATATCAATGGTGGTGTAGAGATCGTTACCGTTTTCTGGTTTAATATCGTTGGCCGGATCAATGGGCATCCATACACCGCCTTCAATCTTTTGCATAACCCGTGTCCCCTGAGTTCCTTCCAACACATCGTTGAAGGCGCCTTCCAATCCAACTTCATAGGTTCCGGTTTCGTAATTGAAAATCCCAATGGTTCTCTTGGCTAAGTTTTTATAGGGCAGCTCTCTGATATTCGATTCAATAGGAATTAATCCCCCCTTATTTCTGCCCAATTTGAAAATGGGGAAAGTTTGAAGCTCTGATAATTGTTTAAAGGTGACATTTCGTTTGAGCAGGAAATAATAGTTTTTCTGAGCCCGCGCTTCAATCATCATTTTTTTGTAAGTCGCTTTCGATCTGTCCTTAAAGAGCTTGCTCAGGTTCTCGGCCAGCTCATCAACATTGGCGTTGAAAAACTGGGCGCTTTTGTTGGAAATTAAATCGACTCTGATTTCGTATTTAGGAATGGTAACAGCCAGCAAGCTGTTGTTGGTGCTGTAAATATTGCCTCGAAAGGCATCAATTTTCATTTCTTCAATGGATCGGGTTTTGCCCATTTTTCTGAGCTCAACACCTTGATAAAACTGAATATTAATAACCTGAGCCATGATGGCAAAGGCAAATGCTATCATCATGAGATAGGTAAAAATCCCCTTGAGCTGAATTGATTTGATGGTTTGTTCCGTTGTCATAATCTAGCGCTCTATCTTATATGGTGGAACATCCGATCTTTTTAGCCCCAGTTCATTAACCTTATCGGCCATTCTGGTGGGGCGTGTACTTTCCATCAACATAGATTTCATGTAAATGGATTTTATTCTTATGGCCTGAGTTTCGTCTTTGGTATGCTCAATTTTTCGTTGCGTGTCCTGAGCCCTGAAAGTGTTGCTAATGAATAGAATAATGAGAAGAATGATATAAAATATAAAACGGAAGTTCTTCTCAATGGAATCCTGAGAGAAGAAACTACCATCGAGAAATGGCCTGATATAAGTGAAGAAGAAATTTTTGGGTTTCTTCACTGCCTCCTGCACCGGAGCTTCTTGTTCTATGTCGTTTATCTGATTCATTTACTCGTTTACTCTTTCTGCTATTCTTAATCTGGCACTGCGGGCCCTGCTGTTTCTCTCTATTTCTTCGTCGCTGGCAACCACCGATTTTCTGGTAATAGCCTTCCACGAATTCTGAACTTTTCCGTAGAAGTCCTTATGAAGCTCGCCTTCTACATTTCCTGTTTTTATAAAGTTTTTTGCAATTCGGTCTTCTAAGGAGTGATAGCTCATAATCACCAGCCGACCGCCGGGATTCATAAGGTCTGTAGCCTGATTGAGCATGTCTTTCAAGGCTTCCAGTTCCTGGTTTACTTCTATTCTTAATGCCTGAAATACCTGAGCAAAAAACTTGTTATCCTTGAATTTTGGAGCCAAAGGCAGCAGGCTTTCCTTGAATTGTTGAATGGTTTCGTAGGGCTGCGACTCGCGGCTTTTTGTTACTAAAAGGCTGATTTTCCATGCGTTGTCAAGCTCGCCATAGAGCCTGAAAACCCTGGTTAAATCATTTACTTCGTAGGTATTTAGTATTTGGCTGGCTGTTAGGGGCATTCGTTGGTCCATGCGGCCATCGAGTGGTCCGTCGAAACGGGTGCTGAAACCGCGTTCTGCTGTGTCGAACTGATGGCTCGAAACGCCCAAATCGGCCAAAAGACCATCTATTTTCTTTACGCCGTGGAGCCGGAGAAAGTTTTTCAGAAACTTAAAGTTCTCAGTAATCAGGGTGAATCTTGGGTCGGTGATGGTGTTTTCAAGTGAATCTTTATCCTGATCGAAGGCCAGAAGTCGGCCATTTTCGAGATTCTCCAATATTTTTTTGCTATGTCCACCGCCGCCAAAGGTCACGTCCACATAAATTCCATTAGGATTTATATGAAGTCCTTCGATGCATTCCTGAAGCATTACGGGCAAATGATACATAGCTTTTTCTTTTTACTTACTCTTGTTCAGGGGTCACTTTCCCCATCACTTTTTCAGCAAGCAGCCCAAAATCAACATCTGGATTGTTCAACACATTTTCATAGGTGTTTTTATCCCAGATTTCAATCCTGTTAATGGCCGACGAAATCACCAAATCCTTTTGAATTCCGGCATAATTCACCAAATCCTTGGGTATTAAAAGCCTTCCTGCGGTATCTAAATCGGCGCTTCTCACACCGGCCATAAATACCCTGATGAAGTCGTTGTTTTCCTTCACAAACCTGTTGAGTTTGGTAAGCCCTGTTGCTTCCTTGTTCCACTCACTCATGGGATAAAGCTCCAGACACTTTTGAAAAACACTTCTTTTAATGATAAACCCTTCATTCAAAATGGATTGAACTTGTTTTTTTAAATCCGACGGAATCATAATGCGACCTTTCGCATCTGCTTTTACTTCGTATGATCCTATCAGATTTATCATTGCTTGCTAAATTGAGTGTAAAAATATAGCTATTTTACCACTTATTACCACTTATAACGGGACTGTTAATAAAAAGTTGCATTATTAACACTAAAAATTGGAGATATATTTTGTAAATATCAGATTATCAGTTAAATAATATTTGAATGAATTGGTGGTAAAAAGTGGGGGTGTTTATAACTTTTTTGCAAAATTCAAGGCGGCTTTTGATATAGAATCGGAAATACTGTTTTTTTTGTTTCGTCTGCAACCTACTGCAATTGTGCATTTTATCTGGTATTGCGGAACTAACGAATTGGAAGCTCTCATGGCCCAATATCGATTCCCGCCTGAAATAGTGGGAAAAACCATGTGGTAAATTGTGGGTGAATCTGACCCAACAAGGGTCATAATTCCCGTTCCTGGGTACAATTTATCCCATCAAGTGGTCAATTGTCCCCTTTGTTTAACAGAAATAGCTATTTTTGCAAAAAAAGCCCGATCATCATTTCGGGCAAACAGGGGAGAGCGTAAAATAAATCTGTTATGGAAAAAGTGATCGACATCGAAAAGGTAATTGCCAGTAAGAATCCGAAGCTGTTAAAATACCTGCCCTCATTTGTCATTTCCTACCTCAAAAGAATCATTCATCAGGATTTTATCAACGATTTTTTGCATCGGAATAAAAATCTGCAAGGGCTTGATTTTCTGAAAGCTGTGCTCGATGAGTTTGGAGTGATTGTGCGTTGGGAAGGTCTTGAAAATATTGACCCCAAAAAACGGATTATCATTGCCGCCAACCACCCCTTGGGCGGAATGGACGGAATTGCCCTCATGCATGTGGCAGGACAGGTTCGGCGAGATATTCAGTTTCCCGTAAACGACTTACTTATGAATCTGCCCAATATCAAATCGCTTTTTGTTCCCATTAACAAACATGGCAGCAATACAGAAAATGCCCGAATTATCGACAATGCTTTCGAAAGCGATGTCATGATGCTCTACTTTCCAGCCGGATTAGTGAGCCGAAAACAAAACGGCATCATCAGCGATTTGGAATGGAAAAAAACCTTTATCCGCAAAGCCCGGTCACACAAGCGCGACATTGTTCCCACATTTATTCAGGGGCAAAACAGCAATTGGTTTTACAACCTGGCTATCTGGAGGAAAAAACTTGGAATTCAGGCCAATCTCGAAATGCTTTATCTCGTAGATGAAATGGTGAAGCAAAAAGGCAAGGAAATTATCATTAAATTTGGCAAGCCGATTCCTTTCAATAGCTTAGATAAATCTAAAAGCGATGTCCAGTGGGCCGAGTCAATTAAAAAAACCGTGTATCAATTAAAATAAATACTTCTTCATGAAAACCATTATACCCAAAGTTGAACGCAAATTATTGGATGCGGAACTCACCAGCGATAAATACTTGTCCGACACCAATAATGGTGGCAATCAGATATTTGTTTTCACCGCTCACGACTCGCCAAATCTCATGCGCGAGGTTGGCCGGCTGCGGGAAATAACTTTTCGTGATGCGGGAGGAGGAACAGGCTGCGAAGTTGATATTGATGAATATGATAAACTCGAAAAACCGTTTCATCAACTCATTGTTTGGAATCCAACGGATAAAGAAATAGTTGGGGGTTATCGTTTTATCCATGGCCGCGATATTCCTGTACACAATAACGAAGTGAAAAGCGCCACGGCCCATTTGTTTAAATTTTCCCCCAAATTCATTAAAGAATTTATGCCCTACAGCATAGAGCTGGGTCGTTCCTTTGTTCAGCCTAACTATCAGCCCACTTTCAACATGAAAAAAGGGCTCTACTCGCTCGATAATCTTTGGGATGGACTGGGGGCAATGGTGGTAGAAACTCCAGGTGTAAAGTACCTCTTTGGAAAAATGACCATGTATACCGATTATGATAAGGAAGCACGCGATGTGTTGCTCTATTTCCTGTATCATTTCTTCCCCGACAAAGATAAATTACTCATCCCTCACGAACCGCTTAAATTTGAAGTTCCTGATCATGAGTTGGAAGCAGTTTTTACCGGCACCACTTTCGAAGAGAATTATAAGCTTCTGATAAAGAAACTTCGGGATCGAAAAGAAAATATTCCACCACTTTTTAATGCCTATTTAAATCTTTCACCCACCATGCGCACCTTTGGTACCGCCGTAAACGACGAGTTTGGCTATGTGGAAGAAACCGGGATGATGATAACCCTGGAAGACGTTTACGAGAAAAAACGAAACCGCTACGTTCAATCCTATATCGCAAAAATTTCACGCAATTTTAAATCCATGAGGAAATTCAGGTATGACCGTAATAAATAGTGCAGAATTTGTAAGGAGCAGCACCAGTTTCGAACAGTGCCCAACCGATAACCTACCCGAATATGCTTTTATTGGACGTTCAAACGTGGGTAAATCTTCGCTCATCAACAAATTATGCTGCCAGCCCAAATTGGCCAAAACATCTTCTACTCCTGGTAAGACTCAGTTAATCAATCATTTTCTTATTAACCAGCAATGGTTTTTGGTCGATTTGCCAGGCTATGGCTTTGCCAAAATGCCCGTTAAACTCAAAAAGAAAATGGAGATTATGATTAACGAGTATCTTGTGAATCGACCCAATCTCATGAATATCTATGTTCTCGTAGACTCCCGCCACGAACCATTGGAAATAGACCTCGATTTTATGGCCCGTCTGGCATTAAACCAACTCCCATTTTCCATTGTTTTTACCAAAGCCGATAAAAACAAAAAGACCCGAATGATGGAAAACATAGATAAATACAAGGAAGTTCTGCTGAAAAGCTGGGAAGAGCTGCCTCCGATTTTTCTCACAAGCTCCGAAACAGGCCTTGGAACAAGCGATATTTTGGAAGATATTGCCCGAATTAATCTGCTTTATTAGTCAATGCCCCCGTATAAATGAATGACCTTTAGGCTTGCTAAGATTCTTATTGGTTTTTTAAAACAATCGATTTTGTTTCTAAATTATTGAAATTCAGTAATGTAAAACATTGAGAAATTCCCATATACCGCCATTATAGTTTTTTTACCCACAAAACCTAATTTATTTGAATTTTACCCAGAAACCTCTATATTTGTGGTTATCCTAATCAATTTTTAAAACTATTCCATTATGAAAAAAAATTTACTTTTAATTATTGCGATGTTTATGGGTTTTGGGCTTTATGCTCAAATCTATGAAGGGAATTTTGATTCCTATACTTCTGGTGATTATTTAGCAGAGGTTGACGCCAGCTGGACAACCTGGACCAATCAACCCGGTACTGCCGAAGATGCTGTTATTTCTAACGCTTTTTCTGAATCTGCTCCTAATTCTGTTTTAGTTCAGGGAACTACAGATGCAGTTTTTCCTTGTGGTGATTTAACTTCTGGTGCTTATACAATCAGTTTTGATTATTATGTTCCAGCTGGTAAGGCAGCCTACTTTAACTTACAGCATATTTTTGCTTCTGAGTGGGCCATTGAATCTTATCTACATGCTGACCTAACAACCAGAATAATCGCTGGTGGTCAGGAAATTAGTAATGTTACCTTCGCTGCAAATACCTGGTTTCATGTTCAGGTTGATGTGAATATGAATGAGGACTTAGCCACAATGTATTGGGATGATGTAGAAATTATTTCCTGGCAATGGAGCTTGCAAACTGATGGAACAGCTGGTGCAAATCAGTTAGGTTGTGTTAATATGTATGCTGGTGCCGAAGGTACTGACTCCCCACAATACTATTTTGACAATTTCGTTTTCGAAGAATTGTCTGATGTTATTTATTTTGAGAATTTTGATGAATATACTGCTGATGAATATTTAGCAGTTGTTGATGAAAACTGGACAACATGGACAAATCAACCTGGAACTGCAGAAGATGCTCTTATTTCTGATGATTTTGCAATGTCAGCTCCAAATTCAGTAAAAGTTACTGGTACTACTGATGCTGTTTTCCCTTGTGGCGACTTAACATCTGGTTCTTATTCTCTAAGCTTTGATTATTATGTTCCTGCCGGAAAAGCTGGTTATTATAATGTTCAACATATCTTTGCATCTGAGTGGGCAATTGAATGTTATCTTCATGCTGACTTAACTTCCAGAATTATTGCTGGTGGACAGGAAATTAGCAACGTTACTTTTGATGCCAATACCTGGTTTAATGTTCAGGTTGACATTGATTTAGATGCTGATTTAGCTACTATGTACTGGGATGGCGTTGAAATCATTTCATGGCAATGGAGTTTACAAACTGACGGAACCGCTGGTGCTAACCAATTAGGTTGTGTTAACATGTATGCTGGTGCCGAAGGAACTGATTCTCCACTTTATTATTTTGATAACTTCACATTCGTTTCTTTATCATCTGCTTTAACTCCAGCTACTGTTCAACTTGACACAGACGAAATCATGGTTGAGATTAACGATGGCGTAGCTGTAACTGAAATGTTCAATATTGCAAATATTGGTCAACAAGACATGGCTTACACAACTTATCCAATTTATGATGTTCCTGCTGCTACTGGAACTGCTACAGGCGAAATGGCTCATTGCGGTGATTTTGATTCTGGAATTGGTAGTGATGGAGCCGTAGCTCGTAAAATTGCCGTTCTTTTCGGCCCTTCTGTAATGGAAGAATATATTGGTACAGAGCTGACTTCAATTGAATTCTATATGGCTGATCAAGGTCTTGACCTTCAGGTAAAAGTTTGGGCTCGTGGAGCAACTACTGTTCCTGGTCCTGGTGAAGAAATTTACTCTGCTCCTTTCACCCCAACTGTAGGCATGTGGAATACTGCTACTTTAAGTACTCCTATTCTTCTTGATGGTACACCAATCTATGTAGGTGTTTCTTATTTCCAACCTGCTGGTATCTATGCTTTTGGTTCTGATATAGGCCCTAAAGTTCCTGGTGTTAACTGGTCTTCTACTGGCCCGGGATGGAGCGAATTCTCTCTTGACAGAAACTGGACAATCAGAGCTAATGTAACTGGAGATCCTTACAATACATTCATGGATATCCCAATCGACGCCGGTATGATTATTCCTGGTGGTGATGAAAACGTAGTTGTTTTCTTCGATCCAACAGATTTGGATGCTGGTCAGTATACTGGCGAAATTGTAGTAGCTACAAACGACCCTGTTACCAACTATGCTACTATCAGCGTAACTCTTGACATCGTTACTGCAACCAACGAAGTAAATAAAACCGATGCTCTCACCGTTTATCCTAACCCAACTTCTAACCTGATTCATGTTCAGGCTGACGGAATCATTTCCGAAGTAGTGGTTACAAACTATCTGGGACAAGTTGTTGATGTTCAAACTTTATCAAATAACCAAACCACCGTTGATTTATCTCAATTGGAAAATGGTGTTTATTTCTTAGAAGTAAAAACTGATGCTGCTAATCATTCAGTTAAAGTGGTGAAAAAATAACAGGATTTTATCCTGACAAAAAAGGCTACCAAATTTTGGTAGCCTTTTTTATTATCTCGTCAATCGGTCAATCAACTCCTTAAACCCAGCATTATAATCCGCAAAATCATCCCTCGAAGCCATTTCAAAATCGGCAAAATCAAAACCTGGGGAAACCGTGCAGCCCATGAGCGAAAAATCGCAACCTTCAGCTGGCTCAGCGGCAAACCATATTCCTTTTGGAACCCAAACCACTGGCAACTCGCCCTTCTCAATATCTTTTCCCAGTTGTAGCATGCGGTATTGGCCATTCTCCAATAAATGAATCCTGACTCCTTTTCCTGCATAATGATGCCAAACCTCGTCGGATTTAATACGATGAAATCGGGAGAAGTCTCCTTTTAGCAGCAAATAGTAAATGGCTGTTGAATAGCTTCTTAAGCCCGAAAACTCAAGGGGATGAAAGGTCGCTTCGTCACGGTAAATCTCCCTGAAATATCCACCCTCGGGATGGGGTAGAAGATGAAGATTCTGAATCCAATAGGATGCTCCTGGGTTCATTAATCAATTTTTTCGATAACCTCTTTCGATTGCTTGCCGCCAAATAACCAAACCACCCGAATCGAAATCAGACTATGGCGCTGGTCGGTACTTTGTTTCTCGAAATCCTGGGTCACAAGTAAATCTTCGTCCGGACCGCTCCAAATACTGGTCAGACTGTATTGATAACGTAAATTTATCTGAAAATCCTTATAGAGTTTGTATTTGAAGTCGGCAATCCAATCCACATTGTCGCGTGCGTAAAATCCATCGCTCAAACTGCTGGAAATGGTACGCCCATTCACCACCCATTTCACTCTAACCAGCCTCGAATAACTAAATCCGGTTCCTAATGTTAAGCCCTTTTTGTCGTGATAGTTGAACAGGATTGGTACCTCAGCATAATCAAGTTTTGTATTATAGTATGGCATAGCACTATCCGGATGAACACCTACCTTTTTATATGCACCTTTTTGTGTAAACAGGGTTTGAATATTGATCGAAAAATGTTTGTTAATTGGAACAAGTGCTCCAACGCCCACATTTAAGCCGGGTTTCTGAAATTTCAGACTCCCGTTATTCACCAGGTCGCCTTCAACCTTCGACATATTTAATCCCAAAATGGCTTCCCCCATAATTCTTTGAGCATGAGATTTTAACGATGAAAACCCAATAAGAATAACGAATATTAAAAGTATTTTTCTTGTCATAGCTTTTTTACTTGAGATAGAAGAACGCAAAGGTATAAACTTATAGTATTTACAGAATACCAAAAAAGAATAGTTTTAGCCATTTCCGTTGTTCCCTAAGGAAATTAATACTAATTGATTTTTGCTGAGCTTCGGTAATAAGCTTCGGTTACTGAGCGAAGTCTAAGTAAGCCGATGTCCAGCCACTAATCACCAATCACCAGTCACTAATCACCAGTCACCAATCACCTCATAGAAAGTTGAATACGTTTTCTCACCAAATCCACTTCGAGCACCGTTACCGTAACTCGTTGGCCCACAACCACAATCTCGTTGGGATCTTGAACAAATTTATCGGCCATATTGCTTTTGTGAACCAGCCCATCCTGATGAACGCCAATATCTACAAAGGCTCCAAAAGCAGTGATATTGGTCACAATTCCTTTGAGTTTCATGCCCAGCTTCAAATCCTGAGGCTTGTTTATATTGGGGTCAAACTCCCAGTTGTCAAATTCCTTTCTGGGGTCCAATCCAGGTTTAAGCAACTCCTTTTTAATATCCTGAAGTGTCGGAAGCCCAATTTTATCGGTAACAAAGTTTTCCAGATTCATTGAATCGAGGACTTTTTGGTTCCCAATAAGTTCTTCAATTTTTAACCCCGCCTTGTTGGCTATGGTTTGAACCAGGGCATAGCTTTCCGGATGCACAGCTGATGAGTCTAATGGATGATCGCCACCATGTATTCTTAAAAATCCAGCCGATTGCTCAAAGGCTTTCGGCCCCAGTCGCGGCACCTGAAGCAATTGTTTGCGGTTGGTGAAGTTTCCGTTTGTCTTGCGGAATTGTACTATGTTTTCGGCCAAAGTGGGTCCAACGCCCGAGATATAGCTCAGCAATTGTTTTCCGGCTGTATTAATATCAGTTCCCACAGCATTCACACAACTCATCACAACCTCGTCAAGCGATTGAGAAAGTTTTGTCTGGTCTACATCGTGCTGATATTGTCCTACACCAATTGACTTTGGGTCTATTTTTACCAATTCCGACAAAGGATCTATTAGCCTTCTGCCTATGGAAACTGCTCCGCGCACAGTAACGTCATACTGAGGAAATTCTTCCCGCGCTACCGCCGAAGCTGAATAAACCGAGGCGCCACTTTCATTCACCATGATGGCTTTTATTTCCTTTTTAAACATCAACCCCCTGATGAAAAATTCAGTTTCTTTTCCGGCAGTACCATTTCCAATGGCAATTATTTCAATCTTATAGGCGTCGGCTAAGGAAGTAATTTTGTGCGATGCCTGCTTGGTTTCCTTTTGTGGCGGGTGGGGGAAGATGGTTTCGTTGTGCAATAAATCGCCGTTTTCGTTCAGACAAACCACTTTGCATCCCGTTCTAAATCCAGGGTCGATGGCCATTACCCGTTTATTTTTTAACGGGGCTGACAATAGCAGTTCCTTGAGGTTTTTAGCAAAAATTTGAATGGATTCAGCATCTGCCTTCTCCTTAAGTTCCGATTTAAATTCGTTTTGCAGGCTTGGTTGAAGCAGTCGTTTATAAGCATCGTTTATGGCCAGCTTGATATGGCGGGAAGTTGTGGATCCGTTTTTTATATACTGAGAACCAATTAATTCTACCGAGTTTTCCGGGTCTGCCTCTATTTTAAGTCTCAAAAACCCATCATTTTCTCCCCTAAACATTGCCAATACTCTGTGCGATGCTGCAAATTTTAACTTTTCGCGGTAATCAAAATACATTTGAAATCGTTCCCCTTCGGTCTCTTTTCCCTTAATAAGCTTCGAAATAATTTCGCCTTCACGTTTCATTAAAAGCCTCAACCGCCTTCTGATTTGGGCATCTTCATTAATCCATTCGGCAATAATGTCGCGGGCTCCCTGCAAAGCATCATCAGCGTTTGCAATATTTTTGTTTATAAACCGCTGAGCACTATGTTCAATATTCGAATTGCTTTGCGACATAATCATTTTGGCCAAAGGCTCCAAACCGTTTTCAATGGCAACGCTGGCTTTGGTTTTTCGCTTGGGTTTATAAGGCAGATAGAAATCTTCCAAATCGGTTTTATTATCTATTTTCTCGAGCGCTTTTAAAAGCTCCGGGGTTAGTATTCCCTGTTCTTCCAGCGAGTTTTTAATGGTAGCTTTCCGATCATTAAAAGCAGTGATTTGCTGCGATAAATCTCTTATTTGAGCTATTTGAACTTCGTCCAAACCACCGGTTTTTTCTTTTCGGTAGCGGGCAATAAAAGGTATGGTTGCATCGGAAGCCAGCAAGTCGAGCACCTGCTTAATTTGTTCCTGTTGTATTCCAAGTGTTTTGGCAATCTGATTTATCATATTTATAATGAATTGAATAGATGATGAAGATTTATTATTTGTGGTAGTAACATGGTTTGCCCATCATTGGATATTACAAAGTCCGACAAGCTTTCTTTTTGTGCATCAGACAGTTGATTTTTCATTCGCTCTTCAACTTCCTGGCGGGTCATTCCATCCCGCTGAATTACTCTTTGAATTCTTAGGTCAGCTGGTGCTGAAATAAAAACTGTTTTATCCACAAATTGCTGAAAACCACTTTCGAACAAAATTGCGGCTTCCATTATAACATAAGGTTTCGGGGTTTGTTCAAGTGCCCATATTTTAAAGTCCCTAAACAATTGGGGATGAATGATTCCGTTAAGAACCTGCAATTTTTCAGGATTGTTGAAGACAATTCCTGCCAGTTTTTTACGGTCGATGCTTAAGTTATCGTTAATAATCTCATTTCCAAACTCTTTAGTAAGCAACGGAAGGGTTCTGGGGTGATTGAGAATGACGCGCGCTTCAAGGTCGGCATAGAAAACAGGTACGCCCAAAGCTTCGAACAATTGACATACAAATGTCTTTCCGCTCCCAATATTTCCTGTTAATCCTATCTTAACCATCAATTAATGATTATGTATTCGGCCATTTTGGGGGAGAAATCGATGATTCTGATAAATCCCGGATATTTTTTAAGCTGAATCTGCAGCTTATCGGCTGATAAACTATCTTTGGAAGCCATGACCACAAAATCTTCAATTTTCACTTCTTTGTACTTCTCAAAAGAAACAGCATATCTGATTTTTATGCTCTTGGGAAAGATATTTATCTTTTTATCGCTTTGTATATCAAGAATAATGGGGATATTTATTTCAGCTTCAGTATATTTCTCAACACCGATTTCAAGTTGCACTTTATTGGGGTTCGAATGAAGAAAGTCAGGAAGGTTAAGAGAAATCTCCACAAATTGGTCTTGCGACAAATTATCTAAAACCAATGGATTGGTAAAAATGCTGTCGGTTTTTTCCAGCATTTTTTCATCCCCATAAATAGTAACATGGTCCGGAATAATCCTTATTTTATTCTTTAATTGAAACTGTGGTGCCAGTTTTATATCTACATCAGCGTAAACCTTTACTTCTTTTGAATTCAAGCCAGAGAAATAAAGATTTAAAGTATCTGGTCCAACAATTCTAAAGTTAGTAGCCAAACCAAAGGTTGAGCTTAATTGTTCATTTAATAATTTGCTCAGAATATAGTAGTGTTGTGAATCGCCTGTTGTATAATTGCTCTTGCGCATTATTGATAGTGGCACAGCAATTTCGTTATTTACTCCGAGAATCTTTCTGCCATAAAAATTAAAACCATTGTCGGTCAACTGTACTAATAGTATGGAATCGTAGGGTTTTATTAAAAGTTTGTCGGCCGGAAGCTCCTGATAAACAATAGGTATTTCTATTTCCAGTTCATATTCTTTCGATAGCTTGAGCATGAGCCACAACAAGCTGGACAGAATCAGACAGATAAAAAATACTGTCGATTTGTTGTTTTTAATACTTCTGATTGACTTTTTCATATGGACTGGTAAAAATATAAAAAAAGCTCTTTGCAAACCTGTGTGAGCAAAGAGCTTTGGAAAAATTGTAATTCAAACTATTTGGTTTGACCCACTGTAGTGTCCATAGGTACAATGGCCGATTTAGCCACTTTAATTTTTGTCTGACCTTCGGTTTCAATAACAAGCGAAGTTTCGTCAATTTTAACTACTTTGCCAAGGATACCGCCAATGGTTAAAACATCGTCGCCCTTTTTAAGCTCTTCTCTGAATTTCTTTTGTTCTTTGCTTTTTTTCATCTGAGGACGAATAAAGAAGAAATAGAAAACAATAATCACTAAAATCAAGGGCAAGAAAGACATAATGCCTCCCTGTTCGCTGCCTTCGGCAGGGGGAGCAAATAATAGAATTGTTAAAAGATTCATTTTATATAATTTAATTTGTTTCTAACTAGGGTTTTATAACTTCTGCTGTAATGTGCAAAATGTATTTTGCCGGGTCTGCATTGGTCAAAACGGTAATTCTTTTGTTTTGAAATCCCATACGGTTATTGCTGTCGAATTTGGCTTCAATAGTTTCAGATTTGCCGGGTTTAATAGGCTCACTGGGGAAACTTGATACGGTACAGCCACACGATGATGTAACATTCGATATAATCAAATCGGTTTTCCCGGTATTTGTAAACTGAAATCCATAGGATACCACTTCCCCCTGAATAACTTTCCCAAAATCATGTTCGATTTTTTTAAAGCTAATAACAGGAGAATCAGCCTGATTTTCAACACCATCTGCTGTTTTGGCATTGTGAATATAATCCGCAGGTAACTGATTACTGTTGTTGTTACAGGAGCTCAGCACCATTGCTAAGACCATAAAAGCTATAAATTTATACATGCTTTGACAATTTTTTGTGGGCAAAGGTAACAATTAAATTAATTTTAGGGGGGAGGCATTTCAAAAATGCTTTGTTGTATTAAGTGACTCCAGGAGGAATCGAACCTCCACCGTGAGAACCGGAATCTCAAATTCTATCCTTTAAACTATGGAGCCTTTTTAAGTACTTGAAGTACTTGTAGTACTTTGAGTATTTGAAGTGTTATGAAAAGTGTGAGTGATTTTGTTTATTTCAGTTTGTGATGGATTGAGGTAAAGATTGCCAGGAGGTCATTAGACTCCTTTAAAATCTGTTCCAATACTGAATCTTCAATCCATTATATTTCTTCAATAACTTTTAACCAATACACGGTTTCTCCCGCTTCTAATTCGCAGATTTTTACCCTGCATTTAATCTATTGATGCTTCATGATAATTTGCAACAATGATTGTTCCGGATTTTGTTAATCGATTTCTAAGAACTTTTCCTTCTGGAGAATTTGGCAAACCAGCGGATAATTTGATAATCTCAACCGCAAATTTTCGGGTCCGCAGTTCTAATTGCAACCCAAATTCCTTATTATCCATCAGTATGAATATTAATAACCTAAATAATTACTCCAAGTACTCCCATAACTCCAGGCACTCTAAGTACTCCAGGCACTCCAAGTACTCCAGGCACTCCAAGTACTTCCAAAATGTGGAGCTGGAGGGATTCGAACCCTCGTCCAAACAAGCAGCCCAATGACTTTCTACATGCTTATTCTTTTATTGGTTTTCGAATAACGTTTGGGAAAAGACACCCGGACCGTTACCTTATCCTCTTAATTTTATTGGCAACCCGAGACTTATTGCCAACTATCTCTGAATTTACGACTCCCCTTGATCAGTATGGAACAGAGCAGGTCCGGCTGAGGGAAGGCCTTGTCCCGAAATTAATTTCGTGGATTAAGGTAGTCTGACTGAGTCATGACTACGCAGCAAGAGCGTAATTGTTGTTTTCGCCATTTACATAGCAATGTGAATTAGTATTTACGAGCCATATTCACAACGCTCGGCATGCTTACCATCACACTTTCTTGCTGTCAAATCCAGTCAACCCCATGTGATTTCTCCCCTTTTGGGGGGTGCAAAGATAGGAAAATCTATTGAAGTTAAAAACTATCCTCAGGATTTTAAAGCCAATTCATAAATCTTGCTTAATTGGTCTCCCACGGCTTTCATAGAAAAGTGTTCCTGAGCGTATTTTCTGATTTCTTCAGGATGATAATCCATAAAATGGTCCAGCATCTGGTTTAACTCGTTAACTAGAACTTCGCGGTTTCCAGGTTCAAATAGTCTGCCACGGTCGGCGTTTACATGTTCACTGATTCCACCTACCCGGGTTGACAACACAGGAAGACCGGTGGCAAAGGCTTCGTTGATAACAACAGGCATGTTTTCGTAGTTACTATTAATAAGGAGAAAACTTGCTGTCTCAAACTCGTGAACCAATGCTTCCTTTTCAAGTAACCCCGTAAACTCAATAAACTCTGAAAGATTCTTCTCAATGGTTTTAACTTTCATGGCTTCAAAATCAACGCCATCACCCACAAATACCATTTTAAAATCGACTCTGATATTTTTCAATTCTCCAACGGCATCAATGATTCCCGATATGTTTTTACTTCGGTCTTCAAAAGTGCTCACGTGAATAATTCTTGCAGGTTCAGTTCTTAAAGGAGTTATGGCTGAGTTGAAGAAAATCTGATCCACCACATTGCGAACTACTATATAATTGGATGAATTAATCCCGCAATCTATCATAGCATTTTTAAGGTTTAAAGTTACCGGCATAATAGCTTTGGCATTTCGGGCCACCATTGTTGTTATTTTTTTTCGAAAAAAACCTTTGTATCCATTAACATTTGGCTGGTATCTGCTCCAGTGTTCTGTAATTACAAAAGGGATTTTTTGCAAACGAAACGAAAGCCAGGCCAAAAATCCCATCCGGGTTAAAATATTCACATGAATTAAATGAATTGGGCCTCTCTTATTTGCTATGAGTTTCAACCCCTTGAAATACAGATAAATAAATTTAATGAAGTAAAGAATTTTACACTTTGGCTTGGAATAATAAATAGTTAATGTATAGGGAGATGAAGATTCTTCCACAAACCTGGTTTCTCCGGTAATACCATCATTGGTTTCTAAATAAAGGACACTTACTTTATGTAATTCAGAAACAGATAGAGCATGGTTTTTTACAAACAATCCCCACATAGGGTCGTATTTATTTGGATACCAGCGCGGAAGAAATAAAATATGCTTCATCATCAATATTAGCGGGTTGTCGGGTTTTTATTGTCAAAAGAAACGCAAACAAACTTAAAAATGTATTTATAATGCGGCGAAATTAGCCAAAGAATTAATAACACAGCATTGTTTATATTCAGATGCATTAAGTTTTTGATTTTGAAATTATTCCTGCTCTTTAATAACAGAAGCTGATAGGCTGTGAATAACTTTTAATAAAAACGTAATATTTTTTTTATCAGGAAGTTGGAATATAAAAAATAATGTATACTTTTGCAGTCCCAAAAATTAGGGGGAATTAGATAGATTAAAATATAAAAATTTATTAATAGTATGCCAACAATACAACAATTAGTAAGAAAAGGCCGCAACAAACTGGAATACAAAAGTAAATCCCGTGCCTTAGATTCTTGTCCTCAACGCAGGGGTGTTTGCCTGAGAGTATACACAACCACTCCAAAGAAACCAAATTCTGCCATGCGCAAAGTAGCCAGGGTTAGATTAACAAATGGTAAAGAGGTAAATGCTTACATTGGCGGTGAAGGTCATAACTTACAGGAGCACTCTATTGTATTGGTTAGAGGCGGTAGGGTTAAAGACTTGCCAGGTGTAAGATACCACATCGTTCGTGGTGCTTTGGATACTTCCGGAGTAGATGGAAGAAAACAAAGAAGATCAAAGTATGGAACAAAACGTCCAAAGAAATAATAGTAATTTTTAGTAATAACAGAAATGAGGAAAGCTAAACCAAAAAAACGTATTATTCTTCCTGATCCAAAATTTAATGATGTTTTGGTGACAAAATTTGTGAATAATTTAATGTATTCAGGAAAGAAAAATGCTTCATACAATATTTTTTATCAAGCCATCGAAATAGTTGGTAACAAGGTAAAAGAAGAAGATAGCTTAGAAGTTTTCAAAAAAGCACTCGCTAATGTTACTCCATCTGTCGAAGTAAGAAGCCGCAGAATTGGGGGTGCTACATTCCAGATTCCTTCAGAGATTCGTCCCGGAAGAAAACAATCTATTGGAATGAAAGCATTAATTAACGCATCGCGCAAACGTCATGAAAAAACGATGGGTGAGAAATTGGCTGGTGAAATAGTTGCTGCATTTAAAGAAGAAGGAACTGCTTTTAAGAAGAAAGAAGAAACCCATAGAATGGCCGATGCAAATAAGGCTTTCTCACATTTCCGTTTCTAAACGGCTGTGATTAAATACATATTTAGGAGATGTCTGAAAAACTAGAACATAGAAGAAATATAGGCATTATGGCGCACATCGATGCGGGTAAAACCACTACGACCGAGCGCATATTGTACTATACCGGAAGAAGTTACAAAATAGGGGAAGTACACGATGGTGCCGCTACCATGGACTGGATGATCCAGGAACAAGAGCGTGGTATCACAATTACTTCTGCTGCTACCACCGTTTACTGGGAAAGAAATAACATCAAGCATAAAATCAACCTTATCGATACCCCCGGACACGTTGACTTCACCGTTGAAGTTGAGCGTTCGTTGCGTGTTCTCGATGGAGCAGTTGCTTTGTTTTGTGCAGTGGGTGGAGTAGAGCCCCAAAGTGAAACCGTTTGGCGTCAAGCCGATAAATATAGTGTACCCCGCCTTGGCTTTATCAATAAAATGGATCGCACTGGTGCCGATTTTTTTGATGTATTAAAGCAAATCAGAGAAAAATTAAAAGCCAATCCTGTTCCGCTGGTTATTCCAATCGGAGCAGAGGATACTTTTGTAGGGGTTGTTGATCTCATTACTAACCGTGCCCTTGTTTGGGACGAAAGCTCCAAAGGAGTTGATATCAGAGAAATCCCTATTCCAGAGGATTTAATCGAAACTGTTGAAGAATATCGCATGGCACTTATTGAGGGCGTTGCAGAAGAAAGCGACGAGTTACTCGAAAAGTTTATGGACAATCCTGAAAGTATTACTCAGGACGAAATCCGTGCCGCCATTAGAAAAGCAACTGTCGAAATGAGAATCACACCAGTATTGTGTGGATCTGCATTTAAAAATAAAGGCGTTCAAATGCTATTGGATGCTGTTATCGATTTCTTACCAAGTCCAATGGACCAGCCTGCCGTTATGGGTATTCATCCAGACACAGGTAAGGAAGAAATCAGAAAAGTTGATGATACAAGATTTTCTGCTTTAGCATTCAAAATCGCTACTGACCCATTTGTTGGTCGTATCTGTTTCTTCCGCGTTTACAGTGGAAAATTAGAGTCGGGTTCTTATATTCTTAACGCCAGCACTGGCAAGAAAGAGCGTATTTCGCGTATCATGCAGATGCACTCAAATAAACAAGAACCACTCGATATGATTGGTGTTGGAGATATTGGCGCTGCTGTGGGTTTTAAAACCATCAGAACAGGTGATACCTTAACAGATCTTAGTAACCCAATTCTTTTGGAATCCATGAAGTTTCCAGAACCTGTTATTAAGGTTTCAATAGAGCCTAAAACTCAAAAAGACTTAGATAAAATGGGAATTGCTTTGGCTAAACTGGCTGAAGAAGACCCAACTTTTAAAGTAAATACAGACGAAGACACCGGACAAACCATTATCAGTGGTATGGGCGAACTTCACTTAGATATTTTGTTAGACCGCTTACGCCGCGAATTCGGAGTAGAATGTACCCAGGGACAACCCATGGTGAGCTACAAAGAAGCTATTACCTCTACCGTTCATCACCGTGAGGTATACAAAAAACAAACCGGTGGTCGTGGTAAATTCGCAGATATTATCTTCGAATTGGGTCCTGCAGACGCTGGTGTCGAAGGCTTACAATTTGTCGATGATGTTAAAGGTGGAAACATTCCAAAAGAATATATTCCTTCTATCCAAAAAGGTTTTGCAGCAGCCATGCAGAATGGTGTTTTGGCAGGATTTACAATTGATAGCATGAAAGTAAGACTCATTGATGGATCTTACCATGCAGTGGATTCTGACCAGCTAAGTTTTGAGTTAGCTGCCAAAATTGGATTTAAAGAAGCCGCCAGAAAAGCTAAAACTGTTCTTTTGGAGCCCATTATGAAGGTTGAAATAACCACTCCCGATGATTATCTTGGTGATGTTAGTGGTGACTTAAACCGTCGTCGTGGTCAATTGGAAGGTATCGATGCTAAGATAGGCGCACAAGTTGTTAGAGCAAAAGTGCCACTTAGAGAAATGTTTGGATATGTAACTGCACTTCGCACAATCACATCCGGACGCGCATCTTCAAGCATGGAGTTTAGTCATTTCTTCGAAGCACCCAAAAGTGTTGTTGACGAAGTAGTAGGTAAGAAGTAATAAAACGACAATCATAAAAAACAATAAACGTGAGTCAGAGGATTAGAATTAAATTGAAATCGTATGATCACAATCTGGTTGACAAGTCAGCTGAGAAGATTGTAAAAACTGTAAAAACTACAGGTGCTGTTGTAAATGGTCCAATTCCATTGCCAACACATAAGAAAATCTACACTGTTAACCGGTCAACATTTGTGAACAAAAAATCGAGAGAGCAGTTTCAGTTAAGCTCTTACAAAAGATTGCTGGATATTTACAGCAGCAATGCAAAAACTATCGATTCCCTAATGCGACTTGAGTTGCCCAGTGGAGTTGAAGTAGAAATCAAAGTGTAATTAATTAAAAAAAGGCTTTTTAAAAGATGTCAGGAATTATCGGAAAAAAAGTTGGGATGACCAGTGTGTACGATGCGAATGGTAAAATCATTCCTTGTACAGTTATTGAAGCTGGTCCATGTGTAGTTACCCAAGTACGTACCATCGAGATAGATGGTTATGAAGCAATTCAGCTTGGCTATGACGACAAGAAAGAGAAAAGAACCTCTAAGGCGTTGCGTGGTCATTTTGAAAAAGCTAATACTACACCAAAAAGAATGTTAGCAGAATTTACCAGATTCGAACAAAGAAAACAATTTGGTGAAACTGTAACCGTTGAAGTTTTCGCCGAAGGCGAGTTTGTTGATATTGTGGGTGTTTCCAAAGGAAAAGGATTCCAGGGTGTTATCAAACGTCACGGATTTAGTGGAGTAGGAGGTGCTACTCACGGTCAGCACAACAGATTGAGAGCACCAGGTTCGCTAGGAGCTTCCTCATGGCCTTCAAGAGTATTTAAAGGAATGAGAATGGCCGGCCAAACTGGTAACAAACGAGTTAAAGTTATCAATCTGCAAGTAGTAAAAATTATTCCAGAGCAAAATATAATAGTAATTAAAGGTTCTGTTCCTGGATCAAAAGGTTCATATTTAACAATTGAAAGATGGAAGTAGCAGTATATAATATCAACGGAAAAGAAACCGGAAAAAAAGTTGTTCTGGATGACAAGGTGTTTGGTATTGAGCCCAATGATCATGCTATTTATTTAGCTGTTAAACAATACAATGCCAATCAAAGACAAGGAACCCACAGTTCACTTGAGAAGAGTACTATCTCCGGAAGTACCAGAAAACTTAAGAGACAAAAAGGAACAGGCGGAGCACGTGCAGGTAGCATTAAATCTCCACTTTTCAGAGGAGGAGCCAGGGTTTTTGGACCACATCCCCGCAATTACAGTTTTAAACTGAATAAAAAGCTTAAAGATCTTGCTCGGTTGTCAGCACTTAGTTATAAAGCCAAGGATTCAGCCATCATGGTGTTAGAAGACATCAATTTAGATGCTCCAAAAACATCCAAAATGGTCGAAATCATCAAGAATCTTGAATTAACAGGAAAAAAGACACTGATTGTGTTGAAGGATATAAATAATAATGTATATTTGTCGACTCGAAATTTACAGAATGTTTCTGTACTAACTGTTTCAGATTTAAATACTTATGAAATTCTTAGGGCCAAGAATCTGGTTGTTCTTGAAAGCTCTTTGGAATCATTTTCTGAGTTAGCCTAAAGAAATAACAACATTTCGAATCTAAAAAAGTAAAACAATGGGTATTATAATTAAGCCAATCATTACAGAAAAAATGACAGCGGTTACCGAAAAGTTACCGAATCGTTATGGCTTTATTGTAAACAGAAATGCCAATAAAATCCAAATCATGCAAGCTGTAAAAGAGATGTATGGAAAGGAAGTTATTTCTGTTAATACAATGAACTATCTGGGAAAATCAAAAAGCCGCTATACAAAGGCAGGCTTTATCTCAGGAAAAGTGAGTGCATTTAAGAAGGCTATAGTAACATTAGCCGATGGTGAAACAATCGATTTTTATAGCAATATTTAACTAGATGGCTTTAAAAAAATTCAAACCAACAACCCCGGGACAACGCTTTAAATTAGTAAGCGATAATAGCGATATTACCACCTCTGTCCCCGAAAAGAGCTTGTTGGAAGGTATAAGAAAAACAGGTGGTAGAAATAGTAATGGAAGTATGACAATGCGCTATATTGGCGGTGGTCATAAAAGGAACTATAGAATTATCGACTTCAAAAGAGATAAAGAAGGAATTCCTGCTAAGGTTCAAACTATCGAATATGATCCCAACAGATCAGCTCGTATTAGCTTAGTCGTTTATGCCGACGGGGAGAAAAGATATATCGTGGCTCCCCACGGTTTGCAAGTAGGCCAGCAAATAATGAGTGGATTGGGTGCAACCCCCGATGTAGGAAATACATTGTATTTGAGCGAAATTCCTTATGGTACTATCATTCACAATGTGGAGCTAAGACCAGGTCAGGGTGCAAAATTGGCAAGAAGTGCCGGTAGTTATGCTCAACTCATGACTCGTGATGGCAAATATGCTATTCTGAAAATGCCCAGTGGTGAAACCAGAATGATACTTCAAAGTTGTCGTGCAACCATTGGAATGGTTTCCAATGGAGAACACAACTTAGAACGTTCAGGCAAAGCCGGAAGATCCAGATGGTTGGGCCGTCGTCCCAGAGTTCGTGGTGTTGTTATGAACCCAGTCGATCACCCAATGGGTGGTGGAGAAGGCAGACAGTCAGGAGGCCATCCCAGATCTAGAAAGGGTATTCCAGCTAAAGGTTACAAAACACGTAACACTAAGAAGGACAGCAACAAGTATATTATAGAAAGAAGAAAGAAATAAGGAATTAAATATCTCTAAATTATGAGTCGTTCGCTTAAAAAAGGTCCATTTATACATTACAAGCTCGAGAAAAGAGTTTTAGATAATGTTGAATCTGGAAAGAAATCTGTAATTAAAACCTGGTCAAGGGCATCTATGATATCACCTGATTTTGTTGGTCAGACAATTGCAGTTCACAACGGAAATAAATTTATTCCTGTTTATGTTACTGAGAATATGGTAGGTCATAAATTAGGTGAGTTCTCCCCCACAAGAATTTTCCGCGGCCACGCAGGTAGCAAGAATAAAGGTAAGAAATAAGAAAGGATAGAGACACTATGGGATCCAGAAAACATAATACAGCAGAACAAATCAAAGAGGCGAAAAAAGTAACCGCTTTTGCGAAATTAAATAACTGCCCAACATCTCCCCGAAAAATGAGATTGGTTGCAGACCTGGTACGCGGAGTGAATGTTGAAAATGCTCTATACATTTTAAAACACTCTCCAAAAGAAGCTTCTAACAGATTATATAAACTTCTTTTATCTGCCGTTGCAAACTGGCAGGCAAAAAACGAAGGTCAGCGTATGGAAGACGCAAAACTTTTCGTTTCTGAAGTTTATGTCGACAGCGCCAGATCATTAAAAAGAATTCAACCTGCTCCACAGGGCAGAGCTCACAGAATTCGTAAACGTTCCAATCATGTTACTATTGTGGTTGGTAGCAGAGTAATCAAAGAAGAAAACTAATAGGAGTTAAGAAAAACTATGGGACAAAAAACAAATCCAATCGGTTTAAGATTAGGAATCATCAAAGGATGGGATTCTAATTGGTTTGGTGGTAAAAAATTCGACGACAAGCTTGTTGAAGACGAACACATCAGAAGATATCTTTCTGCTCGTCTTACCAAAGCTAGTGTTGCCAAGATTACTATCGAACGTACACTCAAATTAGTCACTATTACTGTGCATACTGCCCGTCCGGGAATTATCATTGGAAAAGGTGGTCAGGAAGTTGATAAACTCAAAGAGGAGTTGAAAAAACTAACTAAGAAAGAAGTTCAAATTAATATATCAGAAATTAAACGTCCGGAATTGGAAGCTATTCTGGTGGCTCGTAACGTAGCCAGTCAGATTGAAGGCCGTATTTCTTTCCGTCGTGCTATCAAAACTGCCATAGCATCAACTATGAGAGCAGGAGCCGAAGGAATAAAAATACTCATCAGTGGACGCGTTGGTGGAGCTGAGATGGCACGTTCGGAAATGTATAAAGAAGGACGTATTCCTTTGCATACATTAAGAGCAGACATTGATTATGCACTTGCTGAAGCTCATACTACCTACGGAAGAATTGGTATTAAAGTTTGGATTTGTAAAGGCGAAATTTATGGTAGACCAGAATTAGTTCCTACCGGAGTTGTGCCTGAAAAAGTTGGTAAAAGACCCCAACAAAAGAGAAAGAAATAAGTTAGGAACAAGGTAAATTTGTTAAGATATGTTACAGCCTAAAAAAACAAAATTCAGAAAGCAACAGAAGGGTAAAATGAAGGGATTTGCCAAACGTGGCTACGAACTTTCATTTGGAACTTTTGGAATAAAATCTCTGGAAGAAACTTGGATGACAGGTAAACAAATAGAATCAGCTCGTCAGGCTATAACCCGTCGAATGAAACGTCAGGGTCAGTTATGGATCAGGGTATTCCCCGATAAACCTGTAACTAAAAAACCTGCTGAGGTTAGGATGGGTAAAGGAAAAGGAGCACCTGAATATTTTGTTGCTCGTGTATCTCCAGGCAGAATGATTTTTGAGTCTGCAGGAGTTGATCTGGAGACCGCAAGAGAATCTATGCGTCTGGGTGCACAAAAACTTCCTGTGAATACGAAATTTGTGGTAAAAAGAGATTACGTTGAAGAATAAAATAGGGTAGGATGAAAAATTCAGAGATTATAGAGTTATCTACAAAAGATATACAGGAAAGATTAGAGGACCAGCGTTCTCTATTGGAAAAGTCGCGGTTAAATCACACTGTTTCGCCATTGGAAAATCCTAATGTGCTGAAACAATATAGAAAAAATATTGCAAGACTATTAACCGAGTTGAATTCTAGAATGCTTGCAGATAAATAATATCAGTAAAATGGAAAGAAATTTAAGAAAAGAGAAAGTAGGTCTTGTGGTTAGCAATAAAATGGACCGTTCCATTGTGGTGGAAATCGAAATGAAAAAGAAACACCCCATCTATGGAAAATTTGTTAAGAAGACCAACAAATTTATGGCTCATGACGAGAACAACGAGTGTAATATTGGTGACACTGTTCGCATTGGCGAAACTCGTCCTCTGAGTAAGAACAAATGTTGGAGATTAGTAGAAATCATAGAAAGAGCTAAGTAATCATGATACAAACAGAAACAAGATGTACTGTAGCAGATAACAGTGGAGCCAAAGAAGTCCTTGTCATCAGAGTATTGGGCGGCACAGGCCGTCGATATGCCTCGCTTGGAGATAAAATTGTGGTTACTGTAAAATCTGCCCTTCCCAGCAGCGGAATGAAAAAAGGAACTGTAATTAAAGCAGTGGTTGTTCGTACTAAAAAGGAAGTAAGAAGAAGTGATGGTTCATATATACGCTTCGATGATAATGCTGTAGTGTTATTAAACAACGCAGGTGAAATGACCGGAACTCGTATCTTCGGCCCCGTAGCTCGTGAGCTTCGTGAAAAAGATTTTATGAAAATTGTTTCTCTTGCACCTGAGGTGTTATAAAAATTATAGACATGAGCGTAAAGATAAATATCAAAAAAGGTGACACCGTAAAAGTTATTTCCGGTGAATCCAAAGGCAAACA
Organism: uncultured Draconibacterium sp.; assembly: GCA_964293475.1. GTDB lineage: Bacteria > Bacteroidota > Bacteroidia > Bacteroidales > UBA12170 > UBA12170. The sequence goes on from CAXYYJ010000038.1 coordinate 43,240, forward strand.
AGGCCGTGTTTTAAGGGTCAATGCCGAAACTAGCCGTGCTGTGGTTGAAGGTGCCAATTTGGTAAAAAAGCATACAAAACCCAACACTAAAAGCCCTCAGGGAGGAATTATCGAGCAGGAAGCTCCAATTCACATATCTAATTTAATGATTGTGGATAGCAAAGGTAATGCAACCCGCGTTGGCAGAAAAAAAGATGAAAAAACCGGAAAATCAGTTAGATTTTCAAAAAAATCAGGGGAGGTGATCAAGTAATGTATACACCAAGATTACATGATAAGTACGTAAACGAAGTTGCACCTGCTTTACAGAGCGAGTTTAACTACTCTAGCAGTATGCAAATACCAAGAATCCTTAAAATTTCTATCAATCAAGGATTAGGTGAAGCCATCACCGACAAGAAAAGAATAGAAACAGGAGTTGAGGAAATGTCGCTTATCGCCGGACAAAAAGCAGTTTCAACAAAATCAAGAAAAGATATTTCTAATTTCAAAGTGCGTAAAGATATGCCCATCGGCGTTCGTGTTACTTTGAGACGTCAGAATATGTACGAATTTCTCGACAGACTAATTTCTGTAGCTATTCCCCGTATCCGAGATTTCCGCGGAATCAATGAGAAAGGTTTTGATGGAAGAGGTAATTTTACCTTTGGAGTTTCTGAGCAAATCATTTTCCCTGAAATTGATCTTGACAAAGTAACAAAAATCAATGGAATGAACATAACAATTGTAACCACTGCCAAGACTGATAAAGAGTGCTATGCATTGTTACGCGAATTTGGTTTCCCATTTAAAAACATTAAAAGAAGTTAGTTATGGCTAAAGAATCAATGAAAGCAAGAGAAGTCAAGAGACAAAAACTCGTTGACAAGATTGCAGCAAAAAGAGAAGAGTTAAAAGCTGCTGGCGACTGGGTGGCATTGCAAAAATTACCCCGTAACTCCAATCCTATACGTCTTCATAACCGCTGTAAATTAACCGGTAGACCAAGAGGATATATGCGTCAGTTTGGTATCTCTCGTATCAATTTCCGCGAAATGGCTAACAATGGTCTCATTCCCGGTGTAACAAAAGCAAGCTGGTAGTTTTTTAAATAATAAATACGGTTAATAATGAATACAGATCCAATAGCAGATTACTTAACTAGATTAAGAAATGCCATCAATGCTAATCATAGAATTGTTGAGGTTCCTTATTCCGGCATCAAATTGAATATTACTAAAATTCTTTTTGAAAAAGGATATATACTTCAATACAAAGTAGACAATGAAGGCACCATAGATAGCGTAATAAAAATAGCTCTCAAATATCATCCTTCTACAAAAATGAGTGCCATCAAGGAACTAACCCGCG
>CAXYYJ010000039.1:0-42495 GCA_964293475.1 uncultured Draconibacterium sp.
TTATTATTTCATATATACAACATTATACGACATTATATTATTCTATTTACTTAATCCTTTTTCTGATGCCAATAATCTTAAAAATTCTCTTTGTGCTCGTCCGTTTCCTTCTCTGAAAGGATGCAGGTAATTTACATTATCCAAAATTTCAGCTAATTTCTCTGCTATCTGCAGAATGTTCGCTTTAGGTATGATTCTGTAATCTGAAATCAATGAGTCAATGAAACGAAAAGCATGGTCAAAATGCGTTGTTGGAAAAAATTGTTGACCTGCTTTACTTATCTCAACTTTTCGTCTTTTCCCAGCCCAGGAATAAACATCTTGAAACAAATGTCTATGAATACTCAAAAGACTATCTACTCCTTTTATCCTGATGGGTTTTTCGTAAAGTTCCTGAATGCGTTTTGCAACAGCTCCGCTTTCAAAAAAGAGTAAATCATCTGGTTCTGTTATGTCTGCTAAATTTCTTAGAATTCCAGTTTCAGGGTCAGTATAGAGGTAATCGTGGTCAATGTATTTGTATGAATCAGACATACGATTTGTCCTTAGCGATTTTTATCAAATCTATCAATGTGATCTTCCCTATCACATAATCTCTAATAATCTCAACACTTTTGGGAGTAGGTTTAAACCCTTCAAACATATTACTTCCGATTGCATTTGCGGTACTTTCCAAAGTTTTTAAATCGGAAAATCTCACACCCATAATAGTCAGATTGTTACGGTCTATATCTATCGTATTGAACATCTTCTTTCTAATTCAATTAATCATTACAAATTTAATCATTTTCTGTCAAAATTTCCTGGTATGATGCGGTTTTCACAAAATTGGCCCAAAGCCAGTCCCCCGAATGGAGGGACAAGTAGTCTAAAAACCAACCACTGAACCGTTATTTCCACCAAAAATCCAGCCGCAGAACAAACCTACTCCCAAAAAACCAATAAAAAGTACCATAACTCCATAGATTTTCACTTCTGAGACTGGGGCTGGGATGTAGCCAGCCGGGCATCGCCGTCAGGTAGACCTGTCTAACTGCGTAGCCAGGTAGATTCAACATTGACTTCTCGCTGGGCACTGCCCCGATAATGAAACGGGACCGCTCAAAGTCCTACTTATTACACATTGTTGATTATGCTATCTCTAAATGTGTATTAGTATCAAAATCTATTGTCATTTTCACCTTTGCTTTTAAGGCATCAAAAACCTTCATAATCGTTGATAATCTAACGTCTTTTGCATTGGTTTCAATTTTCGAAATCTGTGCTTTTTGAACACCTACTAAATCACCAAGCTGTTCCTGAGTCAAGTGTTTTTCTTTCCTTGCCTTTTTAATCATTTCTCCCAGAATGTCCAATTTTAATTCAAAATCAAACTGTTCCCTGTTTGTTGTTCCTTTTTCACCAACATATTTGTCGGTCAATTCCTCTAGCGTGTATTTTTTCATTTTATGTCCCTTCTTTTTCTTTATAATATTGTTCCCTAATGCGCTCTGCTTTTTCAATCTCTGATTTTGGAGTCTTTTGTGTCTTTTTTATAAATCCATGTGTTGCAATTACTAGAGTTTCGGACTTCTCTGTTTTATCCCAGAACGCTAATAGTCTGATGTGTTTAGTTAAAAACTTAGTCCGAAATTCCCAAATATTTTCATTCAGTTTTTTAAATAATTCAGGGTCATTTATTTCTCTTGATTTCCAGACATTATAAATCACCTTTTGTCTAGTTTTATCTTCCAGTCTATCCAGAAAATCCCTTGCCCATTCAAGAAATATTACCGCAAACTTTATCATTCATTCTTTTTTACAAATATAGACAATATTTCCTATTAGGGAAACATTTGTTTGGAATTGCTGATTTTTTTCAATAATGTGTAACGGTTTGAACATGGTGAGTTTGGCGGTTTAACGCTCCTAACTTTCAATTTATTGCTATGTTTATTTATTTCTATCATCTTCATTATTAGCACTATCTGCCAAATGCACTATATTTTTTGTTGTGCCGTCGTATTTTATTCTGTCCATCCTGTCTCAAATACTTTTTCAATTTGGTTTTTGCCATTGAATATAAATATTAAGTATTTTCCACTAGTATGTTTTTTAGGGTTCTTTCGAATTTTACTAATCCATATGCTAATTGATTTATCATTAATTCTTGTGAAACTCAATCTAAGATTTGGTCGTTTATAATTCACTGTTTTAATGCAGTCACTAGAATATGTTGAATCAATTCGTAAAAGATTTTCTTGATTTTTTCTATAAATCCTAAGTCTTATTGCTGTATCTAATTTTTGAAATTCTGTTTCTGTAATTCCCATTTCGTATGCGTAATATTCAGAAGTCACAAAAGGAATTCCAGTCCAATTTTGAACAATAGTGTCACTTTGTAATTTTCTTTCCTTTTTAAATTCTTTATGTAGGATATTTATTTCAACATATTCATATGCTTTAATGAATTGTTCGCATTCGTTGTTTTCTTGTCCAATAAGTCTTAATGGAAAAATCAAAAAAATAAGTGATATGTATATTATGTTTCTCGTCATTTTAATATGCGACACAACTCCCCAATAAATACCACTAAAAAACAAGAGTGGCATTTATTTAGTATATGCCTGCAAGTTAAAAGTTTTTCATTTAATAATTCCATTGTTCGCTCTATTTTTTTCTAATTGTTTTGAAAATACGCAGTTAAAATAATGCCAATCTATATTATATCCAATTACAAACGGTTGCAAGTAAGTAATATCCGAATACAAGTGGTTAAGAACCGAATAAGGCTTGGCGGTGGGTATAATTTTGCTCCATCAAATTTTAACGAACACCGGGCAACCGGAATTTAGCAACTCAAAAAAAACTTACGTCATGCAAAATTTAAGAAATCAAGTGCAGTTAATCGGACGCTTAGGCGCCAATGTAGAAATGAGCGAATTGAGTACAGGAACCAAAAAAGCTACCATGAGCTTAGCCACCAGCGAGACCTACAAAAACAAATCGGGGGAGAATGTAACAGACACCCAATGGCACAATGTGATAGCGTGGAACTCAACCGCCGCCTACGCTAACAGTTACCTTACCAAAGGAACCGAAGTGATGGTTCAAGGCAAACTCACCAACCGCAGCTATGTGGACAAAAACGGCGTAACCCGCTATATCACAGAAGTGGTGGCCGATCAACTCTTGATTTTGCAGAAGAAAGAAGAGAAAAAATCGGCTTAGGTTCATAGAATTCTTTGCAGATAAAAAAAGCCGGTTGTTCGTGAGATTAACCGGCTTTTTTTGTTGATGCGCATTGTCATTGGAGTTTCGACATTATTTGGCTGTGCCAGGGCTTTTGGAAATGGGAAAAATTGTATTTTAGCACAAAGCAGTCCAACTAAACCGGACTTTAACATGAACCAGAACCAAAACAGAAACCATATGAATTTTTTAGAATTGGCAAAAAACAGGTACACCACCAAAGTGTACGATCCAGCAAAAAGAATATCAGAAGAAAAAATTGAAGAGCTCAAGCAAATCATGCGACTTTCTCCATCGTCGATTAACAGTCAACCATGGAAATTTTTCTTTATTTCCGACGAAAACATGAAGAACAAACTGGCCGCAGTTTCTTACTTCAATGAGCAAAAAATTAAAGATGCCAGCCACTTGGTTGTTTTTACCGTTATAGACCATTTACCGGCTTTCGAAGCCCAGATAAAGAGCCATTTGCCCGAAGGTTCTGTAGCTTATTATAACCAGTTTAAGAAACCAAAAGCTGAGAACGAATTAAAATCGTGGCTATCGAACCAGGTTTATATATCGCTGGGTTTTTTTCTAAGTGCCTGCGCCTCCATGGACATCGATGCCACTGCAATGGGAGGATTGCAGCCCGAAGCCTACGATTCCATTCTTGAAATTTCAGGTTACAAAACTCTTTTCGCGGTGGCCATAGGTTATAGAAACCCCAACGATTTTAATCAGCCTTCGAAAAACAGCAAGCTGCGACTGGATATCGACAGAATTATTGTTTCCATATAATTCTATATCAATATTTTATAGAAAATTAATTTTTTGAACTCAACGAACTATGATGGCCATGAAGGCTACTCAATCTTTAAAGATGTCATGGTAAGGGAACCTGCCATGGGTTTGTCGTTGAAAAATGTTACGCTTTCATGTTTCTCCTGAAGAGCCAAAATATAAAGCAGTGGAATAAAATGTTCTGCAGTTGGAATGGCCAATTCGAATGCTTTTCCCAGCGATTTATAGTCCACAAGGCGCTCATGATGGTGGCTCAATATCAATGCTTTCATTTTTTCGTTTGCTTCCATTGCCCAATCGTAGGCAAAAGGTTCGTTCAATTTATTCCAGGCAACCAACCGGAGATTATGAACCATATTTCCACTGCCTATGATTAAAAAACCACGAGTTCGGAGCTGAGCCAATTCTCTGGCAAGCTCGTAGTGAAATTGCGGTGGCCGGGAATAATCGATACTCATTTGAATCACAGGCACATCGGCATTGGGGTAGAGATGTTTCACCACACTCCAGGTGCCATGGTCAAGGCCCCATTTTTCGTCGGCTTTTACGTCGGCTTTGGTAATAATTTCTTTGATTTCCATAGCCAGTTCCGGACTGCCGGGAGCGGGATACTGCACTTCGAATAGCTCTTGCGGAAAACCCCCAAAATCGTGAATAGTTCTGGGCCTGGGCATGGCGGTTACAAAAGTTCCGTTGGTTTCCCAATGTGCTGAAATACAAAGAATAGCCTGCGGTGTAACAAGCTCTTTTGCCAGATTTCTGAAACCCAAAACAAATTCGTTTTCTTCAATGGCATTCATGGGGCTTCCATGCCCAAGAAAAAGCACCGGCATTTTGGCGGTTGAACCAAAAACGGTAGCGAGCTTGCCAAGACCACTCAATGGCAATGCTGATGAAATAAGGGGCATAAGTGCCATAAACTTTAAATATTGTTTTCTGTTCATCGACATTAAGGCTGCTTTCGAAATAAGCCTCTTAGGGTTTTATCGCAAGGCAAATAAAATCAAATAATCATTAGCAACGATTCAGCCACTGAAGGCCAATTTGTTTTTAAGAAATGAATAACATCTTTCACCCCAACATTGGGGGAAATTATTCCCTTTCTCCGGATTTTCCGGTTTTAGCCGGTCATCAATGATTCAAAAATAGAATGAGTTATCTGGTATTGTCCAGCCAGAAAAGGTTACTGTTAAATCTACAGTGTCGAAGGTAGAAATATTCGATATATAGTTATCTGTCAATACTTTAACATTTTCTGCAATAACTATTTCCTATGTTTCGGGTTCTGGATCTGTTTTATCCTTTTACAATTGGTTAAAGCCAGGCAATCAAAATGCCAAAAGTGTAAAATAAATGTTTGATGGTAGGGTATTTCTTTTCATTTTCAATAATTTGGGTGTTTATAAATCTTATTCATTGATTTTTAAATTTTCACAAATTCTACTCTGCGGTTTTGGGCTTTGCCTTCTGTGGTTTCGTTTCCGGCCATGGGTTTGGTTTCGCCAAAGCCTTTGCTCGACAAGCGGTCGGCGGAGATTCCCGATTTCACCAGAGCTTCTACCACTGCTTTGGCGCGGGCTTCGCTAAGGGTTTGATTGAGCGCATTGTCGCCATCGCTGTCGGTATGACCTTCCACCGAAAATTTCAACTCTGGATGATCGGTCATCATTTTGGCCACATAGTTTATGGTTCCCAGCGACTCGGGTTTTATGGTGGCTTTGTTCACATCGAATTTAATTCCGGTGGTTACAAATTTACCATCGGTGAGAAATTTATCGTAGAGCGGAACTGCACCCTTTGCAATGCGGATATTCTTGATATAACCTACAGTAGTGCCGCCCGGATTGTGGTAGCCCAAGGTGATTCCTGTGGGATTATACCCCAGATTGGGGATATTGATAAGACGAACATCGTCAAGATAAGCTTTTAATGCTCTTTTGTTAAAGGAAATTGCAATATGTCGCCATTTTGTTGTTCTGTCAACCTTACCGGAACCAAAACCCGGGTAATTTTTCGTTTCAATGTCCTGTTCATACGCAGCTCCATTTTTACCAAATCGCACCCATTTATCAGCGGCATTCATGGTGTTATCGAGTTTTATCTGGTTTTTAACATCAGCCAGTGTCACATAGTAATTGGTGGAATTTTCTCCGAAAAAGGCATCAAATTCAATGGTAAACTCCTCCGGAAGATAGTCTTCTGAGCTATTGTTGAGCAATGGAATGATATTTCCACCGCTATTGGCGTTGCATTTGATAAAGTAAATCACATTGTTCCCATCGAAATTGGCATTTTCAACACTGCCTTTCACCAAATCCCACTTACTGGGAAATTCACCATTCAACTCACCTTCCTGATTGTCCTCAAAAATGATTTCGGTGCCGGGAACAAAATCGTATTTGGCCCAATTGAGAACAGGCTTTTCTGTTTCCTGCTCGTTTGCATTACTTTCAGCTTCTGGAGTGTTTCCAGCATTGGTTGGTGATTCGTTGGATTGTTCCTCACTTTTTCCACCCGATTTACTCTTTGGCTGACTCTTATCGGTTGTTTTTTCCTCCTCCGCCTTTTTGTTTTTCCCGTCAATCTCGTCTTCCACGGCATCGAAGGTATCGTTAACTGCTTTGTCGGCGCGTTTGTTGGCGCGTTTGTTGGCTTCGCGTTCTACTTTCTTTTTCATATCGACTTTTATCTGTGCCATGGCATCAGATTGGGAGCATATTAACGCCAAAGCGAGAAAAAATACAGCAAAATTTTTCATAGGATTTTATTTTTATTAGTTAGTTTTACATTTTTAAAGATTCAGTTTAAACAGCGGCAACGCATCGGAAACAGTGGGTTTGAGCCTCTTATAGCCATTTGGAAAATTAAAAACATCCTGACCAAACAGGGTGTCGGTTTTTACGAAAACTGCGTGTTCCAAATAGCTGGTATTCCGGTATTTAGTTTCCATTCCCAGGGGAATATTTTCATAGAGATATATTTCTTTATTCTCCAATTGAACGATTTTACAACTATGGCTGAGTAGGTTTTTAGTTTCTGATAGTTCTTTATATTGACCTTTGTCGGCACCCATCCAATTGCATAAAAGCCAGGTGGCCGAAAATTGTGAATGCCTGTTAAAATCCATTTCAAGCGCTTTTGCACTAAAAACCATGAGGGTGCTGTCGGCGCTGTCGAAACAGTAAATAGAGTCGTTTTTCTTATATTCGCTTAGCACTTGTTCGTCGTTGATTTTAAATCTTCCCATATCCGAAACCCGCGAAATATGCGAAACCACAGCCCGCTCCCTTCCATAATTTGAAATAAAAAGCTTCCGGGAAATTTTGGTGGATGAGCCATTGAGAAAGAATTCGCTTTCAAAACCCACAATTGCATTAGCGAAAGTGGTTTCTTCGGAATCCGAAAAACCATGTCTGCCACAAGATGTTCCCGTCAGGAATACAACCGCTGCCGCAGCCACAAAAATTACTAAATCTACTATTTGCTTTCTTTTCATTGGGGTTCATTGAAATTCGATGCAAAATTGGAGACATAAAATGGGCGCACCAAAAAAAGCACTATGACAATGCTATGACAACATCAAAAAAATAGTAGAAAAACTGGGGAAATACTAAAGCGAACCCAGAAAATCGGTGAGATTTACCTCCGAACCGATTTCTAATTTCTTTCTTAACCTGTTGCGGCTTTTGTCAACCGCAGCGGTGGTAACATTGAGCATATTCGAAATTTCCTTGGTATTGAGATTGATGCGCAAATAGGCGCAAAGGCGTTCCTCGTTGGGGGTAAGGCCCGGAAATTTGCTTTTTAGTGATGCGAAAAACTGGGGGTGAACTTCGCTGAAATGCTTGCTGAAATTGTTCCAGTCGCCATCGAGGTTAATGTTTTGGTCAATCTTTTGAACCACCTGTTGCCAATCGGGCTGTAGGCTATTCTGGGGAATCAGTTGCTCCCTGAGTTCGTTGAGAACTTCGTTTTTGTTAATCAGATGAAGGGTGGCAGTGGTGAGTTCACGGGTTTTATAGTCGAGATGGTCGCTCAGCTTTTCGTTCTCCAATTTCAAAATCTTCTGCTCCTGCTCGTGCAAAACAAGATTTTGTTTAATGGTTCGGTTGCGCAGCCGCAGAATAAAAATAAGCAGAAAAACAGCCACCAAAGCCAGCGCGAGTAATCCGAGCAACATTTGGTTGCGGCTTTTTTCGATGATGGCCTGCTCGTTGAGCCGATCGATGAGCTGTTGTTTTTTCCCGGTTTCAAACTGGGTTTGAAGGGCATTCATGGTATTGTGAATCTCCACCCCATCGAGCGAATCTTTCAGCGCAAACCAACTGGCCTGATAGTGAAAGGCTGACTGCCATTGACCCGATTCTTCATAGGCTTCCGCCAGCAATTGAAGTGAACGGGCAGCTTCGGGCATCAAGGTTGCTTTTCGCGACCTCAATAACGATTCCTTTAGAATTTCTATGGCTTCGGATGTTTCGTGAATCTTTATAAGATTGGCAGCCAACAGATTAGAAGCATAAACAAAGGAATAATCGCTTTCTTCGGTTTTATATATCTCATAGTTGTGGCGGACAAGCGGAACAGCCTCGGCGTAGCGTCCTTGCTGGTAAAGCATCAAGGCTCTTTCTGATGCCGCTGTATTGATTCCTCTTGGATAGTCGGCTTCCACACTGAGGCGGTACATGGTATCGTAAAAGGCTTCGGCTTTGGCATAGTCGCCTTTTTTACTCCACAGAAACCCCAAATCGTTATAAATGGCAATATCGGTATACCAATTGCTGTATTCTGGGGTGCGGCTCAACCCAAGCGCTTTATTGACGTAGAACTCCCATTTTTCAAGGTCAGCAGTAAATAGCTCCCCCAGTTTCTGATAGAAATAGGCCAGCTCTTTATAGTTTTTCGACAGCTCCTTCAGTCTGATGGCTTCCAGCTCAGCTTCAATGGCTTGCTGATATTGGCCGCGTTTGGTGTATTCGTCGCCCAGATTTACGAGCACTACTGTCATGGCATTGGTATCGGATTTTTCGGTAACCTTTTGAAGCAGCTGGAGGTAGGTTTCCATGGCCAAATCGGTTCTGCCAGTGGAGCTATAACATTCGGCCAGATTATTTAATGCGGATTTCGTGAGCTTGTAGTCATCATGCCGGCGGGCTATACCAAGCACTTTCAGCAATATTTTTTCGGCTCCGAAATATTTGCTCTCGCGAATGGAATCAAGTGCCATTTTTCGCCACTCCTGACCCATGGAAATGCTATCCACAGTAGGTTCCAAAGGCTTTGAACTTAAGTGTTGAGAATGAACCATCAGCAAAACGCCAATCATCAATTTCCCAAACCATTTCAAAAAATTCCCCAAAAAAAATATGGCTGATTCTCTCCCAAACATGGCGCAAATATAAAGATTGTTCCATTGAGCTATAGCCAGTTTTTGATGAAAGAATTTCATGAGTTGATAATAAAGATGGGATTAAAATATGCTGATTGAGATCAGAACCATTTCGTAACCAGAATCTCCGGATTCAGGGAGCCGAAAAAAAAATAGAATGGCTGGGATAATAATATGGCCATGACTTACATTTAATACCATTGCTTAATATGGGATTTGGATGCATTTTGGGGGAAATTGACAGAGGGTTTTCTAATCTTATTTTCTACTTTTGCAGCCACATCTTAAACAAAAAATTGAAAGAGACTTCTGTTGACGAGTCATTGCCAGAAATTCCGTTTTACACCGGGTCTTTTTCTTTTAAACATGAAACAACCACAGCAAATAGATGATAAATGGCTGAAAGCCGCTGTTTTAGGAACCAGCTGGGCAGCTTCGGAAATTGTCTTTGGCAGTTTCCTTCACAATCTTCGGATTCCTTTTAGCGGTAATATTCTAACTTCTATCGGTCTCATCATTCTCATTTCGGCTTCCTATAAATGGAAAGAAAGTGGGTTGTATTGGCGCGCAGGGCTCATCACTGCATTGCTTAAAGCAGTGTCGCCAAGTGCCGTTATTTTTGGCCCCATGATTGCCATTTTTACCGAAGCACTTCTCTTCGAAATTTCCCTGATTCTTTTAGGCAGAAATATGGCGGGCTATGTTCTGGGTTCTGTTTTGGCCATGTCGTGGGTGCTTTTTCAACGGATTCTTAATATGATTATTTTTTATGGAACCGATTTGGTTGAATTGTACACCAGCCTTATGAAAATGGCTGAAAAACAGTTCCATATAGAAACTGATTTGGTTTGGCTCCCTATTTTCCTTTTGCTTTTGGTTCATATTATCATGGGCCTTATTTCAGCCTTTGTCGGAATAAAAGTGGGCCGGAAATTACTGAAAAACACATATATAGCTCCTGAAAACAACACTTCAATCGAAGCATTAACCATGAATAAGACATCGAACGACTTTCTTTTCTCGTCCCGATGGCTCATGATAAATATTGTCCTGCTGGTTTCAACCCTTCTTTTGCATGTTTATGCTCCACTTTGGGTTTGGATTGTAATAACCCCTTTGGTTATTATTGTTTGGTCAACTCGTTATAAATCAGCTCTAAGACATCTGTCGAAACCAAATTTCTGGATTTTCTTTGTGGTCATTACCATGCTTGCATCGTTTGTATTTGCTTCGCTGCAGAATGAGCCCGACAGCCTGAAACAGGGTTTTTTGACCGGTCTTCAAATGAATTTTAGAGCGGCCCTCATTATTGTTGGATTTTCGGTCATTGGAAAAGAGCTTTACAACCCCAAGGTGATTGACTATTTCAGACGTTCTTCCTACCGGCAGCTGCATCTGGCTCTGGAGTTGTCCTTTGCTTCGGTGCCTCAGGTAATTGCCTCGCTACCTGGTGTTAAGGAGTTTTTTAAAAATCCCCTGAGCTCGGTGAGCAGCTTGCTCTATCATGCCGATCTGCAAATAGAAAAACTTAGGAACGAAAACGAAACTATGCGCGGAGTTTTCATTATTTCTGGCAGTGTGGGTCAGGGTAAATCGCTGTTTTGTAGTAGGCTGGCAGATTTGTTAATTGCAAAAAATGTAAAAATCGGGGGAATAATCTCCAGACGAATTGTGGAGAATGACAGCACAATAGGTTATGACCTTATTGAAATAGACACCCACAAAGAAATTCCGTTTCTGCGATTACGAACCGATGAAAATGAGGCCGGAATTGGGAAATTTACATTTGTGGGAGATGTGGTGGAACAAGGAAACAGAATTATTCGTCGGTATATTGGCTCAAACTCTGTGATTTTTGTGGATGAAGTGGGACGTCTCGAACTAAAAAACGGCGGGTGGCATGATGCATTAACTGAGATATTGCCTGGTTTTAAAGGGGTTTTGGTGATGAGTGTGCGGAAGGATTATGTTGAAGAAGTTATTGAAAAATATGGAATTACCAGATTCCAAATCATCGATATTGCAGCAATTACGGAAGAAGATGTATCACTAAAAATAAAATCACATTTATAGATTTTGACCAAACTTTTAGAAGGAGTTTACTCATTTTCATAATCTGGTAAATATTGCGGGGGATTGAAAAACTGAAATCTCTATAAATCCTGAAACCAGCTTAAGGCTATCCAAAAGCTATGGGAGGAGTGCTCCTGAAAAACCGACTCTACCCGATAATCCAGGCCCAATTCAATTTTTCTGTTTTCGTCAAATTTGTATCCCATTGTGGGCGTCAAACGTATTTCTACCTCATATTCGCCGCTGGTTAATCCATTGAGCCATTCAACCCCCAATTTTGTGTAGAACAAGCCAGAATAGTCTTTTGGATCGCCAAAGGCTAATTCGGGCGAAATCCTGTAACGCAGCCTGAACAATGGAAATTCTTTATTGGCAAAGGTTTGGTCGAGCGAAATTCTGTGTGTGAGCCTGAATCGGTTAATTCTTCTATAAAAACTGAACTGCTGAATGGTCCTGAAATACAATTTACCATCTCTGATTCTCAACAAATAACCCGCGTAAATTGATTGGTTTTCTTTAATTTTTTTGCTTCCCAACATGGAGAAGTCAGTTAGAACATTTTTGTATTCAAAGGCACCGCCATGTTGAAATTTGCCGTAATAGAAACCCTGTCGCGACTCGATTTTATAGTTAATCTTGAAATTGGCTGGCAATTTTTGATTGATATCTATTGCTGGCAAAAGGCCGATTTTGTATTTGTCCTGAGCCAAAAGGCTGAAAGAGAGTAGAGTTAACAGAAATACTAAAAGCTGCCTCATTAAAAATTGAAATGATAAAAATTGTTTAGCAAATAATTTCAAAACCTGGAGTTACCTTTGTTAAAAAGTAAATATTAAGACAATATTAAATAATTATTAAATTATTGTTACTTAATATATCAGCAAAAGTAAATTCTTTTTTAAATAATGCAACTTTTATCTTGAGCTTTTAATCCATGATGAAGTATATCAATTCAATATTAAGGCTTATCATGAATCCCTTTTTCCATCAGTTTCAGCAGAAAACTGGGCGATACTTTCTCACAAAAAATTGGTTCTTTTCCCCAACAATGGTATTCCAGCAAATACTTCTTAAAAAATTTTATAGAGCATGACTGACTCCTTTGAATCTTTTAATCCCCAACGAATCCTTGTTAATATTAAAGGATAATTAACTGATAAAGAATTGTATATACGAAAGCCTTGTAACCAAGTTCCGAAAAAAATAGTTATTCCAAAGCTAAAACGCCAGATACCAATTGATGGCTAAGTAGAATTTATACTCGGGAAATTCATTTAGAACCGATTCCGCCCTGTAATCGATTCCCAACTCAAGCTTTTGCTTGTCGGTGAACTCGTAACCCAGATTGGGCACCACCCTGATTTCGGAGTCGTAGGAACCCTTCTGATACTTAGTGAGCCACTCAATACTCGTTTTCACATAAAACTCTCTTGCATCCACTTCTTTACCGCTTAGGGGAATCTCGGGTGAAAACCTATACCGGATTCTAAAAACCGGATATTCTTCATGGTTCACCGTTTCGTCTATGGCAAACCTATGAGAGGTTTTAAAACCCAAAATCTGATGCGTCACAGTATATTGCTGCATGAACCGGTGAAATACCTTGTCGCCCCTGACTCTCATTAAATATCCCACAATTACATTTTGATTCCGGCTTGTTTTTAAAGCCGCAGCAACGGAAAAATCGGTTAAAACATAGTTATAGTCGAAGGGAAAATCCTTCTGGAAGGTAGCCGATTTAACGAGTTGTCGCGATTCTATTTTATAGTTGAGTTTTACATCGTTCACCAGCTTATGATTCACATTCACCGAGGGCAAAACCCCCACATCGTAGCGTTGGCCATGGGCTGCCATGGAAAAGGCAACTAAAATAAAAAGTGTTGATATATAGTGTTTTATCATGTGAAATTGATTTAATAGTGTAAAAACACTTCTGTTTCTAAAAAACCAGATGATCGGTATTCTTTTGTATGATTTCAGATTTTTGAATCATGACACCATCAGCCGTAAACAAGTACTCGAAAGTATGGAAGGCCTTATTCACACGGGCAGAAACCACCAATTCGTAACGGATTTCGGCTTTGCTATTTCCGGTGGATACTTGAAGAAACAAGCTTTCGCGACTACCCGAATATTGAATTTGAATTTTATCCACATGATATTTCTTAAAATCAGATTTGAGAAAATTTTCGATTGATTGCTTTGTATTTTCTGGCAAATCACTCATTTTCAATATCATTTCGATATCTTCCAAATGCCCGTTTTGGGCAAATTCGATGCTGTATTTTTTTCCATTCAGTTTGGTTTTGGCTTCGATGGTGGTTTTTTCGAGACCTGTTTCCTCGTACCATTTAACTTTTCCGGTTGGAGATAGGGAATCGACAAAGCTAATTGCCAGTGGATGAACCTGTTTTGGTGATATGCCAAATTCCCGCTCCACTTTTTTCTGCGAAAAGGCTAAAGTCGATGCTAAAAGGATGATTAATAAGGGGATCATTGTTTTCATGGTCAGGATTTATTAGGGAATAATTCAGGGTTTAAAAAACTCATAATCTCTTTCAACACGGGCAATGCGGGTTTTGAATTGTTCGTACCAGATTGACCGCCCCATGTCGCGGGCCAAACTATGCTCGGCGTGTTGCTTCCAATTTTTTATCGATTCCAAATCGGCCCAGTAGGATATGGTGATTCCGAGTTCGTTGCGCGCACTTTCAACACCCAGAAAACCCTCATGTTGGCTGGCCAGCTCAACCATTTTCTCCGCCATTTCACCGTAGCCATCATCGGCTGGAGTTCGCAACGAGCTGAATATCACCGCATAATAAGGCGGTTTTGGAGTATTTGCTATCATAATGTTTAGCTTAATTATCAAAAATATCAACAAAATCATTAGAGTTTTTATAATGATCTCGTTCACAAAAATAGAAATTTTGATTACAATCTTTCATGGCTTTGTTCTAAATTCTACTCTCTAGAATATAAAGGCTAAATCAGTAAATCATAGACTTTATAGTCGGAGACTCTGTTTTAATGACAAATTAATAATTAATGGTTTATCTGACTTTTTGTAAAATTTCGCGATCCTGCTCACTTGTGGTTCACCCGCTTTTCTTTTTCAAATTTTCCTTGGCTAAAAAGAACCATTTTTAGCAAATAAAATATCACCTTTGAAAACCAATTGGCTTTAACAATCAGCACAAAAAAAAACAAAACCACAAAAACCCATGATAGAAACTGAGCGACTCTTTATCAGGCCTTTATCTCTCGATGAGCTTGTTAAATACATAGCAATGGATCCATCGCTTGAGACCGGTCTGCAGTTAAACGCCTCATCAAGACATATCTCTCCCGAACTGAAAGAAGCCCTGGAGCAAACTATATTGCCCAATGTGGCCGATCCCACTAAAAATTATCTCTTCAACACCCTTTGGACTATCATATGCAAAGACGAGCAAAAAATGGTGGGCGATTTATGTTTCATAGGCGAACCAAATGCCCAGGGTGAAATAGAAATAGGCTATGGAACCCATGAGGAGTTTAGGGGAAAAGGTTTTATGACAGAAGCCGTAAAAGCCATGATTGAGTGGGCAAAAACTCAAAAGGGGGTTACGGCAATTATTGCTTCCACCGAAAAAACCAATAAAGCATCCTTTGCCATCCTGGAGAAAAACCTATTTGTAAAAACCGGCCAAACAGAATCTCTTTTTCACTGGCGACTCGAAATAGCACCAATTTAGCATAATCTCTGAGCTAAGTAACTACATTTCTGATAATTGATGGCTTTTGATTCTGACATAAAATGTAAAAGGCTGCCAGAAAATATCCGACAGCCTTGGGCAATTATTAATGTTCCGTACTATTCAGCTTTCCGGTCTTCTTTCTTCTGCAAAATCAAGAGTTGATCGGCTACAACCTCGGTGATATAGCGGGTTACGCCGTTTTTATCCACATAGCTGCGGTTGGTGAGTTTGCCCTGAACCATCACTTCGGTTCCTTTGGTAAGGTAACTGTTGGCATAGGTGGCGGTTGCGTTCCACGCTATCACATTGTGCCATTGGGTGTCGGTAACATTCTCCCCCGATTTGTTCTTGTAGGTCTCGCTGGTGGCTAAGCTCATGGTAGCTTTTTTAGTTCCTGTACTCAGTTCGCTCATTTCTACATTGGCGCCTAAGCGTCCGATTAACTGCACTTGATTTCTTAAATTTTTCATGACATAAGTTTTTTTGAGTTTCTAAATTCCGGTTGCCCGGTTATCGTTAAATTTGATGGAGCAAAATTATACCCACCGCCAAACCTTATTCGGTTCTTAACCACTTGTATACGGATATTACTTATTTGCAACTGTTTGAAAACGTATATATAATTGACATTAAATAACTTAATTACATGAACAATAAAATTCAAAACATCAGGATTTTCTAAGAAATCTTACCTAAATCGAGAATTCTAAACTTTCGATTCAATTTGCTTTCGGAGTTTTAAAAGGATTTAATATATTTGAGATGATATTAATTATGCATGAACTACAATAACCAACCAAGTTCTCTTAAACCATGAAAAACTCAACAATTATTTCTGGTAGTTCAAAGAACAAGTTTTTCAAATAAATAAAAGATTGCAGCGTTAAGGCACAATAAAAGACCATTCAATTGTCCTCCCTCTTCCCCCAAACCCCCTAAATATCTGATTCAGCATGAGTTCTGTTAAAATTCGTTAACTGGTTTGAGTGGGTGGTTTTTATGGAAGTGCAGCCCGTTTATTTTTATAAATTTGTGGACTTTTAAAATCAGGTTATATCCAATATAATGGCTTCATTTCAAACTGCTGAACGACATTCTGCTCTTGTGGCAACCGACAATGTGTTGCATCAAAGACATATGATTGCCTACCATTCAGCTTCTCAGTTGATTGGTGGTTATGTGCTTGAAGTGGGCTGTGGCGAAGGCTATGGAATGGAATTACTTGCGCCCAAAGCCACCAAATATCTGGCCATCGACAAATTTCCAACTCATATAAACCCCCAACTACCCGATTTTAAAAAAATTACTTTCAGGCAAATGAATGTTCCGCCATTCGATGGCCTTGACGATAATTCGTTCGATTATATTGTTAGTTTTCAAGTGATTGAACATATAGAAGATGACGAGTTTTT
Source organism: uncultured Draconibacterium sp. (assembly GCA_964293475.1). Classification (GTDB taxonomy): domain Bacteria; phylum Bacteroidota; class Bacteroidia; order Bacteroidales; family UBA12170; genus UBA12170. The sequence continues at coordinate 16,626 of CAXYYJ010000039.1, forward strand.
TGTTCGGGAGCTCTATCGTGTTCTCAAACCAGGTGGAAAACTCATTCTCACCACACCCAATATTCAAATGTCGCTCACCCGAAATCCGTGGCATGTGAGAGAATATACTCCAACACAACTAAAAAATTTGGTTGCCGGAATTTTTAATCAAGTGGAACTCAAGGGGGTTTTTGGAAATACCAAAGTAATGGAGTATTACGAGGCCAATAAAAAATCGGTGAGAAAGTTTACCCGGCTCGATATCTTTAACCTGCAATACAGGCTTCCGCGCCGTTTTTTGCAGATTCCTTACGATATCCTCAACCGTATGAACCGCCAAAAACTACATAAAAGCAATACCTCATTGAGCTCCGATGTTGGTCTCAACGATTATTTTTTAGCCGAAGCCAATGAGCAATGCTTAGATTTGTTTATTATCGCACAAAAAAAGAATAACTAAAAGCAAAATAGAAAACCTATGACCCTCAATTACAAAAAGCTTAACGACCTGATTGGCTGGATTATTTTTGCAATAGCAACAATGGTCTATGTTTTAACTCTGGAGCCAACAACCAGTTGGTGGGATTGCGGCGAATATATTTCCACCGCCTATAAACTTGAAGTTGGTCACCCTCCGGGCGCACCATTTTTTCAGCTTTTAGGCCGTTTCTTTAGCTTATTTGCTTTCGGAAATACTGCCAATGTTGCCTATATGATTAACCTCATGTCGGCCCTCTCGAGCAGCTTCACCATCTTGTTTTTATTCTGGACCATCACCCGTATGGCTAAAAAACTTGTTGGCGAAGATATGACCGATGTGAAAGCTTACGCTGTTTTTGCCAGTGGAGCTATTGGAGCATTGGCTTTTACCTTCACCGATTCTTTCTGGTTTTCGGCTGTGGAAGGCGAAGTTTACGCCATGTCGAGTTTATTCACCGCTATTGTTTTCTGGGCCATTTTGAAGTGGGAAGAAGTTGCCGATAGCCCCTATGCCTACCGCTGGTTGATTCTAATTGCTTATATTGTAGGTCTTTCTATTGGGGTTCACTTGCTCAACTTGCTGGCTATTCCAGCCATCACCTATGTGGTATACTTCAAAAAATATAAAAAACACGATCTGAAAGGCTTTGTTTTGGCTGGATTTGTTGGCGTGGTCATTCTATCGTTCATCATGTATCTCATCATACCTATGACAGTGAAACTGGCAGGTAATTTTGAGTTATTCTTTGTCAATTCCCTGGGTTTACCATTCAACTCAGGCTCATTCATATTCTTTGCTTTTCTCATTGGTCTTATTGTTTGGGCCTGGAGATATACCTATAAAAAAAGATACGAAATTGCTCATGTGGCCGTAATCAGTCTCACCTTCATCATGATTGGTTATTCATCGTTTTTTGTTTTGGTCATCAGAGCCAACGCCAACCCGCCCATCAACGAAAACGACCCCAAAGATGCCATCAGCATGTTATCGTACCTGCTTCGTGAGCAATACGGCACCTGGCCTTTGGGTTATGGTCAATATTATAATGCCGATATCACAGATTGGGAAGACGGAAGTCCCATTTATGTAAAAGACAGTAAATCTGGCAAATACATCATCACCGACCAACGTTTATCTTCGGAGCCTGTTTACAATCCGGAGCTCAGCACCGTATTCCCACGTATGTGGAGCAATACCAAGCCCGAGCACATCAGTTTGTATAAAAACTATCTTTCTTCCAAAGGAAAACCCGTGAGAATAAACGATGGCGAAGGCGAGAAAGTAGAATACAAGCCCACTTTTGGCGATAATATCCGCTTTTTCTTCCAGTATCAACTGGGGCATTCCTATTTCCGCTATTTCATGTGGAACTTTGTGGGCCGCCAAAACGATGTGGAATCGCAACCCAATATCCGCGATGGAAACTGGATCAGCGGCATTAAATTTATCGATGCTGCCAGATTGGGCAATCAGGATAAACTGCCTTTTGCAGCTCAAAATCCTGCCCGCAATACCTTCTTCTTCCTGCCGCTTCTTTTAGGGCTCATTGGCATGGTTTTCCATTTCAATAAAGACATTAAAGATTTCTGGGTAGTGCTTCTTCTGTTTGTTATGACTGGTTTGGCCATTATTGTATATCTGAATATTACCCCCTATCAGCCGCGCGAAAGAGATTATGCCTATGCCGGATCCTATTATGCTTTTGCCATTTGGATTGGATTGGGAGTGATGGGGTTAATTCATTTTCTGAGCAAAAAAGTGAATATGAAAATTGCCACCATGGTGGTATTTGGCGTGACTTTGGTTGCTGTTCCAGGTCTTTTGGCCAGCGAAGGTTGGGACGATCACGACCGCAGTGGAAAGACTACAGCCCGCGATTTTGCCTTTAACTATTTAGACAGCTGCGAACCCAATGCCATCTTGTTTGTCAACGGCGATAACGATACCTTCCCTCTTTGGTACGCCCAGGAGGTGGAAGGACACCGCACCGATGTTAGGGTCGTGAATTATATGTTATCTTCAGGTCCATGGTATGTGCATCAGCTGCAACGTAAAATTTACAATTCCGAAAAAATTCCTCTTTCGCTCGATGCCTCGCAATACGAAAACGGAGTGAATTCCTATGTTCCTATCTATCCCAAAGTGGAAGGGGTTTTTGAGCTGAAACAGGTTATCGACTTTATTAAAAGCACCGACCCATCAACTAAACTCACTACCCAACGTGGCGATAAACTTAATTATATACCTACCCGCTCAGTAAAACTAACTTTGGATAAAGCCGAACTGGTTAGCAAAGGATTGGTTCCGCTCGATAAAATGAACGAAGTGCCCAACGAGTTGGTATGGAATATTGGTGGTAGCGCCATTTATAAAAACGACTTGATGTTACTCGATCTTTTGGCTACCAACAACTGGGAACGTCCCATCTATTTTGCCAACCCCAGCAGTGTGAAGAAAGTATTCGGTCTTGATGAATATATGCATCTCGAAGGATTTGTTTACCGCTTGCTGCCTTATAAAGCCGATGGTTTGATAAAAGGAATGGGGGGAGTAAACGCCGATAAAGCCTATAGCTTATTGGTGGAAAAAGCCAAATGGGGAAATCTGAACAGCAAAGATGTGACCATTGACCGCGAAAGCCACCGTAACAGTGGAATTCCTAAAAATAATTTCCTACGCGTGGCTGAGGTACTTATCGAACGTGGCGATTTTACCAGAGCCATTAAAGCGCTCGATAGCTATCAGCTTTACTATCCTCACGAAAAAGTGAATTACGATATGTACATGCTTCCCTATGCCGAAGCTTATTATAAGGCTGGTGCTATTGAAAAGGGAAATAAAGTGATGGAAATATTGTACAATTTCTATGTGGGTGAGCTCAACTATATCAATAGCCTTGATCCTGCTTTGAAGAGACTTCTGGTAAACGACCAGCAAACAGCTTTGGGAGTTTTGCAGCGTATGGCTCAATCGGCCCGTCAATACAAACAAACCGAACTAGGCGCCAAAGTTGACAGCACCTTTAAGGAGCAGTTGAATTTCTACGAATAGACTCAAAAAAATAATAGAAGCCTCCAGTTTTGGGGGCTTTTTTTATGCCTTAACGTGAAGAAGATCTAAAGCCTTGCCTACCGAATCCACAGGCAACTGACAACTGTGGTTTGTGCAAACATAAATCAGGGTTTTATTCGCCTGAAAGCGGTTCTCAAGCAATGAAATATAGGCATCATTGGTGGTATTTCCTGCCATTAATACATTGAAAAGCAGATGCTTTTGGAGTTCTTTATTAAACTCGGACGCATTTTGTCCCAAAACCACCACTTCACTTTGGGGTTGAAGTTTTCTGAGCAAAAGCAAATCCCAGTTGGAATAATAAACGCGCCCATTCAAAAGCTGAGGTTGCACCGTTTTAAGCATGGCCCAGCTTTGCTCCACCAGTGATTCGTTTTCGGTTAAATTACCAATATTCAATAAGTTATGAGCCATTACACTATTGGCAGCAGGAATTACATTGTCCGAAATTTCCATTTTACGTGCCACCAGCTCAGCAGAAGCTTCGGAGTAATAAAACATGGGGGAGCTTTCGTGGATAAAATTGCGCTGACAATAATCGAGCAAACTGATGGCCTGTTCTAAATATTTCTTTTTAAAAGTGGCCTGATATAATGCTACAAAAGCCGAAATGGTGAGTGCATAATCGTCGAGAAAGGCTTTTATTTTGGCCTTTTTGTTTTTGTAAGTGCGGAATAATCCACCCTCTGTTGTCTTCATATTTTCCCAAATGAAAACAGCATTTTTCTCAGCAGCGGCCAGATAGTTGTCATTTCCCAGAGCGCCCCAGGCATCCACAAAAGCCGAAATCATAAGGGCATTCCAGGCGGTTAAAATTTTATCGTCGAGGCCTGGTTTCACTCGTTTTTCCCGTTCGGCCAGCAGAACTTCAATCCAGCCTTCCATTTTTGCTTCGGCAGCCTCCACCGACAAACCATATCTGTCAGCCCATTCTTCCACAGGCTCGCTGCAATGGGCAATATTGACATCTTCCCAGTTACCATGCTCAGTCATCTGAAATACATCCATAACCATGGTTGCTTCCACACCAAAAAGAGCTTTGATTTCGCGGGCTGTCCACACATAATATTTACCTTCCACGTTTTCGCTGTCGGCATCAAGAGCGCAATAGAAAGCGCCTTCGGGGCTGGTGGGTTCACGGGTAATAAAGTCGATGGATTGGGCTATGGTTTTCTGGTAAAGCTTGTTTTGGGTAATTTTATAAGCTTTGGAATAGAGACTGATGAGCTGAGCATTGTCGTAGAGCATTTTCTCGAAATGCGGAACAAGCCAGTGATTGTCGACTGAATAACGGGCAAAACCACCCCCAATTTGGTCGTAAATTCCCCCTCGGGCTATTTTATCTAAGGTTAGAAAAGTAAAATCCAGAGCTTCCTGATGCCTGAAAACATGTCCGTAATAGAGCAAAAATTCGAGTCCAATGGGAAGCGGAAATTTGGGAGCTCCTCCAAAACCTCCTTCTTTATGGTCGAAAGTCATGGCCATCTTTTCATAGATTTTATGCAGGTTGGGCAAATTGAAATCAGGACTATCATCTTGTTTTTCAACTATATCCGATTGGGCAATGCCCTGAAGTAGTTGTTGAGCATATTCCTCAAATTTCTGGGGGCTGTCCTTAAATGATTGATGCAAGGTTTTTATGGTTTGTTTCCACTGAGCTGGCGGGAAATAGGTTCCTCCAAAAACGGGTCTTCCATCGGGCATGGCAAAACAATTGAGCGGCCAGCCACCTTGCCCCCGCATCAGATGAACTGCATTCATATACACCTGATCCACATCCGGATGCTCTTCCCGATCCACTTTTATGCACACAAAAAACTCGTTCATAAGCTTTGCAATTTCTTCGTTTTCAAAGCTTTCACGCTCCATAACATGACACCAGTGACAAGCAGAATAACCTATACTCACCAACAATAGCTTGTTTTCTTCCCGCGCTTTTTGCAAAGCCTTGGTTCCCCAGGCAAACCAGTTAACGGGGTTATGGGCATGTTGAAGTAAATAGGGACTTGTTTCGTGAATAAGTGCATTGGTATAATGGGTGTCTGAGCTCATGGAGTGTTTTTTTTGCAAAATTATTCTAACCCCCGAAGATTTGCCGGTTTCCAATTCTTAAATATTTCACAAAGGACCAGCGCCACAGCGGAGGGTAGTATTTTTGCCCCATGATAACTACCTACTTCAATATAACTACCGAATTCGATGGTAAATTACCCCAGGTTACGCTGCCAAACCCCGATTTTCTTAAATATTTGGGCGAAGAACAATTCCGTGGTCTCGTAAGTCGTCACTACGATTTGCTGGTTCAGAGCTCCATAAAACATCTGTTCCCCACCCATGAATTCGCTTTGCAAAACGCCAAAAGCCGCTCAGCCGATTTCTTTATTCAACTGATGGGTGGTCCGGAATACTATCGTGAAAACCGCGGAGAGCCTATGATGCGCAAGCGTCATCTCCCCTTTACCATCGATATGGATGCCCGGATTGTATGGCTTCAATGCTATCAAATAGCACTTCATGAACTTAAAGATGTTCCGGGTCACTTAATACAAAGCTTCTGGAACTATCTGGATAAGTTTAGTTTGTGGATGATTAATTCCTGAAAGGCTATTGTTTCACCAGCTTAATAGCTTCTTTTTTTCCGTCACGACTTATATAAAGAAGATACATTCCGCTGGCGTGTTTCGAAAGGTCAACCACAGAAGATTTTGTTTCTAACAGCAATTCACCGCTCATGGTCATCACTTGTGCCAAATCAAATTCTTTTCCCTTGATTTGATAGATTCCAGAACCAGGGTTATTGCTTACAGAATATTCTGCTTTTTCAGGTTCGCTGAAAATTCCAACACCCGCCGGGTTCCAGTGAATGGTGATATTCTGAAAGCTGGGCATGTTAAAGGGCGTCATGATTGAGTCAATTTCAGCTTTTAAAAATGAAAACGAAGAATAGTTACCGGTTCCATTTTTATCGGTCAACTCCATCCAAAGTTTGTAGGTTCCATCGGGTACCAGATTTCCATTAAAATCGGTGGCATTCCAGGTGCATTCGCGGACTGAATGGTTGGGACGTGTTGCACCGGTTATGGCATCGGTTACATTGAATTCCGATCCGGCTGCCGCTGTTGAAGCTTGCCAGATGTTCAAATGGGTTTTACGATTTGCAGCATAGGCCATCAGGGTTTTTACAAACTCGCCCGACTCATTCTCGACCCAAATAGCCAGAATATTTCGCGGAGCATAGTTACCGCCCGCATCGTCGGTGGTCGTAGTAACAGTTAGAACTCCCGATGTTTGAGCTAAAAGGCTCATTGATGATAACATGACAATGGTAAAAAAGAGTAGAATTTTATTCATTTTGAATGATTTAAAAAAGTTCGTCGCGAATTTATAAGAAAGTTGTCACCGAAAAGCACTCTGGACAAATATTTCTATCTTTAGGGCAAAAAACCATTGGCTTCATTGGCTTCATATTTCAAAACGGCGCATATTTTTTATCAGGGGTTTTTAATCTACCATGATTTGCGAAAATATTTGCGCAATCATTTCTCCAAAGATTTACATTTTCCGGAGGCTTTGAATGATGAGTATTTTTATCATTCCTCCTATTATAACAGAACCCGCCAATACATGCATGCCAACCATTTTTTTGGCGAATTGCTGTGCCTGCTTCGCGGGGAAAAAATGAACCGCGGCGAATATGAAAAATTTGCTCTTTTAAGTGCCTGTGCTCCAATTTTCGACGATTTTTTTGAGAAAAACTTCAATCTCGACCATATTCTCAAGCTTCTCCAATCACCCGAAACAACGCCACCACAAAACCCTGCTGAGCAATTATCGGTACATTTTCTTCTGCAGATTTTACAGAAAACCCCCAATGCAGAGCAATTTAAAAATGCTGGAATAGAGCTATTTTATGCCCAAAATCTTAGCAAAAATCAGCCCGAAAACATTCTTCACAAGCAATTACTGGAAAATAGTTTGAACAAAGGTGGCTATTCAGGGCTCATGTATGCATTGCTCCTCGATAACCTAAAAAACCCCGGGCTTGAAAAACTGGGATTTTTGCTTGGAGGTTATGGCCAGCTTATGGATGATATTTTCGATATATATGATGATGCGAAATCGGGGGTACAAACATTTGCCAATCAGAGCAAAACGGTGCTTGAGTTAAGGTCAGTAGCTGAAGAACATGAGCGGAAAATATTGGAGATTTCAAGAACCATTGCCATTGACAGTAAAGCCTGGCAACGATTTTCAGAGGTGCTTTATGTCTTTGCAAGCGTTGTGGAAATGGCTCTTCGGCAATTTGAAAGAATTGAGAAAAAGCAAGGTATCGGGCCTTCCCAATGTCTATCTATCCCACGAAAAAATTGGATAATAGATATGGAAAACCCGTTGAATATTTTCAGATTATTTCGGTTGGCAGCTTATAGACTCCACCGGAAAAAATGAAAATCTACGATTTATAATCCCAAAAAAAAGAAAGTTAAAATTAAACTTTCGATCTGGTTAAATAACTGGCTACCACATCGATAATTATACCATAAACCACACCAGCACCCACAATTAAAGCGGCTCCATCGGGTTTCCCGTCAAGAAGTGGAGTAATCCCCATGGCCAGACTCACTATAAAACCGGCTACGGCTCCCCTGATAACAGGATGAGGTTTGCAGTTTCCCAACAAGCCGATAAACATACCTATTAAAAGCCTGTTATAGAACACAGAACCAATAATTCCTGTTGTTGCAATAAAACCCAGTTCTCCTGAGTCGGAGGACATTTTTGTTCCATAGGCGCAGAAAGCACCAGCCAAAGCGCCTATCAACGTTGCAATTAAAAATCTTTTCGCGTGCATAGCTTTTTTTCTCAAAAATAGGTGATTAATAAATAATTCAGAAAAAAATCAGAAATTAATAATCAGTTAAAAAACTCAAAAAACGTTAACTGACTTTTGAGATAGCAGCATTTTTTTATATTTGCGGCTCATTATAAATAATCAAGAATATTAAAAACAATCCTATGAAGACATTAAAAAGAGCTCTGTTATTTCTGTTTGTATCAACCTTTAGCCTTGGTTTTGCTCAGGACATTAATACTGCTGGTGAGGCTTTTAACCTGGGCAACGAAGCCTATAAAATCAAAGATTTTCCCGCAGCCATTAAGCAATACGAATCCAGTCTCAGCATTTGCGAAACTGTTGGAGCAGAAGCCGATGTTCTGAAAAAACAAGTAAACGACCAATTGACCAAATCATACTACTATAGTGCTCAAAATCTTTATAAAGACAAAAAATTTGACGAAGCAGTGGCTGAATTTCAAAAAGCAAGCCAAAAAGCTGAAGCCACAGGTGATGCCAAAATAAAAGAAAAGTCTGACGAGTTTATCCCAAAAGTATATAGCAGCCAGGGTTTAGGAATGGTATCGGCCAAGGAATATGACAAAGCCATTGAGGTTTTTAATAAGGCGCTGCAATCTAAAGGAGAGTGTGTAAATGCCTATTATGGTCTCGGATTGGCTTATAAAGAGAAAGATATGATTCCCGAAGCTATTCAGAATTTCGAAGCCGCTGTGAAAAACGGGGAAGGAAATGAAGGCGCAACCAAAACTGTGGATAAAGTGAAAGATGCTGCTCAAAAAATGCTTGAAGCCAATGCAGCAAAAGAATTACAACTCGAACACTCTCAAAAAGCTCTTGAATACTTAGCCAAAGCCATTGAATTTGGTAATACATCGGCAAATATTTATTATATGCAGGCAATGGCACACAACAAACTGAAAAGCTACGATGAAGCCATAGCAGCAGCCCAACAAGGATTAACCCTTGGAGGTGACGCCAATAACTTAAATTTTGAGCTCGGAAAATCCTATGAAGGAAAAAGCGATAGCGAAAACGCTTGTAAATCATATAAAGCCGTAACTGGTGGCCCAAATTTAAAAGCCGCTCAATATCAGGCTAAAGATGTTTTGAAATGCAAATAAAACTGTTCTTTTAAAAAAACCCGCATGGTTCTTCCAGTGCGGGTTTTTTATTGTAACAAATCAATCAAACGTTTGTGTTGATACTTTTACATATAACAATAAGAATTTTTAATCAATTCTTAAGATAAAATGCTTAATTTTACCACCTTAAAATGAATTTATTAACCTGAAAATTTAAGAATATGTCGACAATTAAAGTAGGAATTAATGGTTTCGGAAGAATCGGAAGATTGGTATTTAGAGCAGCTATGAAAATGCCAGATATTCAAATTGTTGGAATAAACGATTTGATTGATGTTAATTATATGGCCTATATGCTGAAATATGACTCTGTTCATGGCCGTTTCGATGGAACCGTAGATGTTATCGACGGAAAATTGGTTGTTAATGGTCAAACCATTCGCACCACCGCCGAAAAAAATCCAGCCAATTTAAAATGGAACGAAGTAGATGCTGAATACGTTGTTGAAAGTACAGGCCTTTTCCTCACTAAGGAAACTGCTCAGGCTCACATAGATGCTGGTGCCAAACGTGTTGTAATGTCTGCTCCTTCCAAAGACGATACTCCAATGTTTGTTTGTGGTGTAAACCTCGATGCTTATAAAGCTGACATGAACATTGTTTCCAATGCTTCTTGTACCACCAACTGTCTGGCTCCTATTACCAAAGTTCTCCACGATAATTTTGGAATCGTAGAAGGATTAATGACCACAGTTCACGCAACTACTGCCACACAAAAAACTGTTGATGGTCCATCAGCCAAAGACTGGAGAGGTGGTCGTGGTGCCGGAAACAATATCATCCCATCGTCAACTGGTGCAGCCAAAGCCGTTGGCAAAGTTATTCCCGAACTCAATGGTAAACTTACTGGTATGGCTTTCCGCGTTCCAACCGCCGATGTTTCTGTAGTTGACTTAACAGCCCGTCTGGCTAAACCTGCTACCTACGAAGATATCAAAAAAGCTATGAAAGCTGCCAGCGAAGGCTCCATGAAAGGTGTTTTAGGCTATACAGAAGACGCTGTAGTTTCTCAGGATTTTGTTGGTGCCTCTTGCACTTCAACTTTCGATGCAGATGCTGGAATCAGTCTCAACGATCATTTTGTAAAAGTAATCAGCTGGTACGATAACGAAATGGGATACTCCATCAAAGTATTGGAACTCATCCGCTATATGAATAAAGTAAAATAGTTGATTATCATTATTTTATGCGAAAAAGCACTTTAGAAAATCTAAAGTGCTTTTTTTATAAATAGCACACTTTTACCGGAACGGTAACAACAAACTCACTGCCATTGTCATTATAGGGCTGGAAAACGATTTCTCCATTGAGCAAGTCGACCAAAGCCCGCGTAAGTGTTAGCTTTAAGCCTGTTCCATCGAAACTTGTGGCGCTCATATTATGAGTAATATGACGTTTTATGCTTTGACTCAGTGTTTCGGGGAAACTAACCTGCTCAGTAATGAGCTTCAGCACCAGGTATTTATCTTCTAAAATATCAGCGCCCAGAATTATTGTGTTCTTTTCGCTAAAGCGCAGAATATTCACAATTAAATGGTCGAGAATGCGGCGTAGCTGATAGGGATCGGAGTAAATACAAGCATCTTTGGGATAGCTTACCGAAGGAGATTTTACAAAATCTACCCGCTTTTCATGAGCCTTTGCCTGATATTCAGAAATAATATTCAACAAAAATACATTGAGCTCAAACTTCTCTATACGCAGGGGGATTTGAAGATTTTCAACTCTGGAAAGCTCTGACAAATCATTGAGTAATTCAACCAACTGTTCGGTGTTCTTTTCTATCATTTCAATGAACTCGTTTTTCTCCTCCAAAGAAAAATAATTATCCTTCAACAATCCTGTAAAACCCAGGATAGAATTCATGGGGGTTCGGATTTCAAAACTCATCTTCTCCACTATGCCCAACTCCCTGTTGAAAGAGCCCATCAAGTCGTCCTGTGTCAGTTTGGAGATGGTTTTCACGATATCTTCCATCTTTTTAGTATATTCGTCGGGAGCTATCAATTCCTTCTGCTGGAGTAATTTTACTGCCGACAGGCTGATTTCGTTCAATTTTGAGTTCATCGCTGCTTTTATGTGATAATAATCTGTGCTTATTTTTTTCTTCTCTAATTTAGAAAATTTATTTATACAATTTAATGTTCCTCATGATTTTTTGTTTGGAGTGTAGTTAACAACGAAGCTACCAAAATTAAGGCTCCTCCAGCAATTATTTTGACATCGGGCCACTCCCCAAAAAACAGAATGCCGAAAAGAACACCGTAAACAGGTTCAAGATTGGCAATAAGCGAAGCTTTACGGGCTTCGGTGTGTTTCAAACCTCGAACAAAGAGCAAATGGGCAAAGGCAGTAAAAACTACCCCCAGCAAAGCCAGAATTAGCCATTCCGAAAGCTGAAGCGATAAAGGTTTTTGAATGATCCACGCCGACAAAACGAATAATGCCACCAGATTCTGAAAAAAGGTGAGAACCAAAGCATCTGAATCATTTTGGCCTGAAAGAAGAATTTTGCGGTTAAAAATGGTGAGAAATGAAAAAGACAAACCGCTCATCAATCCCCAAAAAACGCCCATGAAATAGGATGAATTCCAGTCCCATTGGGGCACCATGATATAAATTCCCAAGGCGCTTAGCAGTGCCAGAAAAAGATATTTCAACTGAAAGCCCTTTCGGAGCATGAGCGGTTCGAGAACAGCTGTAAAAACAGGAAAGCTGGCAAATGAAAGCAATCCCAGTGCCAGTGTGCTTTGCCTTATGGCTTCGAAAAAACTCCACCAATGAAAAGCCAAAAGCATCCCCATAAAAATCAGCATGGGTTTCGATGAAATTTTACTGAGGAAAGGATTGGTTTTGTGTGTTACAAACCAAATTCCAAAGGCTAAAGAAGCAAAAAGAACCCTTCCCCACACCAGAATCATTGCATCGATGGGAAGCCATTTGACAAACAATCCGGCAAATCCGAAAAGAAATACCGCTAAATGAACCTGAAGGAGTGGTGTTGAATTTTTTAACATGATTTCAAAGATAGAATAAAATACCATGAAAGCACTTAAGGAAAAGAATGCAATTAAGAATCATCAGGTACATATAGCAGACTTATCATAAAACATCAACAGCCACAAACTCCTGGCTATTAACGGTATGCCCGATCACATTCATTTGCTTTTTGGCTTTAGACCCAATCAATCCCTTTCTGATTTGCTCCAGGATGTAAAGGGAGACTCGTCTAAATGGATTAATAATAATAGATTAACACCAGGTAAATTCTCCTGGCAGGAAGGTTATGGAGCGTTTTCGTACAGCAAATCTCACGTTGTTAAGGTTATAAAATATATAGAAAATCAGGAGGTACATCATTCAAAGAAAACATTTAATGATGAATATCTTAAACTTTTAAAAGATTTCGAGGTTGATTTCGATCATCGCTTCGTTTTTAAACCTGTAGAAATGTAATATCCCGTACCTAACGGCACGGTTTGATGCGCGTACAACATTGTTCTACGCACATTTAGTCCCTAACGGGACTATTTTAAGATGCCCTTGCAACATATAACTACGCTCCCCTTGTCCCGTTAGGGACAACATATCGGTAAAAAAAACAGGAAACTATAACAGCTTGTCCCGTCAGGGACAACATGTCGGTAAAAAACAGGAACCTATAACCCCTTGTCCCGTTAGAGCCAGCCCCGATTCCGTCGGGGGACAACATATCGGTAAAGAATCAGAAAACTATAATCATCTTGTCCCGTTAGAGCCTGCACCGATTCCGTCGGGGGACAAAATATCGGTAACTCTCACCAGTGATTCTCATCCCCAAACTCCAACTCAGCAGACCTTAGATAAAAAACAAAAGCTCACCCTGGGTGTGGTGAATATCGGCCCAACTGCCCATTTTTAACTCAACACCTACAACACCCGAAGTAGGTAAATCGGCCTGAAAACGTGGACAAAGCACTTCGGCCAAAGCCGAAATATCGGGGTTATGTCCCACAACCATCAACTCTTCTATATGGCTCCCCTGAACTTCGATATGCTTGAGAATCCTGCGGACAGAAGCCAGATAAAGCTCCTCGGTAAATTCAATTTTTTCGGGGGACATATTAAATTCTCCAGCATATATCTCAGCGGTTTGATAACACCGGTTGGCGGAGCTGGCCAAAATTTTATGGGGGGAAATTCTATGGTTGGAAATAAGCTGACGAGCTGCTTTTTTCGTTTTTTCACGACCCTTATCATTCAAATTTCTAAGAAAATCGGTCTTGCCAAAGCCATCCTCGGCTTTCCCATGGCGCGCTATGATGAGTCTAAATGTTTTCTCCATACTGATTTCAGGCACTATTTTTTATTGAGAAGGAATTTTCTGCTTTCGGTCCGGTTGTTCTCGTCAACCACCACAAACAGGTAAAAACCATTGGCCAGCGATTCCAGGTTTAAAGTTCCTGTGGCACTGCCTTCTATCGACCTCACTTGTTGTACAAGCTGTTTCCGCCCAAAAATATCGTAAATCTCTATGCTTATATCCATAGCTTCGGGACCCGATAAGCTCACCTGATAAGGAAGCATTCCTGTGGAGGGATTTGCAAAACGAATGGCATTGATGGTAGATTTATCTTCAGCAATTCCGGTATTGGCATCAACCTTCAACTGAACAATAATGGGCAAATGATCCGACATTCCATAAATGGCTTCAATAACCTGGCCGGGGGCAGAGGTATTGGTGGGACTGTCGGTAATGCTTTTATTGAAATGCTGCCCGTCGTTGCCCAAAGGTCTGTAGGTATCGGTGAGCATCAGTATTTTATCACCCCCTTCGAGCAAAGACCTGGAAGCCATAATAAAATCGAAGCGATCGTCCAATCCGCCTGAGCTAAAGCAGTCAACGTTGTTGGCATGGGTGCTTTGTGTATGCACATTTTTATAGGTTGAATTGTTGTTCCAGCTTCCTTCGGTATCAATGGGGTCGTAGAAATATCGCGTTCCATTATAGCTGTAGGTCAGGTTTATATAGGCTTGCTCCTGATTGGTATAAATATTAAAATCGCCCATAAACATCATATTATCGGGCAGGTTGTGGGTGCGGATATAAGTCATGGCAGTGGCCACCATTCCGGCTCGCTGAGTGGCATCGCTGTCGGAGTCGCCAGCCTTCAAATGCGCCACAAAACAGGTAAAGAATATGGTGTCGCGGGTTTGAGCAAGGTCAGCGGCTTTGTAGTACATGGTGAAAACATCGATATCACGAACTGCTGAATAAACCACATCCTGCGAATATAAGGCCACTTTTTCGCTGTTATAATACAGCATATTCACTATATACGAATCGGCATAATTGAAAGAGACAGCTTTCCGGTATTTGGTTTCGCCATTGATATTGAGCACCTGGTCTAAAATCATTTGATGATAGGAAGTGGCATTCGAAAGCTCGTTCACTGTAAAAACATCGGGTTTCACATGGCTTATGATGGTGCGAAGGTGATTGTTTTTGGTATTCACATTGTTCGATGTGGTGGTGCAATCGCTAAAATAGTTACCGTAGTTGAGCAGGTTGTATTGCATGATTTGTAAAGTGTCCTGAGCCGAAACAGAGAAAAGAAGTGCGAAGAAAAAGGCCGATAAGAAATACTTCATTGAAAATAGATTTAGGGGGCGAAATTACAAAATTCTGAATCCTGAAACTTTTTTACCTTTGAATAAAAAAAATGCGGATATCTACTGGCCTATTCTTCTTTTTAATGGTTTTATCAATCCATGCACAAAAACCATCGGTGCTCACCAAATTCGAACAGTCAAATTATTTACAAACAGTAACTTATGATGAATGTGTGGCCTTTTCAAAGCAATTGGCCGATGAAAGTCCGTTCGTTCACATGGAAATTATGGGCTACAGTCCGCAAAAAAGAGCCATTCCACTGCTCATTATCGATAAGGATGGATACACTTCGGCCGAGGCCATTCACCAGTCGGGGCGGTTGATTTTGATGGTTCAGGCGGGAATACATGCCGGTGAACCCGATGGAACAGACGCCATGTTTCTGCTGCTTCGCGATATGGTCTACGAAAAGAAAAATCTGGAGCTTCTCGATGCGGTGAGTATACTGTTCATTCCATCATTCAATGTAGATGGTCTATCGAGATGGAGCGCCTTTAACCGCATCAATCAGAAAGGACCCGAGGAAATGGGCTGGAGAACAAACAGCCTCAATCTGAATCTGAACCGCGATTATATGAAGGCCGAATCGCCCGAAATGCAAGCCTGGCTCAAGGTCTTTAACCAATATTTGCCCGATTTTTTTATCGATTGCCACACCACCGATGGCGCAGATTACCAATACGATGCTACCTATGCCCTGGAGACTTTTGGAAATATGGATGATGATTTAACCAGATGGACTACCGATGTTTACGAGCCACTTTTAGTTCGAAGTATGGCGCAAATAAACAGCCCCGTTTTTCCTTATGTCACTTTTAAAAACTGGCACGACCCCCGCAGCGGTCTCATCCGCAGTGTAGGAACACCCATGATTTCGCAGGGTTACACGGCACTCCAAAACCGTGTGGGACTGCTCATAGAAACTCACATGCTCAAACCCTATAAACCCCGCGTTTATGCCACTTATCATTTAATTCTAAATACGCTAAAGCTACTGAATGTCAATGCACAATCGCTGATGAATATCAATAAAGCCGCCGATATTAAACTCATGAGTCCTAAATTTGCTCCCAGGGAGCTAACGGTGAAATATGAAGTAGATTTTAGCGATACGAGTCTGGTTGAGTTTCTGGGGAAGAAATATAATATGGTGAAAAGCGATTTAACCGGTGGCGATTGGTTTCAGTATTCAACCATCGATACCACTTTCCTGCTCGATCTTTTCGAGAAATCGAACCCAAAGAAAACCGTGGAGCTGCCCTTAGCCTATATTATTCCTGTGGAATGGCAAACTGTTCAGCAAATTATGCTTCATCATGGCATTCAGCACTTTATCACCACAGAATCCTATGAAATTGACGTTGAAACCTACCGTTTTTCCAAACAGGTGTGGGCTTCCAATTCCTTCGAAGGCCATCAAAATTTGAATTCCTTCGATCTTTCGCCCTTTCAATCCAAAGTAAAATACGAAGCTGGTGCCATGGTGGTACCTGTGAATCAGCGGGCACTCAAGGTGCTGGTTTATTTGCTCGAGCCCTGGGCCGACAATTCGCTGGCAAGCTGGGGATATTTTAACAGCGTGATGGAGCGAAAAGAGTATGCCGAGACCTATGTAATGGAAACCATGGCCCGTGAAATGATGGCTAAAAACCCCAATCTCAGAGTGGAATTTGAAGAATGGAAAAAGAAAAATCCCGAAGCTGCACAGAACCAATGGCTGCAAACCAACTGGTTTTTTGAGCGAACACCTTACTGGGATCAGAAAAAAGATGTGTATCCGGTAGGTCGGATACTCGATTTGCAGATTCTGTACAAAATTGGAATGCACTGATTGTAAATATTTTACAAACTATTTTCTTCCGATAATTCTACAGTTGTAACCACTGAGAATAATTCACGTCCAAACAGAAAAATTTATATCACAGTCATGGAAACTAAAAAATTACGACGAAGTCTACGAGAATCAGTGGTAGGAGGAGTGGCAGGTGGTTTGGGTGAATATTTCAATACCGACCCTGTTATCTTCAGGATTCTCTTTGTTGTTTTGACTTTTACCGGTGGTGGTGGTTTAATTATCTATATTTTAATGTGGATTTTTATTCCAAAAGACATCATGAATTTCAACTCACAAAACTTCAACAGTCCCTACACCGATGCCAACGGCAATATTAACGACGAATTTAATCCCGTTAACGATGCTGCCGGAACACCCTACTCCGATCAAACACCTGCAACCCGAAGTGGAAATGGCCGACTCATTGCTGGTGCCATATTAGTTACTCTTGGTATTTTCTTTCTGGCCGACGAGTTTATCCCCTGGTTAAGCTGGGAATACCTGTGGCCCGCAGCACTTATCATTGCTGGTCTTGCTATCATTAAAGTAAACTATAACTCAAAGAAATAATACTATGGAAAACAGGAATATATTCTGGGGAATTTTGCTCGTTGCAATAGGAGCATTGTTCTTACTCGACAACGCCGACGTTTTAAACTTTAGTTTTTCGGCTCTCATGAGTCTCTGGCCTCTTCTTCTGGTTTTCTGGGGAGCGACCATGTTGCCCATCAAAGGCATTTTTAAAACCATCATTTCTGCTTCTATCATTGTTTTTGCTCTGGTTTATGCATCCGTATCCGATGATAAATTCTGGTGGGAAGACCGCGTGCACACCAACTTTAATGACTATCAATCTGATGAAGACGACGAAAACGATACTACTTCGGCCAACGAAAACTACTACACTTTCAAATTCACTAAAGAAGCCGACAAAACCATTGAAGAAGCATCGCTGCAAATGGATGTGGCCGCCGGAAAATTCAGAATAGAAGAACCCACCACCGAAGAAATCATGTTCTTCGAAGGCTACAGCAATATTGGCCCCTATACCAGTAACATGGTTTCCAATGCCAACAAAGCTGAGATTCACATTGAAATGGAAGATGCTGTGATGAAAAATGGCACCAATAAAAACAGAGCTACCGTAAAACTAAACCCCGATGTAATATGGGATTTGAATTTCGATGTGGGGGCTGCCGACTTTAGAGGCGATTTCACTCCATTCAAAATCAGAAACATCGACATCGACGGTGGCGCTTCTTCCATAAAAGTAAAACTTGGTTCACTACTCAACGAAACTCATATTAAACTCGACGCCGGAGCGGCTTCCATCAAATTCGAAATCCCCCAGAATGCAGGTTGCAAAATCCATTCAGAATCGTTTTTGGTTGAAATGGACTTCGACGGGTTCACCAAAAAAGAAAATGGCGAATACGTGTCCGATAACTTCGATCAAAGCGAGCAAAAAATTTATATCGAAATTGATGCAGCCATATCACATCTGGGTGTTCAACGATATTAACCTTGTGAATCATTAGAATTTGAAGGGGGCCTGAAAAGCCCCTTTTTTGTTAATCAATTTTTAAAAAATCATGAGCATTCCAAAAGCCCTAACCCACAAAAACCAATCGTACAATTTTGTCCGGATGGCCCGCAATAATTAGGAAGTGCAGATATTACAGGAGCCATGTAAACCAAAAATCTGAAAATGCAGAGATGATTATATCCACAACAAATTAACAATGCCTCACAATTCTCGTAAATTCCTGACAAAACCATTTAACAAGCTGTTTATCATTTGATATTCCATAGAAAAAATGTGTATTTTTGTAACACGAATGATTTTTTTTTGTATAATGCAAAAACTATAATCAATACTTGCAAAGATTCGTGAAATCTAACCTTCATTTGGCGATTTTGTAATCGGAGCAGCATTCGTTAATTGATTTAAAAAAAACGACAACCATGAAAAATTATTTACTATTAATAGCGCTCTTTTTCTTTTCTATTCATCTTTCAATGGGCCAATCGGCTAAAAAATACCTGAAAACAGCCGAAAAGCAATTTGAGCAAAATCAGCTCAACGAGGCCAAATCGAGCCTGACGGAAGCATTGAAATTAGACCCCAATCTTACCGATGCATATACCCTAAGAGCTAATGTTTATGCAAAAAATAATGAAATCGATTTAGCCATCGCCGACCTCGATATGGCCAATAAACTTCAACCCGACGAAAAAGAAATCTGGCTTCGGAATGGTGATTTAAACTTTCAGAAAAAAGATTTTGCCAAGGCTGCATCCAAATATGGCGGTTATCTGAATCTTGACCCGAAAAATCTAGTCGTTTACGATAAACAAATTCAAAGCCTTATCAATATAGAAAGGTTCGATAATGCGCTTACTTTTGCTCAAAAGAAACTGGCTGTTAAAGAATCTCCTCAAACCTTTTATCAAATTGCCAACCTTCAATACATTCTGAAACAATACACCCTGGCGGAGCAAAATTACCGCTCGGCGCTCAAGGATACTCCAAACAACATCGACTATCACAATGGCCTTGCCCAAACCCTTTATCAATTGGGCCGCTACGATGCCAGCATTGGAGAAGCCAACATTGTTCTGCGAACCGACATGAGCAATAAAATGGCACTCATTACCCGAGCTCACAGTTATCATAAAAAGATTGAATACTCCTATGCCATTAACGATATGTCGAAGGTAATATTAACCTTTACCAACGATGACGACTATCTCGACAACCTGAATTATCGTGGTGATTTGTATCTGGAATTCAGTCAGCACATGAACGCTGTAGCCGATTACTCCAAGGTTTTAGGAACCGACCCCGACAATATCTATGCCCTGCAAAAAAGAGCCCAGGCTTATGAAGAAATTACCCGTGGCGCCGATGCCCAAACCGATTTAAACCGAATTCTGGCCTTGTCGGCTGGTGGTGCAGTGGTTTCGGAAGCGGTACTTTCCCACTCCAAAAACAAACTCTATGAATTACGCCGCGAAACCAACGGGCCGGTTATTTCATTGGCCGACGACTTTGTGAGCGACAATAAAATAAGAACCACCTTCGACAACAACGAAATTGCCCTGACCATAAAAGTGAAAGATGAAAATGCAGTGGAAGTTATTTTTGTGGAAGGAAAAGAAATTACAGCCAGTTCAAATAAAGGCGATGTTTCTATCAACCAAACTGTGGCCATTGCCGGCAAAGAATCGGTGGAGATTAAAGCCCGCGATGCCTACGGAAATACCACTACCACCTCCTTCGCCATTTTACGGGTGGAAAATAACCCACCGCTCATCAGTTTCATGACTCCTTTTACCAACGAAAACGGCGAAATGATTCTCGATCAGGACGACTCAAGGGTGTATTTCGAAGGCAATATTACCGACGAAAGTCTCATCAAATCCATCAGCATCGACGAAGTTTTGGTTCCCTTTAACCGCGATGAACAAAATCCGGTTTTTAGCACCAATTTAGACCTGAGAGAAAAAACCAGAATTATGGTGGTGGTCTCCGATATCTACGACAACAAGGTGACCAAAGAAGTTATTTTGAACCGCGAATCTGCGGTCTACGCTCAACAAAGCCCCATGGGAAAAACCTGGGTGGTGTTTATTGAAAATTCTAATTATCAAAGCTTTGCATCGCTTGATGGACCAGTAAAAGATGTACGACTCATGAAATCGGCTTTGGCCAACTACGAAATCCACAACTTTATCCACCGCAACGACATGACCAAAGCGCAAATGGAGCGTTTTTTCAGCATCGAGCTTCGCGATATGGTAAAGAAAAACAACGTGAACTCACTGGTGGTTTGGTATGCCGGCCATGGTAAGTTCCAAAACGAAACCGGCTATTGGATTCCCGTTGATGCCGATCGCACCGACGAGTTCTCCTATTACAATATCAACAACCTGAAGGCAAGTATGCAGGTTTATGCCAAGGAACTCACTCATACACTGGTTATTACCGATGCCTGCGAGTCGGGGCCATCGTTTTATCAGGCCATGAGAAGCCAAATGCAGGTACGCAATTGCAGCGACGAAAACGCCGTGAAATTCAAATCATCGCAGGTATTGTCGTCAGCCGGGTACGAATTGGCGTCTGATAACTCCCAATTCACCAAAACCTTTGCCAACTCACTCATCAACAATTCCGATGTGTGTATTCCTATCGAGAGCATTGTGCTCAAAGTGGGCAATGCGGTGACCAAAGACAATCAGCAAAAACCCCAGTTTGGGAAAATTGCAGGACTTATTGATGAGGATGGAACTTTCTTCTTCATCAAGCGGGCTGGCTCTCAAACAGATGCTCCACAAGCACCCAAAAAATAGTCCCAGCTGTTTTAAACCATGTGGCTCAATCTAAATAGGAACTTCTCGTTCCGGAAAATTGTTCTTTTTTCGGTGGGATTTTTCATGGCTACTGTACTTCAGGCCCAAACCTATTATTTTGAGAATTACAGCGTTAGACAAGGCCTTTCAAACTCCAAGGTCTATGACCTTTTGCAGGATAAGGAAGGATATATATGGTTGGCCACCCCTTCTGGTCTAATCAAATTCAATGGAGATAATTTTACCGCCTTTGGTCAAAAATACGGAATGGATGAAAGCTCTGTCCGTGCCCTTTTTATCGACAATAAGGAAAGACTCTGGATAGGTTTCGAAAGCGGAAGAGTCTTTGTTAAGCCTGGAAAAGAGAATAACTTTCAGCTCATCATCTCCGATACCACCAACCAAAAAGGCGAAATAAGCGATATTACCCAAAATTCCAGAGGACATATCATCATCACCACCAGTGGTGCCGGGGTGTTTCAGGTGGAGAATGCCCTTACGGAGAAACAAATTCTAAATCATTTTGGTGGTAAGGACGGAATTGACGAAGTAATTTTTAAAGCCGAAAAAACCAGCGACGGTTCAATCTTGTTTGCCACCAGCGTGGATATGATGTATCAGGATGCTGATAGTTTGAAGTTTAACTATTTCAGGCCCAATGGATTTCCCGGGTTTTTCTTAACCACTTGCATGATTGAAGATAGTAAGAGGAATATCTGGATAGGAAAATTCAATGGTGGTTTATATAGGTTTAACCCCACCTCGGGCGAGTTTAGATATTACGATATGCGCGATGGTTTGGCCCACAATTTCATCAGCAATATTTTCGAAGATTCCCGAGGACAAATCTGGGTAGGAACCTGGGGCGGTGGCGTGAGCCTGCTTCGGAACGAGGAAATCATGGTGAACTTCAACGAAAAAAACGGGCTCTATGGACTTAATATCCAGAAAATTAACGAAGATGCTGAAGGAAATATCTATATAGCCACCCAGGAAGATGGGTTCTTCATCTTTAAGGGCGACCAGTTTCTGGCCATGTCCGAAGAAAACGGACTTCCCAATATGCAAATCTGGGATATTTGCGAAGGAGGAGAAAATTCGGTATTTCTGGCCACCAATAACGGGCTGGCCGAAGTTGAGTTTTCTGCCCCCGACAAAGCCCGTGTGGTTCAGGTTTTTAATCAGTCGCACCAGGATTTAATCAGCACAAAAATCAGAAATCTGGCCAGCGATTCTGAAGGTAATATCTGGATTGGGACCGCTCTTTCCGGGTTACAGTCTTTCAATAAAAAGACCAAAAAGTTCAATTTCGATTATATCCTCAACTCCAATTTACCCAAAAATGCCAATCTCATAAACGATTTGGCAGTGGTGGGAAATGATTTGTTCATTGCCACCGTCGACGGGCTTCTCAACCATGAAATAAACAGCGGAAAAACATTTCGCATTTCCCAAACTGACGGACTGTCCGGAAACGACATCACCACCCTTTCCCCCGGAAAAAATAAGAAACTGTGGATAGGAGTGCGCGATGGCGGCATCAACTTTATCGACCATCAAAACCTCATTACCCATCTCCCAAAAACCAAATCCATCACCCCCATTTCGTTTAGCGAGAATTCCAATGGCGAACTGTGGGTTGGAACACTTCAGGGGGTTTATAAATTGGTGGACGACAGCTTAGTAAAAGTGGTGGACGAGCAAACCGGACTGCTATCCAACTATGTGAGTCTCATCCACTTTATCGACGATAGCCGGCTCATTATCGGAAGCAATAACGGGCTCAATATCTACTATCCCGAAAAAAACGAAATAGTCCACTACAATAAAAATGTAGGCTACACGGGCATCGAAACCAAGAACAATGCCTTTTTGGCTCTCAAAAACGGGGTGCTGCTCTTTGGAACAACAGGCGGATTAATGATTTTCAATCCCAAAAGCCAGGAACGAAAACTCATGGAACCTTTTGTCCACATCACCGATATGAAAGTGAATCTGGAACCCCAATCCATGTCCGAAAAGGTGAAATACGCCCATAACGAAAACTCATTTTTATTTAACTATCACGCCATATCGTTGAGCAATCAGCCCGATTTGCAATATCAGGTGATGCTCGAAGGCATCGACCTCAACTGGCAAATGCCCACCAAATCGAAAAGCATCAGTTTTTCTCAATTAGACCCGGGCGATTATGAGTTTAAGGTAAAAGCCATCACCTTCGATGGAGTGGTTTCGCAAACCCCTGCAAGTTATTCATTTACAATTCGTCCACCATTTTGGAAAACCTGGTGGTTTATTGGTGGAAGCCTGTTTATTATCATCTTTTCGGCGGTATCGGTGGTTCGCTACCGAATCTATATGTTGCAAAAAGAGAAAAAGATTCTGGAGCAAAAAGTGGCCGACCGAACCAAAGAAATTTCGCAAAAGAACGAGCTGCTGGCCGAGAAAAACAAGCATATCACCGACTCTATCAACTATGCCCGCCGCATACAATACGCCACCATGCGCCCGGAAGAGCATCTCAATGATTTGTACAACAAGGCTTTTATTTTATACCTGCCCAAAGATATTGTGAGTGGCGATTTTTATTGGTATGCCCAGAAAGACAGGTATTTAATACTTGCCGCTGCCGATTGTACCGGTCACGGCGTACCGGGTGCCTTTATGAGTATGCTGGGCATTGCTTTCCTCAATGAGATTGTGGGGAGAAACACTGAGTTGGAAGCCCATTCCATCCTGCAACAGCTGCGCCACAATGTAATAAAAGCCCTGAATCAGGAAGAAGGAGCCGACACCACCAAAGATGGCATGGACATAGCGCTCCTTTTAGTTGATTTTGAGACCAAAACCCTGCAATATTCGGGCGCTTACAACCCACTTTATCTACTTCGAAAGGGCGAAATAGCAGAATATAAAGCCGACAGAATGCCCATTGGTGTTCATTCCCGCGACACAGAGCCCTTTACCAATCATATCATTCCCCTGCTCGAAGGAGACCAACTTTATATTTTCACCGATGGCTTCTCCGACCAATTTGGGGGTGACCAGGGGAAGAAGATGAATTATACAAGGTTTAAATCGCTCCTGAAAGAGCAGGAAAATCAGTTGCCCGCAGCCCAAAGAACCCATTTGCTCCGCGCTTTCGAAGACTGGAAAGGCAACCACGAACAGCTGGACGATGTTCTGGTGATTGGCATAACGGTTTGACGAAATTAAAACAAAAATTTGCCAAATTACAGCAATCTGAGAGGTAGGATATGAGATGTGGCAGGAAAGTGAGACTTTGGATAGGAGAGGACAGAAAAAGAATTAAATAAGAAAGGTGTTCAGTAAACGAAAATCCTTAGCCAGTAAATAAAATTGTGGTTTGACTGATATCTTTTATAAAACATACAATAAAACCATAGGGTTAGATGTGAGATATTGGGATATATCGAAAAATGAAGCAAATTAATAGTATTCATTAGATTTAGAATAACTGGCGGAATAATTGGAAAGTAAATTTAACTTAGAGAATACCTCTTTACGGTTTCGCTCGAAGACCTACGTTAAAAATTCAATCGAATACCAAAATGGTCCAAATAGTTGGGTAAATCAAGAATAACTCCATAATTGATGACTATTCAAAGGCTACATTTTTTGTTGAGAGGGTATTATCCCTCACCTCAAAAACCAATCAGTATACCTCATGGGTGCCGTCGGGCAAAAAGTTTACATGGGGCGGCTGCCTGGTTTTCTCAAACAAATCCCAGGCTTTTTTTAAATCGCCCCAAAGGCTCACATCGTCCTTGTATTTGCTGTAGCGTTTTACCATGGCCGCATAGGTGGCATCGGTGAGTTTGGCCGGATACATGGTAATGTCTATTTTCTCCTGTCCGCTGTTATATGCTTCAATGCCATATACATACAACTCCTTTATCCGCTCATTTGTAATGGCAATACATCCCGACGAAATGCATTCGCCGTGGATAAAAATAAAATTCCCCAGCCTGCCTTTCACCCCCCTGATGCTGTCGGATGCATTGGGATAGTTCACCTGCATGGAGAGATAATACTTGCTAAAGGGATTGAGCCCCGAAATATGATAAAACCCTTCGGGAACCTGTAAATCCTTATAACGACGCTTAGGGCCCACATCGCCCGAAATATCGCAAATGGGAAACACCTTGATGAGGGTAAAAACGGAATCGGAAATGTTTTTGGCCCACAATTCAACCAATTTTTCAGCTTTGAAAGCCCGCAGATATATCCTCAGGCTATCGCGCGAAATATTGTGCTCCTGCAGGTTTTTTAACACGGCTTTTTCTTTGCCTGCATAGGCTTCCTGCACGCGGGTATATTTCTTTTGCTGGTCTCTGAACGAGGGGGCTGTGGAGCTGGTATCTGTTAATAGCAGTGACAAGAGTATGATGAATAATTGCATCTGTATATTATTTGTTTTTTATTTGTCAGATGGAATCGCATGATTAAAATAATCATTACAGTGGGTGTTTAATAATTA
>CAXYYJ010000040.1:0-42411 GCA_964293475.1 uncultured Draconibacterium sp.
AGAGCTCGATAAATAAGACCGCAATGATTAGAATGATGGAAATAGGATATTGAATCACGGTGAGTACTTTTCCGGGTGTTCCGCTTTTGGCCGAGAAGGTAATGAGTCCTTTTAAAGCCATCGCGGGTTTCACGCTTACAATCAGCATGGCCGGATAAATGCTGGCAAGAGCTCCAAAAACTGAAAGAATCAGCAGCAAAATGAGCATCAAGGGCCAATGATCCCAAAGATTGATGGGATAGCCAAATATATTGGGCCAGAAACTTATGGTTAAGATATTGATAAAGAAAGCGATAATAAATGAAACGAGCATGAGCAGCACGGCCTCGGTCATAAACAGAAGCACAATTTTTTGCCTGCTTTCGCCCACAACCCGCCTTATGTTGGCCGCTTTGAGCAGCTTTGGAACATTGGCAATGGCGAAATTGATAAAATTGACAAAAGCCATAAAAACTAACAACAGAGCCACGGCAACCAAGGTATAAACAAAGCTGATGTTTCCGGTTCCATTTTCTTTATCGAAATGAATATCGGTCATGGGGGTGAAAGAGAAATTGACTTTATAGTCATTATTTTCCGCCATGTGTTCAGTAATGCTGGTAATCTGCTTTATTTTTTCGTTAATCTGTTCGAAATCGGCTCCGGGAGCTACCAGATAATAATGGTTAAAACTGTACTCCGTCCACTCGTTCACCCAGAAATCAGTAGGGTAGGAGCAAAAGGCTTCATGACGAAAAGTGGTGTTTTCTGGTTGATCGTAGTAAACGCCCGATATTTCGTAGGGCTTGGTAAAATTTGCGAAAATTGTTTTGCCTACTGGGTTTTCGTCACCATAGATTTTTTTCGCTGCTGATTCCGATAAAATAATTTTACCCTGACCTTTAAGCGGATGCTCAGGGCCATATTTCATTTTTAGCGTAAAAATTTCGGTAAATGTGGAATCAACAGCACGGGTATTCACGTTGTAAGTGTTGATTTCATCACCTTCCTTGTTAAAGGTGCCTTGGGACCACGAAAAGGAACAGAGATTTTGCAATTCAGGAACGTTTTCCAGAATTAAATCGGCCATGGGGTTTGGCATATATGACGAAACTATCTTTTCCCCCTGATTTTCGGCAACCATATTCAACCGGTAAATTCTATTGATTTTTTCGTTGCTATAATCGTAAGTAAATTCGTTGTAGATATAGATAGACAAGAGCAAAAAGGCAGCAAACGAAACCGACATGCCAATGATGTTGAACAAAGTTGATTTGCCCGATTTGCGCATATTTTTAATGATGGATTTTATATAATGTGCCAGGTTCATAGGATTTTCTGTTTTTATTTGAATACTATTCTCTCACTCTCGCCAAAATTCTCGTACGACGATGTAATTACCTGTTCTCCAGGATTTAAACCTTCCAGAACTTCGTAGAATTGGGGGTTCTGATTGCCAATTTTTATGCTTCTTCTTTCTGCCGATTGTCCATCTGTCGAAACCACATAAATCCACTGTCCGCCGGTTTTCTGAAAGAAACTGCCCTTGGGTAATAGCAACGATTCTTTGGGATTTCCCAACTGCAATCTGGAGTAATAGGTTTGTCCGGTACGCATGTTTTCGGGCATTTGATTGCTGAAAACCAGCTCAATGGTAAAGCGGCCGTTCTTCACATCGGGGAATATTTTTCGGACTGTGAGCTCAAATTCCTGTCCCTGACGTTCCAGAATGGCGTTGAGTCCGGTTTTCACTTTGTCTATATAGTGCTCGTCGATTTCGGCCACCACTTTATAGGATGTGAGCACATGAACCTGACCAATTCTGCCGCCTTTGGGCACCGACTGACCCAACTCCACATCGAGAATGGTGAGCTGCCCGTCGACCGGCGATTTCACATTAAGATATTCTTCGTTTTCGCGCACTAATTTCAGATTGAGCTCCATATTGTGCAAATTGTCTTCCATTTGACTGATTTGTATGTTGCGGTAAATGGAGTCGTTTTTCTGACGTTCCACATAAAGCTCGTAGCTGCGTTGGGCAAATTCATAATCCTCCTGAGCTTTCAGAAATTCTTCCTTCGAAATGAGTCCTTCGGCAAACAGCTCTTTGTTTTGATCCCAGGCTCGTTTTTTCCGTTTGATGTCGAATTCCAGATTCAGCAATTCCCGTTTAATCTGCAGTTTTTCCTGTTCCATGGTAACCATGGTATTGCGGAGAAAATTGCTTTTCTCGGCCAATTGAGCCTCGCTGTTCAGAATGCTCAAACTCAAATCGGTATTGCTGAGCCGGAGGAGTATATCGCCGGTTTTTACCATCTGACCCTCTTCGGCCACTTTTTCTTCCACTCTTCCGCCTTCGCGGGCATCGAGATAAACGGTGGAAATGGGCTGAACGCTTCCGTTGATGGTAATATAATCGTGAAAAATACCTTTTTCAACCGTGGAAATAGTGACCTTGTTTTTCTCGGCCCGATAGGTGCTTTGGCTACCCGCAAAAATGGCATAATAGAGCAAGGTGAGAAAGAGAATTCCCCCAATTGCCCAAAAAATATGCTTCTTTTTCAATCCTTTTTTCTTTTCTATTTTTACGTCCATAGGGCTTTATTTCTTTGATGATTTTATTAAAGTCATTTAATTGATATTCAGTTATTTTAAATATTATTTATTCTAAATGATTCCAGGTTCCGGTGGCATAAAACTCTAACAAATGGCTTCGCATCAGGTAAATCATGTGGGCTTTTAGCAGATTGGCCTGGGCCGATATCATGCGCTGCTTGGCCGATTGAAACTCGGTGGAATTGGCCAGACCTTTTTCTAATTTTTTGGTCACATTCTTCAGGTTCAGCTCGCTGAATTGAAACAGCTGTTGCGAACTTTGATATTCTTTTTCTGCCGATTCCAACTCGTCAACCGCAGTCCATATTTCGCTGTAGAGGGCTTCCTTTTGCTTTTCGTATTGCAGTTGTTGCGTGTTCAAGGCTAGTTTTTTGCGTTTGATATTCCCCGAAACTTCCCCCCGGTTGAACACCGGAATTCTTAAACTGAGTCCAACCCACTGATTCTGATTGTTTTCCAGCTGTTTCACATAGTTGAGCTCCGAATTGCTATAAAAAGCGGTGGAATATCCTGCTGTGAGATCCAAACTTGGATAAGCCTGTCCACGGGCCACACTCAAATCTTTTTCGCCCGATTTGAGCAAAAGCGCCTGCTGCTTCAATTGTGGTAAGACTTCCGAAGCTTTGGCAAACAATTCAGCGGTTTTGTAAGCCGACCGATGGTTGATGGCGGTGCTGTCAAAGGGTTCAATTTCGAATGTCGCAGTAGCATTGAGCCGGAGAAGTTGTTTGAGTTCGAGAAGGGTTTTGTTCAGGTGGTTTTGGGCTTTCGTAAGGCTTAGTTGGTCTTCGGCCATTTGGCTTTTCAAGTCTTCGGCAGTCACCGGCGATTCCTTTCCAACTTCCACCATCCGAACCATGCGCTCGTATTGCCGGGTTGACAATTCCAGCTGACTGGCAGCCACATCGGTCAAGCCTTTGCTGTAAAGCACCGTATAATAGCTGCTTAGAATTTGGGTAATCAGCTGATTTTTTTTGATTTCAATTTCTTCGCTTTTGGCCTGAAGCAGATAGTTTTGGTATTTGATAGAGTTTTGCTTAACCATCCCCTGAAAAATAGTGAAATTGGAACTCACCCAATAATAATTGGTTAGGGTGGGATCGAAAGTAACCGTGTTATCGCCATCGATGGCCCGGCCCAGATTATAGTCCACATTGCTTCCCAAATTCAAATCAGGATAGATAGCGATTTTGCTTTCTCTCAGATTTATTTTGCTATTTTCCAAGTCGTTGTACCCAATGGTCAGGTCGATATTGTTTTCCAGGGCATGACCTATACAACGGCTCAGCGACCATTTTTCCTGGGCTTTTGAGTTAACAGACAGAGCCAGAAACAATGCCAAAAGCATCATTTCCGGCATCCGGCTGCGTTGCATATTGAAAATTGAAATTCTGTGGTATGATGATTTTGAATTCATTCCGCTAAAAAGATTTTTCTATAGCAATTCAAGCCCTGTGCCAAAGATTATAAACTAAAGAAAATCAATAAGATAACAAAAGCCTTAATCATCGGAAATAAGTATAATTGTAAAGAATATTTACAGTGGATGTAAAGGGGTTTTACAGGGGAGGGGAATTGGGAAATTGAAAAATAATTTCATTAACCATCCAAATCACCAATCTTTTTAATTCAAACTCTTTATAAAATAATTGAAATCCAATCTCCCCACAGTTGAAATCCCTTTTTATATGCCGTAATTTTGATTCCGAACAATTATTAGGAAATCAAAATGAGAAATTTAAGGGTTTTGATAAGAACCACCTTATCATCGAAATTTTTGGCTATTTGTATTTTTCTGGGGGGACAGATTTTTCAACTTCAAAGCCAAAATTCCATTGCCAACAACCATTTTCTCCCCAAAAACACCACCGTCAACGACATTCTGATTTCAGAAGTAGCCGAAGGCGACAATCAATACTACGGCTTCATCGAACTTTACAATCCAACCGCAAGCACCATCAACTTAGCTACCGGAGCCTACTATCTTTCCATCGAAACCAGTCCGGGGAATATTAACAATGTGGCTCTAAGTGGCGAAATACCTGCCAATAGCAGCTGGGTGGCTACGACCAATGGATGGCTAATTTTCGGCTTCTATTTCGATGTGTTTAATTTTAAATATGGCTTCACCTCCGACCAAAAAAACAATAGCTGGGAACTTGATGGTTACGATGCCGTGATTCTCTTTAAAGGTGGTCCCTCAGGCTCGGGTACACGGATCGATTTGTATGGAGAGTTGGGTCTATCAGGCAATGGCAGAAGCTGGCAATATGTAAATGCCCATGCCGTGCGAAAACGTGATGTTTTGAGCCCCAATTCAACCTGGAATCAGGAGGAATGGGTGTTGGTGGCCGGAGAATCATCACAAATGACTCCGAAAAAGCACCGCCAAAGTCTCACATGGACAGGAACCACCAGCACCAACTGGAATGCTTTTAAACCTGGCAACTTCTCGGGCAGCAATTATGTTCCCGATGCTTCGGACAATGTTACCATCCCCAGCACCACCAATAAACCAGTAATAAATGGGGCTTCTGCCTGCAACAATTTACAAATCAATTCGGGGGCTTCGCTCACCATTGCACCAGCCAAAACGCTTATGGTAAATGGCACTTTGACCAACAATGCGGGAACGGCGGGATTGGTTTTGCAGGCGAGTGCTTCGGGTCCTTCGTCGCTAATACACTCCACCGACAATGTTCCAGCTACGGTGCAAAGCTATTTTGCTTCTTTAAATAAATGGTATCTTATATCGCCTCCTATTTCCAATGCCTGGGCTGAGATGTTTGTGGGTCAATACTTAGATTATTGGGATGAACAAGCCGGACAATGGCAAAGTATAGACTATGGAGCTACAGCATTGAATGCCGGAACAGGCTATTCTTTAAAGAAAACAGGCTCGAATACCGCCACTTACGAAGGGTATTTAAACAATGGCGATATAACCGTTGATGAGCTCACCCGCACTGAATCTACTATTGAAGCAAATCGCGGCTGGAATTTGGTGGGCAACCCCTACCCCTCGGTCATCGATATCAACGCTCTCGATTTTGGTGAAGATTTGGTAGCCGCGGTGAGTGTGTGGCCTCATCTAGGATCCACATCATCCTCCTATATCAGCTGGAGCAAAGGTTCTGGCGGAAATACCCAGGCACGATACGTGCAACCCGGACAGGGATTTATGGTTAGAGCAACAGTTGACAATCAATCACTCACTTTTACCAATAGCGCCCGCACTCACTCAGGTTTATCGGGTTTCGACAAGCAGGAAGAGCCCAAGGAGATGAACCGGCTCCTGAAAATTACCCTTTCCTCGGCTCAGGGCATGACCGACGAGACATTTGTGGGTTTCAGAGAGGGTGCTACCCATGAATTCGACAATTATTACGACGTGCACAAGCTTTTTGGCGCTGCCAATCTTCCCCACATCTTTAGCTACACCAATCCCGAAAGTTCAGTTGAAGTATCTATTCAGTCGTTTCCCCCTCCCGAAGAAGGCGAGGTGATTCATTTGGGTATAAGGCCTGGTATGGAAGGGAATTTCATTATGCAATTTCTGGGGGTTGAAAGTTTTGGCGATGAATACAGCTTTACCCTGCTCGACAAAAAGCTCAATCAAATGACCTCCATAAACCACAGCAGCCAACATGAGTTTACGCACCAAAACGGCGATGAAGAAAACCGCTTCGACATTTTTGCTGATCTGATAAACGTGGTACCCGAATTTGTGAATGATGAAGCCTTTTTTGCTTATTGGTCAGATAATCACCTTTATCTGTTTGCAGCAAATAACTCCATTTCGGATTATAATCTTCAGATTTATAACCTTATCGGGCAAAAGATATGGGAAGAATCAGTCGATGAACAAACAACAACAATTAATCTTCCTTTGCCTTCAGCCTGGTATATTTTAAGGGTTGAGAATGACAAAGGCACTCAGGCATTCAAGGTTTTCAAGTCGAATTAATATAAATTTCTGTTTATCTATGGAAAAAAGAGCTCAATTCTGGCACGCAATATTATTCTGTCTATATTTTTTACCAACGGTGATCTTCGGGCAGCCAGTGCCTGGTGATACTAACCTTGGAGCAGGAAGTAATGTGGTAGTGCCTGGTGGCGGAGCAGATTTAGTATTTGGAATAGACGGTTGGGTTTTTCTAGGGATTATTTACTTGGCTTATTGCTATTTGCCATTGGAGATTCTGACATCGAAAAAGGTAATTGGAATTTTATCATCATTTCTAAATATTAAATCGCCACCCTTTCAATTGTGATATCTTTATTACACGGGGTCAGATTTGCCAATTTGAACATTATCAAGGGAGCTTTATTCATGAAATTAATTTTAATGGCATAATTGCTGGCCTTTATATCATCGAAATTGAGAATGATTCTAAAATAGACCGCATTCCGCTTATCATCCAAAAATAATCTCTATTTTAGGGGGGACAAATTCGGGATGATATGCAACAGTATAAATTAGAAAACGAGCTTTTAGAAATTGGTATTACGAGTGTTGGTGCTGAAATCTGTAGTATCAAAAGCAAAAAAACCGGTATTGAATATATGTGGCAGGGAAACCCCGAAATTTGGGGAAGTCAGGCGCCTGTGCTGTTTCCCATTGTTGGCGGACTGAAAAACGACACCTACTACGTAAATCAGCAACCCTATCATATGCCTCGTCATGGGTTTGTGCGTCGAAATAACAGAATAACCCTGGTGGAGGAAAAACCCCATAAAATCACCCTTGAGCTCCAGTCGGACGAAAGTACCTGGCTTCTTTATCCGTTTTACTTTTCTTTTTCTATCAGCTTCGAACTCATTGGCAATCAGTTAACTGTGAACCATTTAGTCACCAATCCCGACGAAAGGTCGATGTATTTTTCGCTGGGCGGCCATCCGGCTTTCAATTGTCCTGTTCATCCCTCGCAAAGCTATTCCGACTATTTCCTGCGGTTCGAAAAGGAAGAAAACTTAAAAACCTGGAACCTGAACAAATCGGGACAAATAGCAGCCGAAGGCGATTATGTATTGAAAAACAGCAAGATTTTACCCCTTCGCGAAGATATGTTCGACCAGGATGCGCTCATTTTTAAATCGCTCAAAAGCCGCAGAGTGAGCCTTTGCGACAAATCGGGCGAGAAAATCAGAGTACGTTTTCCCGACTTTAAATCGCTGGGACTGTGGGCAAAACCCAAAGCGCCTTTTATCTGCATCGAACCCTGGCTGGGTTATGCCGATGCTGCTGACACCAATCAGCATTTTATGGAAAAGGAAGGCATTATCAAGCTTTGCGGCAACGATAGCTTTTCGGCTTCCTATAGCATCGAAATCATTGAATAACCTGGCAAAAATCTCCGTCGCATGTTAAGGAAAGTTGCACTGATCCTGAGTTTTTGTGTGACCGTTATCTCTGGATTATTGGCACAACCTTCCAACTACTGGACCACCAGCTTTAACACCGAAGCATCGTTGCTAGCGGGCGCTGTGGTGGGTGGAAACGCCGAAGTAACAGCTATTTATTATAATCCCGCGGGCATTTCGGACATCAAGGATTCCCGATTTCAAATCAATGCCAGTTTATTCAATATCGAACATAAGGTTTACACAAATCCGCTGGGGCAAAATACCAAAATGGAGAACTGGTTTTTTAAGGTTTATCCGCGCTTTGCGGCTTATGTGTACCCATCGAAAAAGGTAGAAAATCTAACCTATCAGTTTGCCATATTCAATAGAAACCACGCAGAAACATCCATTTATAACCGCGTTGTAAACAATAACAGCGACCTGATTTATCACAACACACTGGAACAATACACCGGCTTATTCAATCTCAAAAGTGCCTTCAACGATTATTGGGGAAGCATGGGAGTTGCCAAGGCTTTTGGCAAAAACTGGTCGGTGGGTGTTGCACTCAATGTGAGCGTGATAACCTTTAACTATACCCGCGAAGCCAGTGCCACAGCCATTCCGGTGCGGGTGAGCTTAGACGACAGCATTCCCCTGTTTTCATCTTCGTGGGATCTCGAAGAAAGAATCAATGGCTATAACTGGCGCTTTATTGCCAAAGCCGGAGCCATGTACAAGACGAAGAATTTTCAGGCGGGCATCAATTTTACCTTCCCTTCGGTGAGAGTCATCGGCAGGGCCGACATCAATAAAACCGTGAGCCAGACCAATATTTTCTACCAGGGTAACCGCATCCCCGATTACTACCTCAACGAATTTATTACGGATGCCCGTTTTCAGTTAAACGATCCATTTTCGGTGGCTTTGGGGGTGAAATATCATCACAAAAACTCTCGAAGTCAATATTTTTTCACAGTGGAATATTTTAAGGAAATGGCTGATTATGTTTTGGTTGATGCCACTAAAACCATCGGCAACTCCGAAAAGGGAACAGCTTTTTCATCTTATGTGTTTCAAAACAGAGCCATTTTTAACTTTGCCATGGGTTATAAAAAAATGCTCACCACAACAGTGGGGTTTTTGGCGGGGGTTCGATCCGATTTCAATCCCTACCGCATTTCGCACAACGAGAAATATTGGGAAACCAATAGCTTCGACAATCTCAACAACAACCTGATTCACTTAACTGGTGGGGTAAAATTTGAATTTCAGCGGATTAATTTTGTGGCGGGCTTGCAACACTCCTATGGTGTAAAGAAATCGCAGCGCGAGTTTATCGATTTTTCAAATCCGGTGAGTTATAGCCCCGATACAAGAACAGCACTTCAAGGCCCCATATCTAACCAAACCACCTATTCCAACTATTCGCTGGGATTCTATTTTGCCTTTACAGTGCTTTTGAATAAAAAAAAGGAGTCTATCCGCTAATTTGCTTTGGGCGGATAGTCGATGGTGTAGTGTAACCCAATACTCTCCTTGCGGTTTTGAGCCATTTTTATCACCAGATAGCCAATATTGATGAGATTTCGCAGCTCACAAATCTGAACAGAGACTTTTGACTTATTGTATAAAGATTCTGTTTCCTTGTAAATGATTCCCAAACGGTCCAGAGCTCTTTTTAAGCGCAAATCGCTTCGCACAATGCCCACATAGTTGCTCATAATACTTTGCAACTCTTTGGTACTTTGGGTAATGAGAACCATTTCTTCGTTATGAATCATGCCTTCGTCGTTCCAGTCGGGAATGCCCTTGCAAAAATCAATTTGGTTAATTTTTTCTATGGTATGCTGAGCAGCGCGGTGGCTAAAAACCAGCGATTCGAGTAAGGAGTTGCTGGCCAGTCGGTTGGCTCCATGCAAACCCGTTGCAGCGCATTCGCCCGATGCATAAAGATGTTTAATGGAAGAACAGGCGTCCTTATCCACTTTAATGCCGCCACAGCTATAATGCGCCGATGGAACCACCGGAATCTGATCGCGCGAAATATCGATGCCTAAATCGAGACAGCGGGCATAAACTTTGGGAAAATGATCCATCAAATCCTTTTTTTTCAGATGTGTACAATCGAGATAAACACAATCGTCACCACTGATTTTAAGCTCGTTATCGATGGCGCGCGCAACAATATCGCGGGGAGCTAAGGAACAGCGCTCGTCGTAGCGTTGCATAAAGGCTTCACCTGATTTGTTTCGAAGAATGCCTCCAAATCCCCGCAGCGCTTCGGTGATTAAAAACGAAGGTGTCTCGCCCGGATTGTAGAGCGAAGTGGGGTGAAACTGAACAAACTCCATATCGCTCACCAACCCTTTGGCCCGATAAAGCATGGCAACACCATCGCCGGTAGCAATGGCCGGGTTGGTGGTGCTGCTGTACAGATTTCCTATTCCGCCGGTGGCCAACATGGTAATTTTGGAGAGTACGGTGTATATTTCTTCTGTTTTTGGATTGAAGATATAGGCTCCATAACATTCAATATCAGTCATATGCCTTTTTACTTCTTTGCCCAGATGGTGTTGAGTGATGATGTCGATGGTAAATTGATTTTCCCAGAATTCGATGTTGGGGTGTGTTCTTGCTTTTTCCAGCAATGCCCGCTCAATTTCCGAACCGGTGCTGTCTTTATGATGCAAAACACGATGTTCGCTGTGTCCGCCTTCGCGCCCCAAACTATATTCGCCTTTGGAATTGAGGTCGAATTGAGTTCCCCAGTCCACAAGTTCGTGAATACGCTCGGTCGATTCGGTAATGGTGAGCCGCACAATTTCAGGATCGTTGAGATATTGGCCGGCGTTCATGGTATCGGCAATATGTTTCTCGTAGGTGTCGGGAGTGTACATTACTGCTGCAATGCCACCCTGGGCATACTTGGTGGCTGTCTCGTCCGACTCAGTTTTGGTAACTATGAGGACCTGAGCATGGTCAGCCACTTTTATGGCGTAGGATAGACCGGCAATACCACTTCCAATGACTAAAACATCGACTTGTTTTCGCATAAAACAACTATTTTTTATCAGGTTGCAAAGTTAGCTTTTTGAGTGGTGAAACGGCCTAAAACCGTCAAATTAACATTTCTCATTTCTCATTGGGGTTTTTGGGTTACTTTTGCAAAAAACGAATGCGCATGGAACTCAACAATCCATTTTCCCCCGATTTTTTAACAGCTTTTGAAAAAGCATCGCATTATTGCGCCTATCAGGAACGCTGTCAGTGGGATGTGGAAAACAAATTGCGGGAATGGCATGTGGATACAACACATTGGGACTCCATAATTTCGGAGCTTATAGTTCAGAATTTTATTGATGAAGACCGGTACACTCATGCTTTTGTCAATGGAAAAATCAAGATTAAGCGCTGGGGAATCAATAAAATAATAACAGAGCTTAAAATGCGTGATATTACCGACCATTCCATTAAAATGGCTTTGAAACAGTTGGATATGGAAATCTATGTGGAAAATTTAAAGCATCTGATTGAAATAAAACGCCATTCGGTGGTTGCCGAATCGGATTTCGAAAGGAAAATGAAACTTTCGCGCTATCTTATGGGCAAGGGCTACGAACTCGAAATGATAAACAAATTCTTATAATACAATATGGTAATTTTAGAAGACATAAAGGCATTGAAGCTCAGAATAGATGCCTTGAGGAGGTATCTTTGACGTCGATCGCAAGCGAATAGATGTTATAGAAAAGGATGAAAAAACACAGCAGCCCGGTTTTTGGGACGATGCCAAAGAAGCCGAAAGGCTCATGAAGGAACTGCAGGGCGTAAAGAAGTGGGTCGACGATTTTGATGCTGTTCAGGAGTTATACGAAGAATTAGAGATACTTCTCGAGTTTTTTCAGTTGGGCGAATCCACCCAGGAAGAGCTGGATACAGAATATAAAAAATGCATTGTTCTCATTGAAAATCTGGAGTTTATGAATATGCTAAGCGCCGAAGAAGACCATATGGGCGCTATATTGAAAATAAATCCGGGAGCAGGTGGAACAGAGAGTCAGGATTGGGCCGAAATGCTCATGCGCATGTATTTGCGGTGGGGTGAAGAGAATAAATACAAGACTAAAATAATTGATTATCAGCAGGGAGATGTGGCAGGTTTAAAATCTGTTAGCATTGAGTTTGAAGGCGAATTTGCCTATGGTTATCTCAAGGGCGAAAATGGCGTTCACCGGTTGGTGAGGCTTTCTCCCTTCGATTCGGCCAATAAGCGGCACACTTCCTTTGCATCGGTTTATGCCTATCCGGTAATCGATGACGATATTGAAATAGAAATCAGTCCCGCCGACATTACCTTTGATACTTTCCGCTCCAGCGGACCCGGGGGGCAGAATGTGAACAAGGTAGAAACAGCAGTTCGGTTGAAGCACGAGCCATCGGGAATTGTGGTTGAATGTCAGGAGACCCGTTCTCAGGGACAAAACCGCGAAAAGGCCATGCAGATGCTCAAGTCGCAGCTCTACGAGATTGAACTCCGGAAAAAACAGGAAGCCATAGACGCCATTGAGAGCAATAAAAAGAAGATTGAGTGGGGCTCACAAATCAGAAATTATGTGATGCATCCCTATAAATTGGTGAAAGATTTACGAACCGGCCACGAAACCAGCAATGTGCAAGCGGTGATGGATGGTGATCTGAACGATTTTATTAAGGCTTATCTCATGGATAATGGCTCGGCCCAAACCGAGGAAACGGGGATTTAGGAATTGGGGTTAAAAGTCGCGGGGTCACTTTGAGTGACCCCTTGACTTTAAAATATGTATACTCTGTCATTGTATTGATAGGAGTTATTGAGTTTCGGATGAAATCTATTCTATTCCCAGGATTAAAAGAGGAACTGGAGGGTTATTTCTTCCATGTCTGAGGATATTATATACCTCACCTTCGAAATATGCAATTCCACTACTCATCTGCGATTGCATTTTTTTTGTAGGTAATACTTCTATTCCCAGATTTATAATACCGCCAGAGTAGAATAATAAATGCTTGACAAACAAGTCGAAAGCTACAAAAGCATATTTTCCAAATTGAATTTCCACCGCAATTTGGTCTTTAACAAAGTCGGTTTGTTTATAGGACGAAATAGGCTTATCTATTCCTTTCGAAATCAGAAATTCCTTTTGATTTTCATAGGGGTGCATGATGAGTTCTGGCAGGATTTTTGGATCGGTAGTGATATAATATTGATAGCGCCTTTCTAACCAACCAAAAGCATTAAATCTCAGATTAAACTCTTTGTTTAATTCTATGGGGCTATAAAGTATTTTCCCAGTCATGGTTTTTTCTTTGCTTACTTTGGTCATGAACAATGAAGCATCAATATTTTCGATGATGTCAATAATCTCTTTGTAAAGAAGCTGGTGATGAACGATTAGATACTCTTCGCCATTGAGATGTGAATATTTCTGAGCAATTCTCATTTTTGAACATTAAGATGATTATAATTTCCATTCAAATTGTCAAAATCAAGTTGCAGCCATTCTTTTGGAACCTGAGATATTTTATCGTTCCCCGATGGTGTATGAATGGGTTTATTAATAGGCCTGAATTTTAAACTTCCCTCATTCAGTTTTTTAATTCTTTGATGTGCAATATTACAATATTCAGGCTCCTTATCGATTCCTATAGCGTTTCTATTGTTTTTAAGCGCCGCAATCACCGTAGACCCAACACCTGAAAAGGGATCTAAAACCCAGCTTTCTTCATTGGTTAGGGCAAGTAAGCACCGCTCGACCAGTTCTATGGGGAATTGACAAGGATGTTCTGTTTTTTCCGGATGGTTCGATTTTACATTTGGAATATCCCACAAGGCAGTTTGCCAATCTTTGACAACAATTTCCCAAATATCACTAGGATTTTTTCCCATCGGATTGCCAGAAAGCTGACCTTTCTTATCTCCTTTAAAATGTCTTTTTCCTGGATATTTTGCTGGTACTCTAACATCGTCGAGGTTAAAGATATAGTTATTGGATTTTGTAAACCATAGCATGGTTTCGTACCTTCCACTAAATCTGTTAGATGCGTGTAATCCATGTCCAAAATGCCAAATAATTCGATTGCGAAGCTTCAGATTATGTTTTTTAAAAATCTGATAATAAAAGATGTCCAAAGGGAAAACTTCACCTTTATCCACATAATTACCAACTTGCCAGCAAAGGCTCCCCTGATTTGATAATGTTCTAACCAATTCATTAATTATTTCTTCCTGGGTTTCCAGATACTTTTCAATACTGGTTTTTGTTTCGTAAGATTTTCCAATGTTATAAGGCGGTGAAGTGATAATCAAATCAAATTTCCCTTCTTCCATACCTTTAAGTACTGATAGACTATCGCCATTGATTATCTGATGAGTGATTCCAGGGCTGATATTTTCGAAGAGAGGTTCATTCAATTCCAACATATACATTATTCTTTTTAGCAAATTTAAAGTTTATTTGTAAGCCTTGAATTCAAGATTAACGAAGTTATCAACGAAGATGCCCCTCATAGTTGGTCAATAAATTGCAAATAATTGATTTTTTATGTTTTGAATGACTTTTATTGCTTCAACAGAATTTATCCTGCCTGGAAAAAGTCGACAACATCGAGTGAAGCACCTTTTTTCTGAACTAAGCGGGAAGTATTCCAAATCAAATAGACGATTGATTTGGATTTTTTACTGATTTATCTTTATTAATTATCTCCTGTTCTTTTTCGATTTCCAGGAGCAATTTTTTTAAAGCTCTGATTTCATCTGTTTTGGTTTGCTTTAACCGCTCCAAAGGCGAAAGTTTGTTTTTACTCATAGAAAAGCCCCATCTAAATTTTTGTTCAAGGATAAATTATAGATTTATAGGAGCCACGAAATCGTATGGCACAGTTGTACTACGCCAAAAATGGATTACTACAACTTTATTGCTACAGATTAATTGGAAAACCCTAAAGGGAGTTCAGAAACTCAATTAGGCTGATTTCGGAGTTGGTAATGAGGAGTTTTTTTCGAAGACGGGTGCGTGCCACTTCTATACTTCGAAGGCTTTGACCTGTAACCGAAGCAATGTCTTTGGTGGTCATGTTTAACCGCAGGAAAGCGCATAGCCTTCTTTCGTTGGTGGTGAGGCCGGGAAATAAGTTTTGAAGTTTGTCGTAGAACTGATTGTGAACCTGCTGATATCTGATTTCGAACTCGTCCCAAACATGATCGTCCTGAAGAAGATTTAAATCTCTAATGATTTTCTGATAAACTTCATCATTTTCCATGGGTAGGTTGTTCGACAGAATTTCGGCCAATTCTCTCACGGTTTCGTTTTTCCGAATCATCCCCATTACGTGGGTGGTCAATTCTTTATTTCTGATTTCCAGCTCTTTCTCCAAATTATCTTTTTGAAGATTGGCATTTTGAGCCTGAAGTTTAAAATTATTATTCTCCAGCGAAACTCTCTTTAACCTGTTGTTTTTCAGATAATAAAGAAGTATTGAAATCAATAATAACAAGACCAGAATAATGGAAGCAAACAAATACGCATCCTGAATTTTCTTTTGCTTAAGCTTTTCAAGCTTTTCTTTTTCTGTAAACTGATAAGTAAGCTCCAGCTTAGTGAGCTCTTTGAAAGTTTCCGATTTATTAATTTCATCCTTGGCAGCAACAAATTTCTCGAAATACTTAAGTGCTGAATCCGCATCATTTGTTTCTCGGAAATAGATATATAGTTTTTCGGAAAACCGAAGATCCATGTCGGTGGAACCAATTTGAAGTGCAATTTTCAATCCGGAATAATAATGCTCTTTTGCTCTTTCCCGCAACCCCTCGTTGTTGAAAAAATCGCCCAGATTGCCGTGCGACATGGCCTGGCCCGCCAAATCGTTGCTCAGGATTCGGATATCCATCGCTTTTTTCAATGCATAATAGGCACTGTCGGGTTTTTCGACATCCTGATACAATTTGCCGATATTGTTATAAATGGCCGACTGAAAAGTTTCCGAATTATCGACAAATTCAAAGTGGTTTAGCGCTTTTTTATAATACCACAACGAAGAATCGTACACTTTTTGGTTCTGATAAACGATGCCCAAATTATTATAAATATTTGGTAATCTGGACTTAACATCCATACTATTCTTCAATGGTTCGAGTAATTTTAATGCCTCCAGAAAATTCAATTTGGCATAATTGAGATCCTCCATTTTCAACCGAATCGCACCAATATTGGCAAATGCCCAGGCAATTCCCTGTTCATTTTCATTTCGTTTCTGAACTTCCAGATATTCATAAAAATAGGCGGATGCTCTGTCATACATTCCATGATAGAAGCATGAATTCCCGGCATTAAAAACTGCTTTTTGAATGAGTTCCTTGTTGTTGGTCAATCTGGCATCGCTCAATGCCTCCTCGGCATATAGAATTGACTTTTTAATATCGATGTTGCTGTATAAACTTGAAATTTCAATGAGTGAAAGAATCCTTACGCTGTCATTAGAAGCGGATTTGGAAAGCTGAATTAAAGAATCAATCTTGTAATTAGCCTGAATAGGTTGCTGACAATACAATTCATTTAGTGCCAAGAATTGAATTAATAAACCAAACAAAAAATATTTTAAGGGTCTTAAAATCATGTTGCAAAAATAGCAAGATTTAAGGCTATCTGTGAAAAAACAGCTTTAAATCTATTGAAAATCACCTATAAAGGCTCATTGTAGCAGAAATGTTGCAGCAAATTTCACCCATTGCAATGTAAATGTGATATGCCTTTTTATTCTCAATTTCCATGAGTTATCTAATATTGCAACCATTAATAATTTAAAAATGCAAACATGAAAAATTTATTACTAATGGCTTTTTTTACCGGATTGTTTTTGTTAAAAGTTCCGGTATCGTATTCTCAGGAAGCCAATCTGTCGTCTGTTGTAGCTTTGGATGGTGCAGTTATGATAGCTGTTTCGGACAATGGAATGTGGGCTGCGGGCTATGTTTCCGATGCGGGGATACATATTAGCGCTTCTATTTGGAATCTTGAAACTTTTGAAAGAACGATGCTGGTTGGGTTTAGCGAAATTAGTGGGGCTTATGACGTATCTGATGATGGGAATGTGGTTGTTGGGAGTTATCAAAACAACGCTGGTTATTGGCTCAATGGTATCTGGAATGAATTGCCAGCGCCCATTGCCAACGGGATAGGACAAGTTAATGCTGTCACACCCGATGGAAGCCAAATGGTGGGTCGGGTTTTTGCATCAGATTATTCTGTAAGCTATGCCTGCCATTGGGTAAACGGAGAACTCATGGATGTGAATCACAGTGATGTTGACAGATTTGGCGAAAATGCCTATTTCAATGAAATGGTTAGCATTTCTCCTGATGGAAATACCCTTTTGGGCTGTTTGAACTATACAATATTACCCAATAGAACTGCCTTTATTATGATTAATGGCGAGTA
Organism: uncultured Draconibacterium sp.; assembly: GCA_964293475.1. Taxonomy (GTDB): domain Bacteria; phylum Bacteroidota; class Bacteroidia; order Bacteroidales; family UBA12170; genus UBA12170. Next base: position 17,418 of record CAXYYJ010000040.1, read on the forward strand.
TTTTATGTTTGGCGATGAATATTATAACGCATTAACTGGTGGAAATGAGTACAATTTTTATGATTTCCCAGTATTGAGCCCCAACGGAAAATGGATAACAGGCGATATTTATTGGGTTGAGCAAGACTTCTCCAACGAATATTGGTGCCCTTTCCGTTACGATATTGATAACGATATCACAGAATTATTTTTAAATGATGTGGAAACTGCTTCTTTCGTATCCGATAATAATGGCAATTTATTTGGCGCCATTCCCCTGAATTTTCCATTAAGAGATGCTATGGTTTTAAAAAATGGACTCTGGGTTTCTATGGATACAGAAATAGAAAATCAATACGGAATCAGTATTGTTGAAGAAACTGGCTACGATAAACTTGGCAATGTGTTCGGGGTTTCTGCCGATGGAAACACCATTATTGGATGCAATGGCATGCATACTTATAATTGGGTTCTTAAAATATCCGACCCAACCATTCATGTTCAAGATGAACCTATATCAGAGTTAAAAGCAGAAGTAAGAGGCAGCAGGCTGTTAATTCAAGGAAGAGTAGATTATGTTGAAATTTACGATGCATCTGGTAAAAACATACTTTCTACCAAAATCAACGGATTGCCCATTATCCATGTATCTGACTTTTCAACAGGCACATATATTGTGAAGATGAGAGATTTTAAAGGGGTTGAAAAGACCAACAAAATTTTTATCAATTAGATTTTAGAATTTCAACAGGATGATTTAGTTTGACAAATAAAAACTTGTTATTCAGGCGGAAAGCAATATTTCATTGATTTTCGCCTGTTTCTTTTTCCATTCCTGATGAATGAAAGAGCAGACTAAAACTCCGAAGTAAAATGAAATTCAATGTCTTTGTATTTGTCCATGGCCAGATCGAGAGCGTATTTCGATTCGGCTAAAAAGACCAAACGACCTTCCTTATCCACCGCTAAGCTGCTTCCTTTTCGTGAGACAAACTCATCGAGCGCTGCTTTTTTCTTGCTTGTAATCCAGGCAGTTTTAAAGAGTGTTATGTGTTCGTAGCGACAACTGGCGCCATACTCGTGCAACAAACGGTGCTGAATCACTTCGAACTGAAGTGCGCCCACGGTGCCAATTATTTTTCTCCCCGAAGTTTTCCCCACAAAAAGCTGGGCCACGCCTTCGTCCATAAGTTGGTCTATGCCTTTGGCCAATTGCTTGGATTTCATGGGATCGGCATTTTCAATGTACTTGAACAATTCGGGCGAGAAGCTTGGAATTCCTTTAAAATGAAGCATTTCGCCTTCGGTGAGACTGTCGCCGATTTTAAAGCTTCCAGTATCGTGTAAACCCACAATATCGCCGGGATAAACCTCGTCAATCACCGATTTTTTCTGTGCCATGAAAGCGGTTGGGCTGCTGAATCGCACCCGTTTGTCGAGTCGCACATGGGTATAAAACTCATTACGCTTAAAAATGCCCGATGTAACCCGTACAAAGGCAATTCTATCGCGATGGTTGGGATCGAGATTGGCATGAATCTTAAAAACAAACCCCGTAAATGTATCCTCCTCGGGTCGCACCACTCTTTCCTGAGTTTCGTAGGGCAGCGGATTGGGGGCAATCTGAATAAAGCAATTCAGCAATTCCATGACCCCAAAATTATTTAGGGCGCTGCCAAAGAAAACGGGGGAAATATTTCCATCGAGATAGGTTTGCTTGTTAAACTTCGGATACACTTCCGTTATCATTTCCATTTCTTCGCGAAGCTTGTCGGCGTCTCTGGCGGAAACTATTTCGTCGAGTTTGGAATCGTTCAATCCATTAATCTCCACATACTCTTCAATGGTTTGTTTGCTGGGGGTAAAAAGGTTGAGTTTATCTTCGAAAATGCTGTAAACGCCTTTAAAATTGGTTCCCATATTGATGGGCCAGCTCAGGGGAGTTACCCGAATATGCAGTTTTTGTTCAATTTCGTCGAGAAGTTCAAAGCCATCTTTACCAAACCGGTCGAGTTTATTGATGAAAACAATGATGGGAATATTGCGCATGCGGCAAACTTCAACCAGTTTTTCAGTTTGGGGCTCCACGCCCTTGGCCACGTCAATCACCACAATCACACTGTCGGCGGCGGTTAAAGTTCGGTAGGTATCTTCCTGAAAATCTTTGTGGCCGGGGGTATCGAGAATATTGATTTTAAAACCATCGTATTCAAAGCCCATAACACTGGTAGCCACAGAAATTCCCCTTTGCTTTTCTATTTCCATGAAGTCGGAGGTAGCCGTTTTTTTTATCTTGTTCGACTTCACCGCCCCTGCAATCTGAATGGCGCCACCATAAAGCAAAAGCTTCTCGGTGAGTGTGGTCTTTCCGGCATCGGGATGCGAAATAATAGCAAAAGTTCTTCTTCTTTCAATTTCCTGTTGAAAACCCATGAGCATATTTTTATTGAGCCGGCAAATATAGCAATTGATTTCCAGAACCGAAATGTAAAAAGCCCACCCCATTGGAGGAAGGCCTTCGCACCATGAAAAAATAGGAAATCATTTAATAATCAGTGGCTTAACCCTATCTGATTTTGAAAGAGAACATCTCGGTATCGTTGAGAAAGCCTGTGAGTTGGTCGCCAATCTGAACAGGGCCAACACCTTCGGGAGTTCCGGTGAAAATTAAATCGCCAATTTTAAGGCTCACAAACTGCGAAACATAGGCAATGATAAAATCGATGGTGAAAATCATTTGGCTGGAGTTGCCTTGCTGCACCCACTCGTTGTTCTTTTTCAAACCCAGACTGAGCTGCTGCAAATCGCCCAATTCGCTTTTGTGAATGAAGCGACCAATGGGGGCCGAATGGTCAAATGCTTTGGCAATCTCCCAGGGCAGCCCTTTTTTCTTTTGCTCCTCCTGCAAATCGCGGGCGGTGAAGTCGATTCCCAAACCAATCTCTTCGTAATGCTTATGGGCAAATTTCTCTGCAATATGCTTCCCTACTTTGCTTATTTTCACCACCAATTCCACCTCGTGATGCAAGTCGGCCGTAAACTCAGGATAAAAAAAGTCTTCGTTTTTCTTTAAGATAGCCGTTTCGGGTTTAAAAAAGAAAACTGGCTTTGAAGGAACCGGATTGTTGAGCTCTTTGGCATGATTGATATAATTACGGCCTATACAAATGATTTTCATGGAGTTAGTTATTGAGTTGATTATTTTATTTGATGATTAATCAGTCAGAATTTTGAAAGCAAAACATCTGAAATGAAATAAAAAAATACCACTTCACGAATGTTGAAAGTGGTATTTTTGATGGCCTTGTGAGCCTAAATAGTTACAATTTCTTTTTCTTTTTCCACCAGAATGGCATCGACCATTTTAATGAACTTGTCGGTCATTTCCTGAATATCGATTTCGATATTTTCGATTAAATCTTCCGAAAGGCCTTCACTTTTAAGGGATTTTGCATATTCGTTGCTCGACCTGCGGATATTGCGAATGGCTACTTTGGCATCTTCGCCTTCGGCTTTGGCTTTCTTTACAAGGCCCAGTCTTCGCTCTTCGGTGAGAGGTGGAACGGCAATACGAATCAGAGTGCCATCGTTTTGCGGATTGAAGCCCAGATTGGCATTCATAATGGCTTTTTCAATGGCGCCAAGAGTACTCTTGTCCCAGGGTTGAACAGTGATTTGGCGGGCATCGGGGGTATTGATGTTCGACATTTGTTCAATAGGAGTCAAGGCTCCATAAAAGTCAGCTTTAACCCCAATCAACATTTGTGGATTTGCTTTTCCGGTCCTGATTTTCTGTAGCTCCTTCTCCAGATGCACTATTGTTGCATTCATGCTGTCTTTGGCATCTTCTATTACCATTTTTGCTTCATCTAACATAGCTGTACTCTTTATATTTTACCACAAAATTAAATATATTTTTAAATTGCCCATGAGAAAAAATAGCCGAGTTTAAACGGTATCTATAATTTGTACTTTTGTGCTTCATTTAAAATCGAAGAATCATGTTTACCTTAATTAATAAAAATCAACTAACGGCTCAACTTGCCAATATCATCTATATTTTGAAAGAAAATGAGCGTTTAGCGGAAGTTCCACTCACCGAAGAAGAACGTGCTTATATTATTGACAAACTGGAATCGGAAGAACAAAAGAGCTTCGTTTTCAACAAATTGTCGCATTTGGTCATGGTGGAGTTCTTTAAGGAAAAGCCGAATTCCAATCAAAGTCTCGAACAACTGCGCCTAATGGCCGACCGTTTGACAGGCGTTTTGCAGGATTTTAAATCCCCCGAAGTTTTTGTTGTGGCTCCCGAATTGTCAGGGATTCAGGTTTTGGCTTTTGCCGAAGGAATGGTACTGAGCAATTATAGTTTTACGGCCTATAAAACCGATAAATCTAAAAACATTCGCTATCTGGAGGTCGTTCAAATTGTTCATGATGAAGTTTCACAAGAGGATATTGACGAGCTCAATATCGTTATGGAAGCCACACTCACCGCGCGAACTCTGGTGAATCAGCCGGTGAACTATTTAAATGCCGAAGCTTTAGCGCACGAGATAAAGCAAATGGCCGAAGATGTAGGCATTAAAGCCGATATTTTGAATAAAAACAAGATCGAAGCCCTGAAAATGGGTGGTTTATTGGCTGTTAATCAGGGTAGTATCGACCCGCCAACCTTCACCATCTTCGAATACAAACCTAAAAATGCTAAAAACACGCAGCCCCTGATTTTTGTGGGAAAAGGTGTGGTTTACGATACCGGCGGACTGAACATCAAAACCGGTGATTTTATGAATACCATGAAATGCGATATGAGTGGTGCTGCTGCGGTGGCCGCTGCGGTTTTTGCCATTGCCAAGGCTGAGCTTCCGTTACATGTGATTGCCCTTGCTCCCGCCACCGATAACCGTCCGGGCGAAAACGCCTTTGCCAGTGGCGATGTAATTACAATGTTCGACGGGCAAACGGTAGAAATAGTAAATACCGATGCCGAAGGCCGAATGATTCTGGCCGATGCCCTGGCCTATGCGAAAAAATACGATCCCATGCTGGTGATTGATTTGGCCACTTTAACCGGAGCTGCAGCCCGGGCCATTGGAAATCTGGGCATGGTAGGAATGAGCTCCAAAGCCGATGAGTTTATGAGTCAGTTGAAAGCCTGTGGAGAAAAAACTTCCGAACGGGTGGTTGAATTTCCCTTTTGGGATGAATATGCCGAACAGCTAAAATCTGATATTGCCGATATGGTTCATTTAGGCGGAGTGGAAGGCGGCGCCATCACTGCTGGGAAATTCTTAGAGAAATTTACCAGCTATCCTTATATCCATTTGGACATTGCCGGACCGGCTTTTACCACCAAAAAACTCAATTACCGCGGAACTGGCGGAACTGGGGTTGGCGTGAGATTGCTGTTTGAATTCGCTAAAACCTTGTGTTCATAGTTTTGAGCGACAGGCAATTTTAGTGACTTATTCGAAATCTGGTTTCCGCAAAGTTGATTTTTATATCTCCACTAAGGTGTGCTACTACTTACGGGCAATACCTTGCCATTGAAGAATTTATGTCCTTTGAGAGCAAAATCGGCTACAAATGAACCCATTTCGGCGGCAGTGACAGGTGCTTTATAGGTAGGGAAAGCTGTGCGAAGCATATCGGTATCCACAGCACCAAAAGCCAGAGCATTCACTGTAACGCCCTGTTGAGCAAACTCGGCAGCCAGGCTCTCGGTGAGAATGCTCACTGCACCTTTGGTGGCGGCATAAAGGCTTAGCCCATCGAACTTCACACTTCCCATTACACCTCCCATGCTGCTTATATTTACTATATGACTTCCCGCTGACATGAGTGGAAGACAAATCTGACACATTTTGAAAACACTCCTCACATTCACCCGAAACAAGGTATCGAAATCGGCATCGCTGAGTTGCAGAAAAGGTTTGGCTTCCAGATGTCCTGCATTGTTAATCAATACATCAACCCTTGGAAAATGGGTTTGGATATAATCGGACAAGCTGGTGTAATCGTCGCTACCCAAATCGAAAGGAAAAGCATGAAGCTCTGTTGAAGCAGGAATTTCGCTTTTAAGAGTTTCCAAATGTTCTGATGAGCGCGAAATGGCTAAGATTCTTGCTGGTTCCAGAGCGGCTATCTTCAGTGCTGTTTCTTTTCCTATGCCCCGTCCGGCACCAGTTATGACGATAATTTTCTTCATGATTGGATTGTTTTTTGTTTGGTGTTATAAATAGTGACTGATGGCCGGTTTTTGCTGAGTGAAAGGCAAAATGGCCCTAGGAAAAATTCCCTGAACAAAGGCTATGGCCATTCCGTAGTTGGTAACTGCCACACCCGCGTCTATGGCTGGTTTGAGTCGGTTTTTCAGTTGTTGCTGCGTTATAACACAGCCCCCGCACTGAATCACTATGGCATAATCGGTTATAATTCCGGGAATTTGGTCTAAACCACTCACAACGGTGTATTCTAATTTTTTTCCGCTAAACTGGTCAATCCAACGGGGAATTTTAACCCGCCCGATATCGTCGCAACTCACCTGATGACTGCAGGATTCCAAAAGCAGGATTTTATCGCCATCGAGCAGTTGCCCGAGTTTGGGAGTGCCCGAAAGATAGTGCGCAAAATTTCCTTTTTGGCGGGCCAGCACAATACTGAAACTGGTCATGGGAATATGTTTGGGCACAGAGCCATCCACTTTTAAAAACACCTGACTGTCGGTAATGACGAGTTTGGGTTCGGGCGACATGTTTCGCAAATGAGCATCGAGTTCCCGCTCTTTGAGCACCACAGCCACAGCATCGTTGTCCAATATATCGCGAATGAGCTGAACCTGAGGAAGAATCAGCCTGCCTTCGGGAGCTTCATCGTCGATGGGAGTAACCAAAACCACGGTGTCACCCGCCTGAATCAAATCGCCAATAAGGCTGTTGTTCTGATAAGCAGTTGGGGGGATGGCTTTTCGCAACTCGTCCACCAATTCCTGCAAATTTTCTGGAGCAAAACAGCTGAAGGCCACCACCGCTGCATTGGCTTTGAGTTCTGTCTCGGTTTTGAAGCTCAGGAGCAGCGGATTTTCGTCCGATTTGTTGTGAACAATCACGAAAGGAAGCTCCTTTTTATGAAACCGTTCCATCAAATCAATCTCAAACGCATCGATGGAATTGTTGGTGATGACCAAAATAGCAAGGTCGACCAAAGCCAGAGCCTGCAGGGTTTTTCGAACCCGCTGATTGCCAAGAGTGCCTTCATCGTCAATTCCGGCTGTATCAACCAGAATCACAGGACCTATACCTTTAATTTCCATGCTGCGTTTCACGGGATCCGTGGTCGTTCCGGGAGTATCGCTCACTATGGCAATATCTTGTCCGGTAAGACAATTGATGAGGGAGCTTTTGCCAAAATTCCGTTTTCCGAAAATTCCGATATGCGGTTTGGTATCCTTACCTTTGGACATGGGGTTGATGAATTAGTTGATAATATCTTTGAGTGAAAATCCTAAGCTTGTCAGGTTTTCGGGTTTCATGAGATGGTTTAGTTTTTCACTATCCATTAATTGAAGCAACTCGTTGGCTTCGAATATGGTGCAGTGATTTTCCTTCATGGTTTTGGCCAATTGGGCAGCTTTATGATAACCCACAAAAGGGCTTAAAGCTGTGGTGAGAGCCGGGCTATAATAGAAATCGGCGGTGGCAGCTTTGGCATCAATTTCAATGCCTGCAAGCAGTTTCGACTCTAAGCTTTGATTGGCAGCAATGAGCCCTTTAATGTTTTCGATAAGCGCATGGCCAATGATCGGCAAATAGGCATTGAGTTCCAGATCGCTGCGGGCTGACAAGGATGTGATGAGCATATCGATGGCATAGACTTTATGGGCCATGGAAATCACAAATTCGGCAATCACGGGGTTTACTTTCCCAGGCATCATGCTGCTTCCGACTTGTTGCTGCGGCAGATAAACAGGTGTTTTGGTAATATCGGATGCCAGCATGCGCAGGTCGTTCGACATTTTTTCAAGATTCACGGCATGAGCTTTCAGAATGGCCGAAACTTCCACCAGAGCATCCAGATTGGAAGTTACATCGCCCGGATTTTCCGCCCTGCTCAGGGGCAGTTTCGACAGGTCTTTCAGGTGTTGAACCACTTCCATAATGAAAAATCGGGGGACAGAAATTCCTGTTCCAATGGCGCCTCCGCCCAGATTTACTACTTTAATACGTTCCCACGCTTTGCTCACACGCCACCAGTCGCGGCTCAAAGCATCGCTGTAGGCGGCAAACAAGCGGCCATAATTGGATGGCACGGCCTCCTGAAGTTGGGTATAGCCGGTTCGGGGAATGGACCGGAATTTGAGTTCCAACGCTTCGGTGGTTTGGCGGGTTTTGTTGATTTGGTTTTCCAATTGATGAAGCAAGGGCATGACTGCCAGGCGCAAAGCTGTGGGAATCACATCATTGGTCGATTGGTAGATATTGGCATGAAGCAATGGATCAACCACAGAATATGTTCCCGGGTGCTGACCCAAATGTTTCAGAGCTGCATTGGCAATAATTTCATTCACATTCATATTGATGCTTGTTCCCGCTCCCCCCTGAACTGCAGGCACAATAAAACTGTCGAAGTACTTTCCATGGCTCACTTCTTCTGCCGAATTTTTCAGTGCCTCCAAAACCCTTTGGTCCATAAACGAAATGGGGAGATTTTCGGGGCCAAAAGAGCTGATGGCTTCTGCTTTAAAGGCATCATAAGTTTCGTAGCAGGCTAATTTTACCAAACCAATGGCTTTATACCATTCGGGCGAAAAGGCGGTATGGTCGGGAAAGTTTTGAACAGCCCGCCAACTATGAATTCCATAGAGGGCATCCTTTGGTATTTCCGCTTCACCTAAAAAATCTCTTTCAGTTCTCATGCTCATAATTAGGCCATAAAATTACACATTTCCCACGAAAGGGAGATAAGTTTAGTTAGTCGGTTTGGGAAGCGACAATCGGGGAATTGGTTTTTGTTTGTAACCTGCGGGGCAATCGCCAGTCGAATAGAGAAAACAAATACCATGAGATTTTTAGGAAATCTGCTTTGGCTGCTCTTTGGCGGAATTATTACGGCGGTGGAGTATTTTGTGGCCAGTTTATTGCTCATTATCACCATTATAGGGATACCGTTTGGAATTCAAACCATGAAGCTGGGGCTTTTGGCTTTGTGGCCATTTGGCAGCGAAGTGAGAGAAAGCAGTTCTGGCGGTGGTTGTTTATCAACTTTAATGAACATTATCTGGATTTTGGTTGGTGGCATCTGGATCTCACTCACGCATTTGCTGTTCGGTATTTTATTGGCCATCACCATTATAGGCCTGCCTTTTGCCTTTCAGCATTTTAAACTGGCGGGGTTGGCTTTGACTCCTTTTGGGAAGGAGATTGTTTAGCCTTATTGTGATGATAAAATGTGAAACTCATTGTTATTTTTTTCAAATATTGATGCCTATGGGCTTTCTTCGAAAATAAAAATCTCCCTTGAATAAATTAAATGATTATGTAGAAAATTGTAATTTCATCTTCCTCAGATATTCAACAATCATCACAAAAAAAATAATGCTTAATTTAATCTCTCAGAAAGGATGCAGAAAAAAACCAGCTCCATAAACAGGAGCTGGATCTGAAATAAAGTAGAAGTCCAGGGTATGATGACGTTCAGTGTTTTCAGTTTGATGTATTAATTGGGGGATTTAAATTTTTAAATATTTCGAGCATGCATCAGGATACATGGGCGGCTCTTTTGCTTTCAATCATATCCACTTGCGCTTTTGCTTTTCTGTTTTCGAGCTCGTTGGCAATGGATTTTGAAACACATTTCTTATTAACTGGGTTGAGGAAAGTAGAAAGTGATTTGGCCAATACCATAGCTACCGGAATTCCAACCAGCGAAATGAAAAGACCTGCAATTTGGAATAAGGAGAAAATAACCAAAAGAAGTCCAATGGGGAAATACAGAATCCGAACAATGAGTCCAAACGATTCCCACAGTTTGTTTTGATCGGTACTTACTTCCCGGCTGTCGATCATTGCACTTGAAAATGGTGCCATCAGAAATTTCGATAATTGAATGAGTCCCAGTCCGAGCGGAGCTCCAACCACAGTTATAACCAGTAGACTGCCAAGCAAAAAGGTCAAAAGGGCCGAAACCCATCCAAAAAAAGGAAAATGCCAAATAATGTTTCCTAATGTTCTCATAATGTGTTTATTGATTTTTTTTGTCCTACTCATAAGGCTTTTCGGTTTCGCCCCGTTTTTTTGAGTGGTAGCTGAATTCCACTTGTGTTTTGTTGACACAAATGTATGCTCCGCAGGGCTGTTGGACAAATGTTGTATGTCCCGATTTATAAATCAGAACAAAGGCTATATAATTGAATATCTTTGGGTTAACCAGTTTGGTTCATGTTGCTTTCCACTCCGGAGCGAAAAGCCAGATATTCCGATGGTGTAACGGTCATAATTTTTTTGAAGGCGGAGTTAAATGCGCTCTTGGAGTGAAAGCCCACGTTTTGGGCAATTCCCTCAATGGTTATATGTTTGTTCGACGGATCGTCAAACATTTTGCAGGCTTCTTCCACGCGGTACTGATTAACCAAATGACGGAAATTTTGCTGCGACACTTCATTGATTACATTGGATAGATAAGAGGTGTTGGTATTGAGCCGGTGAGCCATATCGGCTAATGAAACATCGTGCTGCAGATAAACCTTCTCATTTTGCATTAATTCCTGTAGTTTGAGCCACATGGTCATTTGCAAATCGGGATCAAGTTTTATTTTGGGGAGCTTCTCGTCAGTCTCATCTGACTGCAAATCAGAGATTTCTTGCAATTTCGTTTTGTTTTCTTTTTCAAAGGCTTCTATCCATTTTTTTCGTTTTTCCAGGTTGCGTAAGTGCAAATGATACAGCGTCCCCGCCATTAAGCTAATCCAGAAAAAACCTGTGATGATGAGAATGATGGTCCAGTTTTTATCCTTTTTTTTGGTGGAAACTATCAGGGCTTTTATTTGGTCATCTTTCCTATTGGTTTCGTATTTAAGTTGTAGCTCTGCAATATTGTTAAAATTGGAAGCAGCGATGATGGAGTCCTTACCCAGAGTGTAAATCTTATAATATTTTAATGCCTTTGATGCATCTCCTGCTGATTGATAGGTTTCTGAAATGGCCTGCAGGTTCTCTAAAACCATAGAGTAGACATGAAGTTTCTGAGCTTTGCCCATACTTTCATTAAAGTAAAACAGTGCGCTATCGTATTCCTTAAGCAAAATCATATAATGGCCTTTCGAATATTGCCATGAGGCTGTGGATAATTCGTCAGCAGCTTTGCGTTTTGTTTCGTTGGCATTTTCCAGAGACAATCTGGCTTGTTCAGCATTTTTTTTGCTCACGTAAACCATCGCCAGATTGCTGTGGATAAAACAGGCCCCCTGCCAATCCTGTACCTTCTCTTTTAATTGTGCGCCTTCAGTAAAATAAGGTATTGCCAAATCGTATTCTTTTTTTAAATATAGCTCGTAGCCCTTGAAATTCAATGCATAAGCAATGGCTTTATCATCTTTTAGTTTTCTGAAAATGGCCAGCCCTTTTTCGTAAAAGCTGTTTTCGTTTTTTTGAATCTGATCGCCTATTACGGTTGAAGCATTGATATAAGCATAGCCTAAAATCAAACTATCGGCTGTTTTTTCCATAATTGCAATAGACCTGAGGTATTGCTCATTGGCCTTCTCCATTAAACCTAAGTCGCAAAATTTTACCCCCAGATGCTGAACAAACGATCCAATAAGATTACTGTCGGCAGATAACCTGAAGCAGCTGTCGGCTTTTTTAAGATTTTCAATCAGAAGCTGGGTTTTACTCAGGTGTTTATTGCTGGCACTCAATCCCAGAAATATTCTGCCCTTCCAATATTGGTCATTCTCGTTAAATCTGCTCTCAAGGGCCATATTAAACCAGGTGATGGCTGTCTCATAATTTCCAAAAAGATTATTTATTCGCCCTTGCAGAAAATAGTACATGAATGATTGATTGCTAAAAAATTTCTCATTCATGTATGCTTTTGCTTTCTCGCAATAGAAATCAGCGGAGTCAGCTTTCCCCATGGCAGTATAGGTGATTCCGGTAAAAAGCCATGATTTACAAAGCAGTGAATCGTTGTTTAGATGCTTACTTGATTCTGCGGCCAGCTTCGATAGTTCCATGGTCCGCTCCAGCGAATCGGTGAGCCGAAGGTTGATAATTTGGTGTAAAACAGCTATTTGTTCATGTCCGGATGTGGTTGAATATAATTTGTACAATCTATCCCCCAGGACTTTCGTAGATTCACCTTTGGCAGTGAATAGTCCCGAAACAAGAAAAAACAGGGTTAGAATGATAGTTTTTACTGTGTTCACAATTGATTTTGATTGTAATCCTAATGCACCACTTTCGAAGGGCTAATTTCATCAATTTTATTGATTTGCAGGGGAGTTTTATTCGTTTTTTTTTGGGGGATATTAAATCATTTGATTTTGGGATAAACGAGATTGAAAGGAGTGAGGGGAGCTTAAAATATTTTGAAAGCAATGATGAGTAGTAAACAACAAAAACGCGGTTAAGTTCCAAATCAAACTTAACCGCGCCACAAAATTTAGATATGAATCCTATTTTATAATTACTCTCTCTTTATAATCATGAACGCCATTTTTCGCGCTTACAATATAAACTCCCGATTTCAGCGAAGTAATGTCTAGAACAGATTGTGTTTTCGATAAAGTTGCTGCATGAACCATTTGTCCGGTAATATCATAAACCGAAATGGTGTAGGTACCTTCACCAGGCAAAATCACTTCGAAATTCCCATCACTGGGGTTGGGGTAAACATTGAACTCATTTTTCGAAAATTCCTGAAATCCTGAGCAATTCCTAACATCAACAAAATCGTCAATAAAAATGGTATCGGAGTAAAATTGATTTTTTATAGTTAGGCGAACACTAAATTCTCCTACCGTATCATAAAGGATTATGGGGTTTCTTAGTGATGATGATTCCGGCTTTCCACCTTCAAAATTCCACGAGATTGAATCTATTAAGCCCACCGAGCTATTGAAGAATTGAATGGTCTGACCACTGCAAATAGTATCATTAAGCACAAAAAAGTTTGCTTGAATTTGATAATCAATACATTCGAACATTGATATATTATAGTCTTCGAGCGGGTTTATTATATACGAAGCATTTGGAATGGGATAAATATCCGATTCCACAATTCTATGATCCGGAGCAATAAGTATAACGGTTGGAAAGGTTTGTATTCCGTATAAATCGGAAATTTGGTTTCCATGACCTTCTACCCCGGAAATGGTTCTATGTGTTAAGCCAAAGGTTTGATGGAATAGTATTGAAACAGAATCAGTATCTCTGTCGCTCATACTGAAGAATTCGACCTCAAAATCTCCACATCCAAAGTATTCATAAGCTTGCTGTATAAAAGGGGCTACAATTTTACAAGGTTCACAATCAGCATAATAAAAATCGATGAGAACATATTTGTTTTCCTGTTCGAGTATTCTAAACAGTTGCACACTGTCGCCCTGAATATCCACCGTTTCAAAATCCAAAGCTTCGTCGAGGGGACATTGAGCAGCTAAAGGTGCAACTGCAACAAAGTAGAGTATCGAAACCAGCAATAGCTTGTACATGATGATTTTTTGAGCAAAGATAAAAATTTACAAACTGAAAGCAGTTTGCTTACCTCGTACATCTTTTAAAAGCTGTTTAGTTTTATTATAAATTCCAATAGCAGGGTTTTGAGAAAAACCCAAATTATTAAATAACGCATAATCAGTAATTTATACTCATTCTTATTTGGATTATTTATAAATTTATCCAAATTTCAAGATATTGTGAAATTTATAACAATTCAATTTGGCGGTTTGGTTGGTTGACCGTAATTTTGCGCCATTGTTAACGGAATAACAAAAATAGATTGAATTAAATATAAAACTAAAAATATGGCAAAAGTTAAAACATTAGCCGATTTAAGAAACATGAGAAATGAATTGCAAAGCAAAATTCAACTCAGGCAAAACGCCGAACATCCCGAATCGGTGGTTCAAATTAAAGTAGGTATGGCCACCAGCGGAATAGCCAGCGGAGCTAAAGAAGTTTACCACTATTTCAACGCCGAATTATCTAAGCGCAACATCAATGGCATCACCATTCAGGTGGGCGATATGGGCTATTGCTACGCCGAACCCACTGTCGAAGTGCTCGTTCCTGGCAAAGACCCCGTAGTTTTTGGTTATGTCGACGTGAAAAAAGCCGACCAAATCATAGAAAAATATATCAAGCAAGGCGAACTTCTCGATGGCATCATACCGCCAAACTATCAAACCATTGACGAGTAAAATCTTATAATCATTCGAAAATTTAATCCTATGTCAGAATATAAAATGCATATGATGGTTTGCGGAGGCACCGGTTGCCGGGCTTCTAAAAGCGATACCATTGTCGAAAAAATGAAAAAGGAACTGGAGTATCGCAACCTCGACCAGGATGTTCAGGTGGTTATCACCGGATGTTTTGGCTTCTGCGAGAAAGGTCCCATCGTTAAAATGCTCCCCGATAATACCTTCTACACCGAGGTAAAACCCGAAAACGTGACTGAAATTATCGACGAGCACATCATCAAAGGACGCAAAGTCGAAAAACTACTCTATAAAGATCCTAAAAAAGGCACATCGGAACCCGATAGCAAACATATGGATTTCTATAAAAAACAAATCAGAATAGCCCTTAGAAATTGCGGTTTCATCAATCCGGAAGTTATTGAAGAATATATCGCCGTTAATGGCTACGAGGCTCTTGGAAAAGTTCTGAGCGAATACACTCCCCAACAAACCATCGATATCATTAAAAAATCGGGTTTGAGAGGACGTGGCGGAGGCGGTTTCCCAACTGGATTGAAATGGGAATTTGCAGCAAAAGCCAAAGGCGACAAGAAATATGTGGTCTGTAATGCCGACGAAGGCGACCCGGGTGCATTTATGGACCGTTCCATTCTCGAAGGCGACCCACACTCAGTGCTCGAAGCTATGGCCATTTGTGGTTATACCATGGGTTCCGACGAAGGTTTAATCTACATCAGAGCTGAGTATCCCTTAGCCATTGAACGACTTCACATTGCTATTAAACAGGCCCGCGAATTTGGCTTGTTGGGCAAAGATATTCTGGGAACAGGATTCAATTTCGACATCACCCTACGCTATGGCGCCGGCGCTTTTGTATGTGGCGAAGAAACAGCTCTTATTCACTCCATGGAAGGCCACAGGGGAGAACCCACCGTGAAACCTCCGTTTCCTGCCGAATCCGGGTACAATAACAAACCCACCAATGTGAATAACGTGGAAACCTTTGCCAATGTGCCTGCTATTATTAATAAAGGCGCCGAGTGGTTTGCTTCCATTGGAACCGAAAAATCTAAAGGAACCAAAGTTTTTGCTTTGGCAGGAAAAATAAATAATGTGGGTCTTATCGAAGTGCCCATGGGAACTACCCTGCGCGAAGTTATCTTCGAAATTGGCGGGGGAATTAAAGATGGCAAGAAGTTTAAAGCGGTTCAAACAGGTGGCCCCTCGGGCGGATGTTTAACCGAAAAACACCTCGATACACCCATCGATTTCGATAACCTGATTGCTGCCGGCTCCATGATGGGATCGGGCGGTATGATTGTGATGGACGAAGATGATTGTATGGTTTCTATGGCCAAATTCTACCTCGATTTCACTGTGGAAGAATCCTGCGGGAAATGCGCCCCCTGCCGCATTGGCAACAAACGTCTTTACGAAACCCTGCACAAAATTACCGAAGGAAAAGGCACCATGTACGACCTGGATCTGCTTAAAAATATGAGCAATGTTATTAAAGATACATCGCTTTGCGGTTTAGGACAAACTTCACCAAACCCTGTTCTTTCCACACTCGAAAATTTCTACCACGAATATTTAGCCCACGTAAAAGACCACAAATGTGAAGCCGGCCAGTGTAAAGCTTTACTGCGCTACATGATTATCGCCGACGAATGTGTGGGTTGTACTGCCTGTGCACGCGTTTGCCCTGTAGGATGTATCTCGGGAGAAAAGAAACAAGTTCACATCATCGACCAAGCCATCTGTATTAAATGTGGTGCTTGTATGGAAAAATGTAAATTCAATGCTATTGAATTAATTTAAGGAGGCTCAAATTATGGATATGATTCAATTAACAATAGATAAAAGACCTGTAGAAGTAGAAAAGGGAACCTCATTATATCAGGCTGCCAAGAAATTAGGCATCGATATTCCCATTCTCTGCTACATGCAACTCGAACATTTAAATATCGAGAACAAACCAGGTGGTTGCCGCATTTGTGTGGTCGAAGTTGATGGACGCCGCAATCTGGCTCCCTCTTGCTCCACCAAAGCCGAAAATGGCATGGTGGTGAGAACCAACAGTATGCGCGTGATTAATGCCCGCCGCACCGTGATGGAATTCATTTTGAGCGATCACCCCAAAGAATGTCTTACCTGCTCCAAAAGCGGCCATTGCGATTTGCAAAGCATGGCTATTAAACTTGGAGTACGCGAAATTCCCAACGAATCGACCTGCGAAATGTCGACCTACCGTTTAGATACCTCGCCAAGCATTGTTCGTAACCTCGATAAATGTATCATGTGCCGCCGTTGCGAAACCATGTGCAACGACGTTCAAACCGTTGGAGCTTTATCGGCCATTAACCGCGGATTCCAGGCTGCAGTGGCTACCGCTTTCGAAATGAATCTCGAAGCTTCCACCTGTACCTATTGCGGACAATGTGTGGCTGTTTGTCCCACCGCTGCTCTCACCGAAGTGGATCATACGCCTCAGGTTATCAGGGCAATTGCCGATCCTGGCAAAGTGGTTGTTGTTCAAACTGCTCCCGCTGTGAGAGCTGCCTTAGGCGAAGAATTTGGAATGCCAGCCGGAACGTTGGTTACCGGGAAAATGGTAACTGCCCTCCGCAATCTGGGATTCGATTATGTATTCGACACCGATTTTGCTGCCGACCTCACCATTATGGAAGAAGGAACCGAGCTGTTGGATCGTTTGAAACGCCATCTTGCTGGCGACCAGAGTGTAAAACTCCCCATTCTTACCTCATGCTGCCCCGGTTGGGTGAATTTTTTCGAGAGCCAGTTTCCCGATATGAAAGATATTCCATCCACCGCCCGTTCTCCCCAACAAATGTTTGGCCCCATTGCCAAAACCTATTTTGCTGACAAAATGGGCGTGAAACGCGAAGACATGATTGTGGTATCTATTATGCCCTGTCTGGCCAAGAAATACGAAGCACAGCGCGACGAATTTAAAGTGGATGGAAATCCTGATGTGGACTTTAGTATCACTACCCGCGAACTGGCGCATCTTATTAAGCAAGCCAATATGGATTTGAATCTTTTGGAAGAAGGCGACTTTGACCAACCCTTGGGAGAATCCTCAGGTGCAGGTGTAATTTTTGGAACCACCGGAGGCGTAATAGAAGCTGCCACCAGAACCGCCTATGAAGTTTATACCGGAAAAACTCTTGTCAAAGTTGATTTCGAGCAGCTCCGTGGACTCCAGGGAATCAGGGAAGCATCTGTAGATTTCGACGGATTGGAAGTTAAAATTGGAATAGCTCACGGATTGGGAAATGCCCGTAAACTTCTGGAAGATATTCGCGCTGGAAAATCGCAATATCATGCCATCGAAATTATGGCTTGTCCAGGTGGATGTATTGGTGGTGGCGGACAACCACTCCATCACGGAAACTCCGAAATTCTTCAGAAAAGAGCCGAAGCTATTTACCGCGAAGATGCCGGAAAACCCATCAGAAAATCGCATGAAAACCCTGCCATCATTGAGCTTTATAAAACATTCCTTGGCGAGCCCAACAGCCATAAAGCCCATGAACTGCTACACACCCATTATTTCGACCGCAAACGCAAAAGAAATATTGAAGAGTAGATAATTTAAGGTTTGTTGAATAGTTAAAAATGAAAATTATGTCAGAGACAAAAATAAAATTGAAAGAAAAAGACATCAGAAAAATAGAAGAAATCTGTGCTTTTTTCGATAATAAACCAGGGGAATTAATCAATGTGCTACACAAATGTCAGGGCGAGTTTGGTTATTTACCCGCTGAGGTTCAGGAATATGTGAGCGAGTTTTTGGGAGTTCCCTTAGCCAAGGTTTATGGCGTGGTTACCTTCTACTCTTTCTTCACCATGAAACCCAAGGGAAAATATCCCATCAGCATTTGCACCGGAACAGCCTGTTATGTGCGGGGTGCTGAGAAAGTGCTCGACGAGTTTAAGAAAGAACTGAAACTCAATGTGGGAGAAACCTCAGCCGATGGAAAATTCTCGCTAAGCAGCCTGCGTTGCGTGGGTGCCTGCGGGTTGGCTCCAGTGGTATTGGTTGGAGATAAAACCTATGGTCGCGTTTCGCCCGATAGCGTGAAAGAAATATTGGCTGAGTACGATCGTTAATCCCCAAATTCCTTTAAATTCATCCTATTTCGGATGGTACCTGAATGACTTGGGATTAAATTACCAACAATAAGCCTGCCTGATAAGTTTTGCAACTCAATCTGGCAGGCTTCATTGTTTATTTGTGGAATTTCAACAAATTATTGAGATGTGGAAATGATTAATTTTCATCCTTATTCAATAACGATGAAACCAATTGATATTTGGAATTCAACTCACTTCACTTTATGATACTCTAAAAGCTTACAACAAATCACTATTTCTTTTTACATTTGTTCCCGTCATGAATGAGAGTTTAAATATTTTGGTTTCCCCGTTAGACTGGGGTCTGGGACACGCTTCGCGCTTAGTTCCTTTGCTGCAATATTTAGAATCTCAGGGGCATCTGCTGCATATTGGGGTGAATACCCTCACCGACGATTTTCTGCGGCAAAATGTGAAATCGGAAAAGTTCTACCCTGTGCCTTCCTACCGCATAAAATACTCCCGATTTGGCACTCTGCCTTCCTTTGCCAAAATTATCTGGCGCCTTACAGTGGCTAAAAATCTGGAAAACAACTGGGTAAAGGATTTTGTGGCCAATCAGCCGGTTGATTTGATTATCTCCGACAACCGCTTTGGCTTTTACCACGAACAAATTCCATCGGTTATCATCAGCCATCAGCTTCATTTGCAGTTTTCGAAGGGATGGAAATTTCTGGGGAAATATGCCCAAAATGTCAATTCCCGCTGGCTCTCGGCCTTTAGCGAAGTTTGGGTTCCCGACGACGAGAACCATTTGCTGTCGGGCCATCTTTCGCAAAACGAGAGCCTGAAAGTGCGTTATATTGGCGGGCAAAGCAGGCTGGTTCCACAGGAAAATCCGGTGGTGAGCAAACGCGATTATATTCTCTGCATTCTTTCGGGTCCCGAACCACAAAGGTCTTATTTCGAGAAGCTTGTAAGGCAACAATCGCCGCTAATTCGTAAGCAAATCATTATGCTGGGCGGAAAACCCCACCAAAAATCGCGACAGTTCGAATGTGCCAATCTTACCTATTACAACCATGTGGACAACGAGCAAATGGCCGCCCTTATTCAAAACGCCGATTTGGTTCTTTCGCGTTCGGGCTATTCGAGCATCATGGATTATCATAAACTTTGTTGCCGTCACATGTTTTTCATTCCCACCCCCGGGCAGCCCGAGCAATTGTATCTGGCCCAAAGATTTAAGGAAATGGGCGTGGCCGGATTTCAATATCAGGACGATTTGAATCTGCCCGAAATCATTGCCCAAAGCAAACTCTATCACGGTTTCGAAAGGCAAGATGCCGGCACCTCCGTTTTTACAGATTCCATGAACGATTTTTTCGGAAATTTCACACAGCCTTCAAAAAAATAGGAATTTCAGTGTTTTACCTGTCCGCATAATTCCCCTAAAAAATAGAATATCAATAAGTTGACGAGACATTCTAAATAAGCATTCTGGTGCTTTTTTTACTTTGAATTTGACTAATTTTGCACGCTCAAAAACTAAACTATCATGTCAATTACTAAAGATAAAATTCTGGAATCCTTAAAAAAGGTTCTGTACTTTCCAAAAGGCAACAATGTGGTTGATTTAAATATGGTCGATGGAATTGATATTCAGGGGAATAAAGTTTCGTTGAATCTGATTTATCCCGAAGCCAACGACAAAAACGCCCATATTGTTAAAGACGCAGCGCTCAGAACTCTGAAAGCCGATTTGGGTCAGGACATTGAATTTGAAATCACCACTTTGTCGGAACAGCAAGCCGGACGAGGCCCATTGGGCAAGGTGAAAAATATTATTGCCGTGGCCTCCGGAAAAGGCGGCGTTGGAAAATCAACCGTGGCCACCAACCTGGCTTTGGCTTTGGCTCAGACAGGTGCCAAAGTTGGCCTTCTCGATGCTGATATCTACGGCCCCAGCATGCCCGTGATGATGGGACTCAAAGGAGTTCGTCCGGGTGCGGTGGATGAAGGCGGCAAAACAAAGATTGTCCCCATTGAAAAATACGGAATCAAAATGCTCTCCATTGGTTTCTTCATCGACGAAGGCAAAGCGCTTATGTGGCGCGGAAGCATGGCCAGCAATGCCTTGCAGCAGCTCTTCAAAGATGCAGTTTGGGGCGAACTCGACTATATGGTTCTCGATTTGCCTCCCGGAACCGGCGATATTCATCTCACGCTGGTACAATCGGTTCCCGTTACAGGAAGCGTTATTGTTACCACGCCTCAAAACGTAGCTTTGGCCGATGTGCGTAAAGCCGCCAATATGTTCGAAAACGATGCCATCAAGGTTCCCATTTTGGGCGTTGTGGAAAATATGTCGTGGTTCACTCCCGCCGAATTGCCCAACAATAAGTATTATATTTTTGGCAAAGGTGGCGGACAAATTGTGGCCAACGAGTTGAATGTTGAGCTTTTAGGGCAGCTTCCCATTGTGGAAAGCATTGCCGAAGGCAGCGATAACGGCAAACCCATTGTGCTTGATTACGAACATCCTGTTTCCAGAATTTTTGCTGACATAGCCCAAAAGGTTATTCAGAAAATTCAGATTAGAAACGCCGAAATGGCTCCAACACCCATTGTGCAAATTAATCCCAATGCCAATTGTGCAACTGATTAATGGAAGCATATTTTATTTATTTTTGGACTCGATAAAAATATAAACCTATGGCAAGCAATAAAGCAGATCTCGAACGCAAAGTTCAGGGCATTATAGAGCAGATCAGACCTTACCTTCAGAACGACGGCGGGGATATTAAATTTTTGGAAATTACTGAGGACAACACCGTGAATGTGGAGCTCCTTGGTGCTTGTGGCTCTTGTCCTTACAGTACCATGACCTTAAAAAACGGTGTGGAACAAGCTGTAAAAAAAGCCCTGCCCGAAATCAAAGCAGTGGAAGCCATCAATATGAATTCATAATTTCGCGAATTATTAAATATAGAAGAACCGGATGTATGTCCGGTTTTTTTGTGTCTGGATTAGATGTTTGACCTCTCTGAGGTCAATTCCCTATACCGCTGATTTAGCCAACATTTTTTTTCATCCCATCGGGATGATATGTTTATAAAAAAATCGACGACACAATTTTTGTACGACCCCATCCGGGGTCGAATCTTTTATGCATCGTATTTTTCTATAAACATATGACCTCTCTGAGGTCAATTGGCTAAACCGCTGAATTATCCACCGGTTTTTATCATCCCAGCGGGATGACATGTTTATAAAAAAATCGACGACATGTTTTTATACGACCCCAGCCGGGGTCGAATCTTTTATGCATCGTATTTTTCTATAAACATATGACCTCTCTGAGGTCGATTGGCTAAAACCGCTGATTTAGCCAACATTTTTTTTCATCCCATCGGGATGACATGTTTATATAAAAATCGACGACACAATTTTTGTACGACCCCAGCTGGGGCCGAATCTTTTTGCATCGTATTTTTCTATAAACATATGACCTCTCTGAGGTCAATTCCCCAAACCGCTGAATTAGCCACCGGTTTTTATCATCCCAACGGGATGACATGTTTATAAAAAAATCGATAACACGTATTTATACGACCCCAGCCGGGGTCGAACCTTTTGCGGTTCGTATTTTTTTTATAGATGCTTGACCTCTCTGAGGTCAATTGCCTAACTAATGAATTATCCAGCGTTTTTTTCATCCCAGCGGGATGACATGTTTATAAAAAAACCGGCGACACGTTTTTATACGACCCCAGCCGGGGTCGCACCTTCTATAGTCCGTATTTTTTTATAGATGCTTGACTTCTCTGAGGTAGATTCCCAAAACCATTGGATTATCCAGCATTTCATTTCCCACTTTAACATGATTTTCATATTAAAGAAATTGGATTTGGATATTTAAAGATGGATATAATTCAGATATTATTTCACAACCGTTTGCGATTCAGTGTATCCAGTATTCTTCAACCGGAAATTAATAATCTCCGAATCGTTTCCAACACGAATGGGAACCACCGCGGTGCCATAGCCTGCAGAAATATAGAAATGGGTGTTTTTCTTTTTCAGATAGCCCCAGTCTTCTTCAAACAACATACCTGTGATATAATTCAGGGGCCAGAATTGCCCGTTGTGAGTATGTCCTGAAAACTGTAAATCCACCCCAAATTCTGCCACTTCTGCCAGTTTATAAGGCTGATGATCCAGATAAAGAACCACTTTGGTAAAATCGATGGGGGAGAGCAGCGAATCTAAGGGTTTGCGGTCGATGCCGGTCATCATTTTGCCTTGCACATCGTCGCGACCCACCACATAAAACTGATTGTTCACAAGCTCTGCCGTGTCTTTGAGCAATTTAATGCCATTGCGCTCGTAGTAATCCATTTGCAAATGTCCGCCGCTGATATACTCATGATTTCCCATGCAGGAATACACGCCGTATTTCGATTGAATAAGAGCCAGTTCCTCCATGAGTTTATGGTATTTCACCACTTCAATATTATCGTCGATAATGTCGCCGCCAATCAATACCACATCGGGTTTCATCTCGTTAATTCTGTTCACCAAGCGGCGGGCTTTGGTTTTGTTCACCATGGTTCCCAGATGTATGTCGCTCACAGCCACTATATTCAGCTCTTTTAAACCACTCAGGGGCTTATCAACGGCTATGTCTATTCGTTTTATTTTAGGACTCATTGTATTGAAAAACCCAACAATCATGACAATCGAAATAGCACTCACCAATACCAGCCCAATAATAAATTTGGTTTGCTCGTAGTTGTTTCTGATAAATTCGGGATAAAAGGGGACTATATAATTCAGCAGTCGAATCAGATCGAAGAAGATATAAATGAGCACCGTATAGAGAAAAAATCCGGCGGCTATGGACCCAATTCTGATGAGGCTTTCGTTAATAAAATTGATGCTGATATGTTCCCACACCTTTCCCACAAAGAAGGAGAGTAGCAAAAAAGTGAAAATGCCTAAGCCCCATTTGGAAGTAACAAAAGTGTTGGGGAAAGTTTGTGTCAGGCGGGTATAAACGTAAAAACCTGCCAATGAAAAGATGGTGAAAACTATGGTGAAGAAGATGAATATTCGCATAGGGCAATTTAGTTTTTTGAGTTGAACAAGTGGTTTGAGTTTTGAGCCAATATTAAAATTTTAAACTTCGCAGGCATCGCCCATACAATTGGGTTTAACCTTTGGCGCAGGAATGAGTTTTAATCGGAGTGCCAGATAATAGAGTTTGCAGCCAATGCAAATACCAAATGCCACTTCAACATACAAGAGCAACAGACAAATCAGGCACATCATGCAAATGGGTTCGAACCAGGTAACATCGTTTAAAAGAAGAAACGAAAGCCCAAAAACAGTTCCTACTAAGGAAAGGCCTAAGCTCCAGGCAAATTTTTTCTGAATGGCTCCAATATACAGGGGGCTTTGTTTTCGCACAAAAAGCCAACCCAGAAACATGGTGGGGCTAAATTTGGGATTGATGAACAAGCCAATGAGAAAATTGAGCGTCAGGAAGCCTGAAATATAGGTAATTACTATGAAATTGTTGAGTATAAACCCATTGATAAAGGCTATGAGTCCAAGCAACATCATGATGCCTGCGCTTGCCCGCATATTTCTCTCTTCCAGCACTTTAAATGCGCTGTCATTTTTGTATTCTCCAAAACTGAAAATGCTCATTTTACTTTTTTTTGATTAATTGGTGTTTGATTTTTTGTTTGCTTCATTCGGATGCTTTGCCCCGAAATATATCGCCGTTTCAAATCAACTGTCTGATGTTTTGAAAAGGGCGGTGCAAAAATAGCATACTGATTTTGAAGCTCTTGTTAATGAATTGTTATTAGAAAAACAATTTGCAAAATTTATCATTTCACCCATCGGTCGCGCAACCGTAGAAAGGGTTTTTCTATAGTTACTGAGAAAAAAGCACCCACCAAAACAGAAGCTATCAGTAAAATAAGGCTGCTTAAAACAGAGGGCTGCGGAAAGATTTTCTCAGTAAAATGCAGCAAATTCACATGCCAGAGATAGATGCTGTAGGAGTGAATTCCAATAAAAGCCACAACCGATGAAATGGCCGAATTATATCGGTATTCGAAAACGGGAGTATTGATAGCAAGGAGGGTAAAAATGCCAAAACCCAGATTTACCAGAGTCAGTCCCCAGGTATTCATAAAAAAACTTCCACCTTTAAAAACAAATCCCGGAACTATAAAAGCCACGCCCAATGCGAGATACAGATATTTATTCTTCCAAAAATGGCTGTTAAATTGGGTAAAATGGTATAAATACGAAATCAAAACACCAATGATAATGCCATCGGCCCGCAAATGCGATTGAACAAAACCAAACGATGCATCGTTGCGATGAGGCCAAGAAATCCAGGTTCTGATGGCAAAACTTAGCACAATAAGTGCTGCAAGAAAAGTGATGACTCGGGTAGTTTTACTGATA
>CAXYYJ010000041.1:0-42022 GCA_964293475.1 uncultured Draconibacterium sp.
CGAGCGAAAATTCATTTGGCTTGTAAATACTGCCTGAGTTTTTCAGCAGACCCTAATTCGGTTAAAAAGGGGGCTTTTTGATTCGGATGATATAGAAAAGCCACAGTAAATGTACCAAAAACCAAACCATCGAAATCCAACCACAGAGCGCACCTAATCCCGAAAAAACAATAAAAAGCACAAAAACTTTATAGTTTTTCACTTCTGAGACTGGGTTGGGGATGTAGCTATACATGGACTTCTCGCTGGGCACTGCCCCGATAATGAATCGGGATAAACAGAGCCGCTCAAAGTCCTACTTATTAGCTGCTGCCATTATATATTTATTTCCTTTTGTATCGCATATTCATATACTCTAATTTCTTTATAATTATCGATACTTAGTCTCAGCCATCCATAAAGGGCGATACTATTATACTCTTTTTTAAACAAAATATATTTCATGTTTTGATTATTCCAGTTTCCTCTTAGAACTGAATATAACTTATAATGTGGAAACCATATATAATTTGATCCGTCATAAGAAGATAAAGTCAAATCATCACCAGACCAAGTTTCAAGTTGAGTTAAACTCTCCCCAGGCATATGTATAGAAGGGTAATAGAAGATATTTGGTGAAAAAGTCGTGTCTATTCCATCACCATAACAAGTATAAGCTGAATAATTATTATAATAAATATAATAAATTACCGTATCATATTCGACTTGCATGTGCATGCATCTTTGTAAAGTATCCGACATCTCAATTACTGAAATTTGAAAGGAAGAATTAACAATTTTGATAGAGGATTCTTGATAATTATATCCTCCTGGTGACATACCATGCTCACTATGAATTTCAAAATCAATAACTCCATCGTTATCTACATCAAAATTCTCGCTTGTATGATTATGTCCTGGTGCGATTATTTTTATTGTAGAATCCAATATTGTAATATCAACAAAATCATTGTCAACTCCAATAATAAATCTTTTATTTTCATAAGTCTCCTTTTTACATCCACTGATTAGTATTATCGCGAAAATCAAGCTGATTATCGAAATGATGTTTTTCATATCTATATTTTTTAGTTTCATTTTTTCTGAGCCTTGTCCTTGGTTGCAGCTAACACCCCAATACCCGCAATATTGCGCATATATCCACTATATCCTCAGTTTTTTCTGTTCTATTTTGCTTTTGGAAATAAAATTCTTTGGCGGGTGAAAAAATATTGAATATTTCAGCAGACATAGGTATTTAATTGGATTTGGAGTGTTTCGGGTGATAAAATTATAAAAAATCTGATTGGTATTGTGTTGTTTTACTAAAATACTATTCAAAGAAATGGCTGTAGCAGTACAATAACTACATAGATTTTCACTTCTGTGACTGGGGTTGGGAATGTAGCCAGCCGGGCTTCGCCGTCTGGTAGACCTGTCTAACTGCGTAGCCAGGTAGACTCAATATTGACTTCTCGCTGGATACCCGCTTTGCAGGACAGGCCGTGCCAACCGCTCAAGGTCCTAATTATTGGCGTTTTGGTGCTCATTTTACACTTTAATTCTCATACATTTTTGCTGCATTGTCTTTTGTCTGTGCCTTTGGGTAGGGAAGCTCTTTGGCTGGTTTTGGTCGTGAGTGGGCTTTTGTGCGAACAGACAATGTGCTTGACTACGAAGCGTGGGCTTATTCGTTGTCTTTAATATATTTCATTGCTTTTTCTTCGTTTTCTTCAATTGCCATTTCTACCGCTTTTTTGGCTAATTCCAAAAGCCGTTCACTTTCTGCTTTTAGTTTTAAACTTTCTTCAACCAATTCTGCAATTTGTTCTTGTTTTTTGTAGTCGATTATTGGAATTAATAAATCTTTCAAAGTTTCTTGATTTAATCTTTGTTGAACAGAGCCTCTTGCTAGCCTTTCAATAAATTCAAAATAATACTTTGTGTTAAATAATAAAGTATAAACACTTGGAATTAGATTGCTTGGGAGTGTAAAGCACAAAACATTATCAGAATAAACAGCCCCCTCCATTTCCGCTCTAACTTCACCAAAAACACCTACTGAGCCAACTCTTGCGGTTACAATCTCTCCAGCTTTTGTTATTCTTATAAAATTTGATTTTTCAACATAATGGTCATCATCAAATTCAATTTTGCCACCCTTAATGTTGGTGCTTCGGATGTAGAATGTCAAATTATCTTTATCATTTATATTAAAATATTGTGGTGAGTATTCTCCAGTTTCGATTTTAATAATTACCTCTTTTAGAATCTCACACCTACAATTCTTTTTGATCTGATTTTCAATATCCTCGTATTTTGATTGGTAAAATTCTGCATCAATTCTCTCGGATTTCCCAAAACTTTCTTTAAAACTTTTGATATTTACAGGGTCTTTGCTTGGCTCAAAGTTTTGTAAACCGATTTCTTGGAGTAATATTGATTCGGCGTTTGTATATGTTTCAAAAGAAGAATTTCTTTTGAATTCTGATTTTTTTACAACACTTTCTATTGCCAAACTAATTTCGTTCGAGAAGTGCGGAATCAATAATTCTTTAATCAAAGACATATTGATATTTGGCTGACCCGTTAAAGTTTTAAATCTATTAATTTGATTCTGACCAAATTTTGAGTTTAAAAATGTTGAAATAATATAAGAATTCTCTCCTTTATTAACTGTTACTTTAGCAATGGCTTGATTTGAACTACAAATAAAATCTTTATCATAAACAGCAACTCTTCCTAGGTATTCACCAGCCATAGTAACTAAAACTTGCCCTTTTTTACAATGAGATTTAGACAACAAATGATGGCTTTCTTCGTCAACATATCTCTCAATTTGCCAGTCGATAAAATTCTGCCTAACATTAGCAGTCATTAAAAAAGGAATACCATTTTCAGTAAAATTGATAAAGTTACATAAAGAATATGCACCAAAATTTTGTACCGATGTCGATAATTTATCAATTGTCGAAAATGAATTTGAACGAATCAGTTTATCTGTAAGAATGTAATCTTTTTTGTACGTGTTTGCATCAATTCTAAAATCAATTATTGCTTTACACTTACTTAGTTTAATTTCACTCACTTCCAGCCCTTCTAACAAAGCATTATACTTTGCTTCATTAAAAGGGCTTAGAGAAAAAAACTTAATTTCTCCTTTTTTCCAAATTCTGCAAAGGCTTCTGCAATGCCGTCTTTGGTTAATCCGTCATGATTAAAAAGGTCGTGTTTTACAATTAAATGCCCGTGAGTATCTAATAAATATTCTTCAAGTGCTTGTGGTGTTGCTTCATAGTGGTCCACTGGCTCTGCAATCATGTTATTTTCGTTAGTATTTTTTGCAGATTTAGGATAGTCTTTTTTTCGAACAAATATTTTATCACCACTTGTGTCTTTACTTGGCTCTTGCATGGTGGCAAAGAAAATTGGGTAATCTTCTACTTTGGGACAAAGTTTATCGTCCCATTTTTGAACGAATAAAACGCTGGTCTTTGTGCCTGTATGAGGTTTAAAAACATTACCATGCAAACCAACTACAGCCAATATTCGGCAATGTTCTGCAATAAATTCTCGTATTTGTTTGTCGCTACTGTTGTTAAATCTGCCTTGTGGCAACACAACCGCCATTCTTCCGCCTGGCTTTAAGAAATCGAGATTGCGTTCGATAAATAAAATATCTCGACCTACAGCAGTTTGATATTTTCCATTATCCTTTTTACCTAACTCGTATTTTGCTAAAATCCTGCTTTCCTTAATATCACCCGCAAATGGCGGATTTGCCATGAGAATATCAAACTCGAAATCACGATTACTGTTTTTGTCAGCACGTAATTTTTTTAATTTTTTCCAACCTACGTTATAAGTATCAATCCAATCTTCATCTTCTATTTTTTCATCCCAACGCTCATAATCCAACGTGTTTAAATGCAAAACATTGGTTTGTCCGTCACCTGCAATTAGGTTTAAAGTTCGGGCAACACGTACAGCCTTTTCGTCAAAATCAATTGCAAAAACTTTATCGTTTACATAATCGGTACATTCCTGTGGCTTGTCTTCTAATGTAAACAAATGGCTCTTGTTAAGCCCTTTGCTTTTTAAAATTTGTTCCCATACATGGAATATCGTATGCACAGGAAAACCGCAACTTCCTGCGGCTGTGTCAATGATTGTTTCATCCGTTTTCGGATTCAACATTTTCACGCACATATCAATTACATAGCGTGGGGTAAAGTATTGACCCTTTTCGCCTTTACTGCTCTTGTTTATCAGATATTCAAAGGCTTCATCTACAACATCAAGATTTGAATTAAATAGTTTTACATCTTGCAAACTCGATACACAAACTGAAAGGTGAGAAGGTGTAAGCATTAGTTTCGCATCGTCGGTAAAAACGCCTTCCCATTTCTGCTTGGCTTTATCGAAAAGGTTTTGAATCTTGTTTTTTAGTTCGGTCTCTGTATCTCCGTAATTTCTAAATTCTAAATGCCTTGTACGGTTTCTACCGCTTTGCATTTCGTCAAATAGTTTTGTAAAAATGAGCTTGAAAAGTTCTTCAAATACATCAACGCCAGCATTTGCCAATACTTCGTCTTCCATTTCCAGAATCAAATCTTTTAACGATTTTCTTTCGGTTACAAGTTTGTCCTTTTTAATTAAATCGTCAATAAACCAGCGTTCTTCTAAAATGTCGGATAACTTTTGGTCTGCTCTTGGAATTTCAGGAATATCTTCGAAATAGTTTGGGTCTTTGCGGTGATAATAAGAAATAGAATCGCCGTTACTCCAAATCCCGATTGGTGCTCCTGTGGCGTTACAATAAGATTTTAATTGTTCTTTACCGTCTTTAAGCTTTGGCTTTTTCAACTCTACCATGATAAAGGGTGTCGTTGTTTGATTCTTGTCAAATACAACAATGTCGGCTCTTTTCTTTTCACGTCCAAACGATACCGAATATTCAAGTTCCATTCGCTCTGTCGGATAGCCAAAATTATCTCGGAGCACCAAAACATATAATTGTCTAACTGCTTCTTCGGGAGTTAGTTTAATCTCTTTTTTACGCACAAGGCATTTAACATAGGCTGAATCCTTGCCTTTATTGTCTTTAATGTTTATGCTTGTTTCAAACATTGCAATTTGCTCTTGGCTAAATTGTGTCAGTTTGTAGTTCGAGTCCTTGAGTAAATCTGATAGAATCATATTTCTAATTATTCTGTTTTTAACGAAAGCAAAAGTAATATTTTAAGTCTGTTTGGCTTTCAAAGTTTTATAATTATCTGTCATTTGGGAGGTGGGGCGGCAAGAAAACAGCTCTTTTGCAAGCTGATTTTTCGGTTTTTGTGTCGGGGCTTACGAATGTACGCTTGGTCAGTTTAAAATTATCCAGAAGTGAAACAACTTAATATCACTTGTCTTTCTGTGTGCAATAGATTCTAAAAAACAGGAATCTTTATTTGAATCTACTTCGGATAAAATTTCATCGTTCTTCCAAGACTTATTTTTAGCAGCTAAATCTATTATCCAATTATTAATTTTAGCAAGCCAATAACTTGCTTTTTCTTCTTCGATAAAACCAAGTAAACCACATTCATTCAGAACTTTGCCATGCATTTCTGTTTTATATCTTTCAATGCCTCCGTTATTAGATGTTCCAATTACGTATTCTTTTTCTCTTGCTTTATCAGGAGCTGGTAATCGTTTGCATTCAACAGAAAACAGAGATGTGTTTGAAACACCTTGTTCATTAGGATAAAAATAAAAGTCTGAAAAACCTTTGCTAAGATTGTAAATATCTCTATACTGACTACTAATGTTAAAAGGGTAGTCTTGCTTTCTAATTAATATTTGTGCTTGTTCAATATAAATTTGAGTAAAATCGTCTTCGTTTAGATTCTTCTTTTTGTGACAACCTGATGCAATATAAGTTTTGAAATATGGTACATTCTGTTTCATTGATTTAATAATCAATGAAATGAAATTAGTTTTCGAAATACTAATTTTTGGCTGTTCGTTATTCAATAAATTTTCCTCTGCTATCATTCTCCTGTAATATTTGTAAAGTCAGAGAAACATTTATCCGCATCACGATATGCAATTAAAGAAAGCCAATATCTGTATTGATTCGGTTTGATAAAAACAATTGTATCTTTTTGAGGATATAATTTAATTATTCGATTTACTGACAGGTGTGCAGAAATTTGATTGTTTGTAAGTCCGTCAATGTTTAATTCAGATAAATCTTTACTAAATTTCGGCTCTATATTTTCGCTATCATACTTGAATACAGTTGCAATTAATGAGTTTTTAAGTTGCACAACGTCACTTAATCTAAATTTACGGTTATTTTCTTCGTAGATGGTGTTTAATGCTTTCGAAAATTCAGTTCCATATTTTGATATAACCGATGTAAACTTATTTTGCATTATTTGCTGTAAAGCTTTGGATTTTTCTCCGTGAATAAAGAAGTCTTGCTGAAATTTTAAACTATCACTTATTACGTTTAAGTCAAATTCCGAGAAAGAAAAATCATCTTCAATAAATGGAAGATTTTTAAAATCTTTTAATAGAAAGGTATTATTTCTATTAATGAGCGTTTCAGAGCTTGTTGCAAGGAAATAGAATTTATAAAAATTGTAATTTTCTTCAAATGAACTATAAATGTTTTTTAATAGAACGGTATCGTTATTCAAAGATTTGATAGAAATTAATCTTCTTTTGAATGAAAATGACTTTTCATTCAAAAAAATAGGAAACCTATTCTCTCCAATATTTTCCCAAATTATCAAATTCGGAGCAATAAAAGATTCTTTTAAAGGGATTTTAGAAAATTTGGTTGATTTGCTCATTTCGGTAAGCAAATCATAACCAATTTCATTTTCATTTATAGCTTCTGTAGGCAAAAAAGGAATTTCATAGATATGTTCAGGAGTTAAGTTTTGCTTACTTCCTATTTCAAAACCTTCTTCAACAATACTATTGTTTTCAATTAAAAATTCCTTCAAAATTGGCAACCCTTGCACCTTGTCTACAAGATTTTTTATTCTTCCACCTCCAAGTAAGTTGTTTTTCCAAATGAACTCACTGCTGATGGCTGTTTGGTGGTTTACAAAATGCAAATCATAATCATCTATTTCAAAAACAATTCTTTCTTTAGTTGCTCTTGTTCTTCTAAATGTTAAGTGTAAGATGTTTTTACTCAAATCAGGTTTTTCATTTTTAACGAATATTGCTGCTGAAGCGACATCAGCCCCATTATCCCAAAGTGATTTGTTTCTTGCTAATCCAGTAAAATCTAAAATCTGAACTGTGTTATAGTTTGAAAACAAGGCTTTTTTGTAATCATTAGAAGTGCTATTATATAACAAGCCCGATGATTTAATTATCAAACAAACCAATCCATTTTCTTTCAGAAAACTGAATGATTCCGAAAGAAATTTCAATGCAATTTGTCCTTGTGGTATATTTACTCTTTTGTTTTCTAATTCCCACACATTAGAATAATTTGAAATAGCACCCCTTACAAAGGGTGGATTACCAATAATCAAATCAAACTTTTTGTTCTTTATGGATTTACACTCAAAAAAGTCTGAATGAATTAAGTTTTCTTCTGTTAAATCATCAAACCTTAACTCGTTAAGGATTTTTACAGGGTTTAATTCATTACATAATGCTAAACTTAAACTAAAGGACGCTAATCTTACAGCCTGTTCTTCTTTATCGACTCCGTAAATATTTCTTAATATTGACTTTAAATCGTTAATATCAGGAGTAGCCATATTGTTTTGAAGTCTCCAAATTTGAACCAACCGTTTAAATGCAATAACTAAAAAAATTCCTGAACCACAAGCTGGGTCTAATATTGCATAGTTTCTTAAGTCAAAATCTTTATACTTTTTTAGCGGAATACTTTCATCAACCAACAATTTGGCTAAATGAGAAGGAGTGTAATACAATCCTTTTTCTTGTTTATCTTCTCCCAAAAACTCCTCATATAAACGGCTAATCAGTTCAACAGGAATTAATTTAAACTCGAAATATCTCCAATCAGGAAAACCTAATTCTAGTTGATGCGAACCTATAATTGTTTTATCCGTAGCTAATAAGTCAGCAATGATAGATAAATCTAATGTTATAAGCTGTTTTTGTTCTTCGGGTTCCCACTTAAATACATTTCCATTAAAATCTTTATTTAAGTCTGAAAGAAGCTCAACAAATTTTCCTTGTTGCTTCAACACCTCATTAAACATTGTTGCTTTATTGTATTTCTGAAAATATTTTTCGGTGAGTAATTTATTGCCTTTGCTATCTATTCTTTCTTCTAAATATTTTATTAGAATTGCTTGGACAATAATTTTATTGACAATTTCAGAAGATGTATTATTAAACTTTTTTGAGAGTTCTTTGGCTACAAAACGAATGTTATTAATTAATGTATCATATGCAGAGTTCTGAAACTTAAATTTATTTTTCAGCTCCTCTTGTTCCCAAAAAACACCGCTTTTAATTTTTATGGCAAATTGCTCGTTATATAACTTGTGAGTTTTGCCAGCTACTTTCAAATCCCGTATTAAGTATTCAGGCCTGTACTCTTTGGTTATATGCTTAGTACAATCAATAATTTTTATTTCAGTATTGTAAAAAACACATGCTAACGGAGCTTCCCCACTACTCCAAATTTTTGTTTGAATTTCAGCTAATTCATTTTCATGTGCTTCATCAAAATTTCTGTCAGTGAAATCGTACAAATAAACTTGTGGTTTGTAGCTACCGTTAAGCTGTCTCCGCAGATAAACAGCGGATGCGTTTAATTCTTCAGCTGTTTCAATATGAAACTGAATTTGAGGGTCTGTGAGTTGATTTTCCAGCTTGGTTAAATATAGACAATCGTCTTCTATATCAAAGCCAAGCTTAGCTATAACTATATGAAAATCAATATTTATTTCTTTAATCTTATCCATTTCAACCTTAACTGGTAAAGATAATCAAATCTTTGGCTTGCCAACAATCAAAATATGATTTTATTACATTTTGCTTTAAAACCATATTTTCTTAATTCAATTATCATGTTTATTTACAAGTGTTTTTGGTGTGCATTGTTTGTAGGGTTTCCTTTTATTTTTTTGGGGTTGGAGAAAAACCAAAATAAATTCCATCAGATTAGCACTGTCCTATCAAAAAGTTAAATCCTACATTATTTTAATTTAGTCAATATCGGATCTGTCTGCCGTATTTTTTTTTACACTTGTTGTCAATGGCAGTCCCCCGTGTGGCGGGGCAGCCCGTCCAAAAACCAACGAACAAGCCGTTATTCAAACCAAAAATAAAATTTTTTCGAATATTATGGTGAAAAATTTAATGGTTTTACGGTAAAATATTAGAGCGGTTTGTTCGGCTTGGTTGGATGAGTGTTGCCAAATAAGTAATAGTGATTGAAGTCCAGATTACCGTAGCCGAAGTGCTCTGTCAACGGAAACCCTGGCACATTATTCTTTTTGGTGGCTAGGAGCACCCAAAAGATTTATTAATAGCTCGTTTGTCAGGAAATCTAACTATTGGTTCCCACGATAAGCCTTTGCCCAAGCTTCAATTTGTAGGAATTGTTGATGCCATTCCATTTCTTAATCTTCTCCACCGTGGAATTATACTTCTTGGCCAAATCCCAAAGGGTATCGCCCTCTTTAATGGTGTGGTAAAGATATTCAGTTTCGGTGGCTGGCGTTGGTTCTTTCACGGTCGATTGGGCCTGCCATTGGCTTGCATCAGCCGTTTTTTCGCCATCAGCAGTAACCTTAATTTTTTGACCTATTTTCAGCTTAATACTCGATAAACCATTCCATTGCTTGAGCTGTTCCACCGTTACTCCATATTTCTTGCCTATGGCTCCCAGGTTATCGCCTTTTCGAACCACATGAATTCCGCCGGTGGCTACACTGGTTTCATTGTCGTTTGAAGCCGAGGTTGTTTTGGAAGAGGCCAGTGATTTGCTGGTTTCGCTACTTCCCGGTGCATATACAATCAGCTTTTGACCTGGCCATATACTGTTGTTTCTCAAGCCATTCCAGCTCTTTATCATGTTCACCGATGTGTGGTATTTTTTAGCTATGGCTCCCAGATTGTCTCCCTTTTTCACCACATGCACTGTCCGCTCGTTCGATTTTTTAATTTTCGACATAAGCTGCTCTTTTTCAAGGCTTTTCTCAGTTTTAAACCGATAGAGACTGTCTTCGTTTTCGATAAAATAACCCATTTTTTCGCGGGGGAGTCGCAAAATGTAAGGCTGTTCTTTGGTTGCAGGAATAATTCCTTCTTTATAGGCGGGGTTTAAGAAGGCCAAATCTTCCATATCCGTATGAAGGAACTTGGAAATCTGATCGAATGATAACACTTCACGAACCGAAACACTGTCGATTCCATAATACAGAATTCCTGGGTCAACGGGATAAATATTGTGCTCGGCGGCATAGTTAAAAACATAGGCTACTGCAATGAAAGCAGGAACATATCCACGTGTTTCCGATGGGAGATATTTCCACACAGCCCAGTAATCTTTCACTCCACCCGCTCTTCTGATGGCTCTGTTTACGTTGCCCGGACCAGAGTTATAGGCAGCCAGAGCCAACTCCCACGAACCATAGATTTCGTATAAATCCTTAAGATGTCGAGCCGCAGCATCGGTGGCTTTGTAAGGATCGAATCTGTCATCAACTAGCGATGTTTGGGTTAGACCATAAAGCTTTCCGGTTCCAAACATAAACTGCCAAAGGCCTTTGGCGCCGGCCCGGCTGGTAGCGGTGGGATTGAGGGCACTTTCAACCACTGCCAGGTACTTGAGCTCCAGGGGCATATCGTATTTGTCGAGAACTTCTTCAAAAATGGGGAAATAAATCTCTTTGAGTCCCAACATGCGGGCAGTTTGGTTTCTGGCTCTTTTTGCATACAGATTAATAAAGCCTTTAACGTGTTGGTTATAAACTAATTCGAGAGGGGTTTGTGCATTGAGAACTTCTATTCTTAACTCGTAAACCGAATCGCTGAAAACTGGGACTTCCTTTTTATCGTAGGCATATATATTGAGCGTTGCGGTATCTGTTTCGAAGTTGTATTTCTTAAAAAACTTAATGCATGCCAGACTATCCAATTGCCTAACCACCTCCGAATTGTTCAACATTGTGAGGTCTTCGTGTATGTAGTCGTTTTTTCCAAACCGGTTGTCAAATCCGCGGGCAAATTCCGAAGTATCATCAAAAATCTGGTCAATAAAACTCAGGCTGTCCCCCGACAAGTCAGCAGCAATGCTGTCATTCATGGTCAGGCTGTGAGACTCCTGAATTTTTTTATCATGTTTAGCCTCTTTTCTGGATTTTTTTCCTGCTGAATCTGTTTCAGAATCGTTGTTTAACCCAAGTTTATTAAAGACCTGACACGAATTTAAGAATATGGATAAGAGGGAAAAAACAAGGATTTTTTTGAAATTCATGATATTGATGTAAGATTCGTAAGAGATTTTGGCAAATTAAACGAAAAAATCATTTTTATCTGTCTAAATGGCTTGGCTAATAGAGGGTAAATAGTGTTAAAAAAGCTTAATCCAGCAGCTAATCGTCACTAAACGAGCAGAATGGTATACTTGGAATGACATTAATAGCCAGAGTTCCGCGGTTCAATGTGTTGAATTTCGAATGATGTGAAAGCCATGAAATACAAATTAGGCGATTGAATGGTGCTTGTTTACTTTTTGTCGATGAGTCTTACCACAGTTTCAATAGCCTGGTCACGGTCTTTTTTAAGCTGATGAATGAGGTCGGGCAATCCTGAAAATTTTTGTTCATCGCGAATTTTCTCCAAAAAACACATGGTCATGTTTTTCCCATAGATGTCGCGGTTGAAAT
This sequence comes from uncultured Draconibacterium sp., assembly GCA_964293475.1. Classification (GTDB taxonomy): domain Bacteria; phylum Bacteroidota; class Bacteroidia; order Bacteroidales; family UBA12170; genus UBA12170. The sequence goes on from CAXYYJ010000041.1 coordinate 11,868, forward strand.
TGAAAATATGCACTTCGGCGGTTAAATCGTGTTTGTCCATTTTAATGGTGGGACGGTAGCCAATATTGGCCATTCCGTAAAACAATTCATCGTTGAGAATCACTTCAACCACATACACCCCTGCAGGCATGAGTTTATGTCTGTATTTCTCTTTCACGTCCATATTGGCAGTGGGAAAGCCCAGTTGCCGGCCAATTTGATTTCCCAAAACCACCTCGCCCGACATCTGGTATTTATAACCCAAAAACCGGTTGGCAGCGGGAATATTTCCATCGCGAAGATATTTTCTGATTCTCACGGAGCTCACCCCCAGTTTGTGGATGTCTTCCATGGGAACCTCGTTCACCAGAAAGCCATACTGAGCAGCCAGCTTGTTCATGAGTAAAAAATCACCGTCACGCTCGTAGCCATATTGGTTTTCGAAACCCATCACCACTTCCTTTACCCTGAGTTTTTCAACCAGAACGGTGCGGACAAAGTCGAAAGAGCTGGTGCGCGAAAATGCGGTGGTAAAAGGAATAATAAGCAGATAATCAACCCCATAATGTTTAAGGAGCTCTGCTTTTTCTTCAATAGTATTCAGAAGTTTTACCTCGTCCTTGCTTTTCTCAAACAGAACCTCTTCGGGGCCGGGATCGAAAGTAACAATAACCACTTCGCCTTGTTTGCGAAGAGCAGTTTTTTTACAAACCTTCAGCAATTTCTGATGCCCCACATGAACGCCGTCGAAACGACCCACACTAACAATGGGGTAGCTCAGCTCGGGAAAATCCTCTATATTTTGAATGATTTTCAATGGTTAGTTTTCCAGTTGAAATTCTTGAATAATGTATTCGGCAATCTGAATGGCATTGGTGGCGGCTCCTTTTCTTAAATTGTCGCTCACCACCCAAAGGTTTAGAGTTCGTGGCTGACTTTCATCGCGGCGAATTCTTCCCACAAACACGTCGTCTTTTCCCTCGGCAAATTTTGGCATGGGGTAAATATTTTCGGCGGGAACATCCTGAATGGTGATTCCGGGGAAATATTTCATGAGCTGCACCGCTTCGTTGAGATCAAATTCTTCGTAAAACTCAGCATTCACGCTTTCGCTGTGACCTCCCATCAGAGGAACTCTAACCACTGTGGCCGTGATTCCAATTTCGCTGTCTTCGAGAATTTTGCGGGTCTCGTTCACTAATTTATCTTCTTCGGTGGTATAATTATTGGGCAAAAAGCTTCCCCCATGCGGAATGAGATTCATGTCGATGGGATGGGGATAAAACTTTGTAACCGATGGCCGGCATATGCGCTCATCCTGCAACTGTCGCACAGCTGCCGAACCCGAGCCGGTAACCGACTGATAGGTGGAAACAACAAGCCTTTTGAGCCTGTAGGCCTTATGCAGCGGAGCCAAAGCTACTACCATTTGAATGGTGGAGCAATTGGGGTTGGCAATAATATAGCCATCGCGGGTTAAAGAGTGGGCATTGATTTCGGGAACACAAAGCGGAATATGTTTCTCCATTCGCCATGCCGACGAATTATCGATTACATAACATTGTTGGGCAGCAAAAGCAGGAGCCCACTCCAGAGAAGTACCTCCTCCCGCCGAAAAAATGGCAATCTGGGGCTTTCGCTCCAGGCCTTCCTTCATTCCCAAAACCTGATAAGCTTTGTTTTGAAAAAATACTTCCTTACCCACTGATCGCTCCGATGCAATGGGAATAAACTCTGTGACAACAATATCACTTTTTTCAAGAACCTGAACCATCACACGGCCCACAAGCCCTGTCACGCCTACAATAGCAATTCTCATATTTATCTTAATCTTATGACAAAATTAGTATATTTATTGCGATTTAAAATGATAAATGTTTGCTAATGAAACGAGCATATTTTACTAATAATTCTAACCCGAATAAGCTTCAAAATGCAGGTTTGGTCAGCATGCAAAAACCCAGTGTTGACGCGTTGAAAAAAGTGATTGTGGGCATTCTCTGGATACTTTTTTTACCCTTCTCGCAGGCTCAGGTTAACGACAATTTTGGTGATGGTGATTTTTCGCAAAATCCGGTGTGGACAGGAACCGAAAGTCAGTTCCGGGTGAATAGTTCCTTTCAGCTTCAGCTGTTTAATGAGGGCAATTCCGGACTGTCTTGGCTTCAAACCGCTAATTCACTTGTGGACAGCACCAGCTGGGAGTTTTATATCAAGCTGTCGTTTAGCCCCTCCGATAATAACAATGCCCGGGTTTATCTGGTTTCCGACCAAACCGACTTATCGGGTGCCCTCAACGGCTATTATTTGCAGTTTGGCGAATCGCTCAGCTCCGATGCCATTGAGCTTTTCAGGCAGAACGGAACTCAAACCACTTCCATTTGCCGTGGCGAAGAAGGTGCCATCGCATCTTCGTTCAATGCCATGATAAAAGTGGTTCACCGCCAAAATGGTCAATGGTTGGTTTATGCCGATTTCAACAGCACCGGACAATATGGTCTTCAATGCCAGGGCTTCGACAGCGAAATACAAACCACCTCCTTTTTTGGTTTCTTTTGTAAATACACTTCCTCCAACTCCACTAATTTCTACTTCGACCAGATTCTGGTGGATTATTATCAGGTAGATACTCAGGCACCGGAAGTAGAGAATGTGTTGGTCGACAGCGAAAATGTGCTGAAAGTTCAGTTTTCGGAAATGATAACCCCCGAAACCGCTCAAAACACAACGAATTATACTGTGAACTCTGGCATAGGAAATCCCCAGAATGCCTCGCTCAACAGCAATGGAAACGAAGTAACTCTCAATTTCGCTCAATCATTTACTGTCAATGAGAATTACGATGTTTCCATCAGAAACCTTGCAGACAATAATGGCAACATGATGCGCGATACTTCCGTTGCCTTTACCAGAATTGAAATAGCACCCTACGATGTGGTTTTCAACGAAATAATGGCCGACCCAACTCCTGTGGTCGAATTGCCTGAAGTAGAATATCTGGAGCTTTATAACCGCACTGCATCGGCCATTCCGCTTCTTGGCTGGCAGCTCATTATGGATGAAACAGTTAAAACCTTTCCCGATGTCATTATCGGACCCAACTCGTGGCTCATCCTTTGCAAAGATTCCAATATTCCACTTTTATCGGGCTATGGCCCTTGTGCTGGTTTCAGTAGCTTTTCGCTCACCAATTCCGGACAAAGTCTCAGACTTTTATCACCCGATGGCATTGAGATTCATAGCATTGCCTATACCGACGATTGGTATGCCGACAGCAATAAAGACGATGGTGGATGGAGCATAGAGCAAATAAATCCTTCGGATTTTTGTGCGGGTTCCATGAACTGGAAAGCCAGCGACGATAGTCGGGGGGGAAGTCCGGGGACAGTGAATTCTGTGTTTAACAATAGTACCGCAGTACCTTTTGTAAAGAGTATTCAGTTGGTTGACAATCCCCTTTTGGTTGTGGAATATAGTCAGCAAATGGATATTAGCCAAATAACCAATAAGACCAACTATTCGGTAAGTCCGGGGAGTTTTCAGATTCAGCAAATCATTGTTAAAGATAGTAATAGCAGTGTTTATCTCATGTTCAACGAGTCGTTTGAGCTTGGTGTAAACTACGAGCTTACCATCAACGGAACTATAGAAAATTGTGCCGGTCAGCTCATGACTGTCCCGCAGGTTTTATCGTTTATGGTTCCAAAAAATGCCGTTCCGGGCGATGTGGTCATCAACGAAATTATGGCCGATCCGGAGCCTGTGCAGGGATTACCTCCTTACGAATTTGTCGAACTTTATAATAATTCCACTTCGCCCATCATTCTCACCGGTTGGCAACTTGTACTGGGAACAACAGTGAAAGATATTGAAAACATGACGCTTATGCCCAACTCGTGGCTGATTTTGTGCAGCGATGAAGCCGCAGAGTATTTTGCTCCTTTTGGCGCAGTTTATTCCTTCTCCACTTTTTCGCTTACCAACGATGGAGCCCAAATCCTTTTAAAAGATTTTGCCGGGGGAATTATTCATCAGGTGGAATATAGCCTTGACTGGTATGATGATGAAAGCAAAGCCGAAGGTGGCTGGAGTCTGGAAGCCATAAATCCCGCAGACTATTGCGTTGAAAAACCCAATTGGGCGGTAAGCACCAACAGCATGGGGGGAACTCCTGGAGCTCTGAACAGTGCAGACGGAACTGCAGGCGAGACAGAACCTGCTTTAATTACAAGGATAGAAATCCTTCAGGAGCTTTCCATCAGGGTATATTTTAGTGAAAAAGCAGACAGTATAAGCTTATCGAACCCCGATAATTATGTCATTGACAACAGCATAGGCCAGCCCCTGAATTGCATTATCGAAGGTCCAAAATATAATTCGGTGTTGCTCGAACTTGGAACAGCACTGCAAAAGGGCGTTGTTTATACTCTTGAGACTCAAAATACTCTCATTCAATGCAATGGCGAATCCATGGGCGGATTGAGCAAACAGTTTGCCATTCCCGACGAAGTGGAAAAAGGAGATTTGGTTTTCAATGAAATCCTGGCAGACCCTGCCGTTGACGATGGAGAATATATTGAGATAGTGAATGTTTCGGATAAAATATTGGAAACCTCAGGGCTGAGTATTTCGAGCCTAACGGTGAACCAATACGACACATCCTGGAGTACCGCTGTTCTCTCGGGAGTTCTTTTATTTCCGGGCGATTATGTGGCTTTCACGCCTTCTAAAATTCAGGTGTTGAAAGTATATCAATCAGAAAAGCCAGAAAACATTCTTAGTTTAGAGTCATTTCCATCGCTGCCCAATAGTTTTGGCATGCTTGTTCTCCACGAATCGGCCCATAAAATTAAGTTTATCGACTATATGACTTATAGCGAAGAGATGCATTATGGATTGTTGAAAGATACCAAAGGAGTTTCGCTGGAGAAAATTCTATTGAATGGTGGAAACAACGCAAGCAACTGGCACAGCGCAGCTTCAGTGGTGAACTATGGAACACCAGGCTATAAGAATTCTCAATATCTTGACGAAGGAACCGCTGCATCAGCTTTTGAGCTAAGTCCAGCAATATTTTCGCCCGACAACGATGGCTTTGACGATGTTTTGCAGATAAACTATAAAATGGACGAAGCGGGCTATCAGCTCAATGTAAAAATATTCGACAGCAGAGGAAGAGAAATTCTGCATCTGATTGAAAATGAACTAATGGGAACCGAAGGAAGTTTGGTTTGGGATGGGCAAGACATGAATCATGAAAAGGCCGACATGGGAATCTATATTCTGTACTTTGAGTATTTTGATTTACAGGGTAATGTAAAATCAGAAAAGCTAACCACCGTTTTGGGCGGGCGGCTTTAAGAATCAGGAAATCTATTTCAATTATTCTGTGGGTTTATTAAACTCTCTTTCTACCCAAAAAACCAAATGCCATAATCTTTGCAAATTTCTTTTGCTCAGAATTATGGCATTGGGTTAAAATTCAAAAAATAATCACAGGCTTATAGAAGCCACAATAATCTATTTGGTATCTATTTTCATTCCGAAGAAACTGCGGTAAACAAAATAGAGAGCGATAGCCACAAATACAAGACCTACGTATGGAGCTATATCTCTGAACGATTCGGAGATAGCTATTTCCATGGCCAGCAATCCAAACAAGGTGGTGAATTTGATAATAGGGTTTAAGGCCACCGATGAAGTGTCTTTAAAAGGATCGCCAACGGTATCGCCAACAACAACTGCGGCATGCAAATCGGTTCCTTTTTGTTTTAGGTCAACTTCCACCAGCTTCTTGGCATTATCCCAGGCACCGCCAGCATTGGCCATAAAGATGGCCTGAAACAAACCAAACACAGCAATAGAAATCAGATAGCTGATAAAGAGTGCCACTGCATTATTGCCACCGATGGACGATGGAGAAGAGAAAAACGCAAAAGCCAATGCAAAGAAGAACACCGCAATAAAGATATTAAACATACCTTTTTGAGCATAGTTGGTGCAAATCTTAACAACTTCGATGGATTTTTGAACGTCAGCTTTTCTGGGAGCATTGGGGTCGAGGTTTATGTTTTTCTTAATGTATTCAACAGCTCTGTATGCTCCAGTGGTTACAGCCTGAATAGAAGCGCCTGTAAACCAATAAATTACCGAACCGCCCAAAATAAATCCCAAAATGGTATAAGGATTCAACAGGTTGAGAACTGCTTCGGGTTCAATGCCTAAGGTAGATTTAATCATTAGAATTAATGAGAAAATCATGGTAGTTGCTCCAACCACAGCGGTTCCAATAAGAACAGGTTTGGCGGTAGCTTTAAAAGTATTTCCCGCGCCGTCGTTGGCTTCGAGATAGTATTTCGATTTTTCCCAATCGGGTTTAAAACCGAAGTCTTTTTCAATTTCTGCATCAATATTTTTAACTTCCTCAATCAGCGAAAGCTCATAAATGGACTGGGCGTTGTCGGTTACCGGGCCATAGCTATCCACAGCAATGGTTACAGGGCCCATACCCAGCATACCAAATGCTACGAGACCGAAGGCAAAAATAGAAGGATAAACCATGAAGGCATCCAGCCCGAAAGTACTGGCAAAATAGGCTAAGAACATGAGTACAAAGAAAACCATACCTGTCCAGAAGGCACTGAAATTACCAGCAACCAAACCAGAAAGAATGGTTAATGATGCTCCACCTTCCTGCGATGCTTTCACTACCTCTTTCACGTGAGTGGATTTGGTAGAAGTAAAGATTTTTGTAAACTCAGGAATAAGAGCAGCTCCCAAAGTTCCGCAGCTAATAATTGTGGCAAGAATCCACCACATATCGGTACTTCCGTTTACATCGGGGATTAAAAGATAGCTGGCCACAAAAGTTACCATGATAGAAAGGATAGAAGTAATCCATACCAAACGAGTCAAAGGCACTTCGAAATCGAGTTCATCGACATTTTTATATTGTGAATTGGCAATGGCACCATTGATCCAATAGGCCACTACGGAGGTAAAAATCATTAAATAGCGCATTACGAAAATCCACACAAGGAGTTTAACCTGAAGTAGTTCTGTTAGTGCAACATCCATTCCGAGGGCAGTTCCGCCAACGGCAAGAAGGATAAAGGAGATTAAGGCTACTCCGGTAACACCATAGGTTTCGAAACCATCGGCAGTTGGGCCAACTGAGTCGCCGGCATTATCACCAGTACAATCGGCAATAACTCCGGGGTTACGAGGATCGTCTTCGCCAATTTTGAATACCACCTTCATCAAGTCGGAACCCACATCAGCAATTTTGGTAAAAATACCCCCTGCAATCCTGAGGGCCGAAGCTCCCAGCGATTCGCCAATGGCAAAACCAATAAAGCTGGCTCCTGCCAATTCACCTGGCATCAACATGAGGATGATGAGCATCATAAAAAGCTCAACGCTAATCAATAGCACACCAATACTCATTCCGGCGGTTAGTGGAATATTTAAAAGCTTAATGGGTTTTCTTTCGAGTGAGGCAAAAGCCATACGGGAATTGGCCAGTGTATTCATGCGAATACCAAAGGCAGCAACGGCATAAGAACCCAAAATACCTATTACGGTCCAGGATAATATTAAAAGAACGCCACCGATTCCAAACAGGGCATTACCATTGTGGTCTTTGGCTAAAAAACCAAAATAACCAGCTACTGCAGCGCCAATAAAGATAAACAGAATGGCAAGGAATTTACCTTGTTGCCTCAGATAGGCTGTGCTGGTTTGGTAAATTACATCGGCAATTTCGAGCATCGACTTGTGAGCTGGTAACTTTCTGACTTTCAGGAATTGCAAAAAGCCAAAGAGCATACCCAACAAAGTAATCAAGAATCCATAATAGAGAATACTTTCGCTTTTTATGGCTTCGGGAATTTTCAAATCTGCCTCGCTGGCAAACGTTTGAAGTGGAGCTAACGATAATAAAACCGCGCTCCCGAGTAGAGATTTAATTTTCATAGAACTTTAATTAATGGGTTATTTTGTTTTGATTAACTTCAATCCAAAAAAAATTCTTGATTACATATGATTTAGACAAATGTAAAAAAAAATCTTTCCAAAATCCTTTATTAAAGCCTAATTGAAATTATTTCTGGGGATTTTACAATTACTTATTATCCGCCGGGCTCATAAAACATCAACAAGTTAAAAGGCTGCCAGATATTTTGATGAATAGTAAGGTGTTACTTTATCATGTTTTTGGCAGCTTTTAACTTATCGAAAAATGTGATTTCTGTCTATTTTATAAACGATGAAACATCCCAAACACAGGCAGTTGTGCAATAATTGCAGGTTCCTGCCAGATATTTCCCATCGGGCGAAAAAGCCAGTCTTAATCTCCATTCGGTGCTGTTATTATTAACCAGCTTAGCCATTTCATCGCCATTGCTGGTGTCGTAAATTATTACATACGAATCTTCGGATCTCGAATCATGGGCATAGCTAATGGCCACAAACCTTTGGTCGGCGGTAAAGGCAGCGCAAACTGCTGATGGATAAACATTGAATTCAAATAGAATGCTCAAATCTATGGCATTCAATATTTTATCGTTCATCACGACCAATTTGTTATCGTTACTGAAGGTTATGGTAATGGCTCTGAAACTGAGTTTTGTAATCAATTCGCCAGTGGCGCAATTCCAAACATAGGTAAAGGGCTCGCCATCGGCGGTCGAAAATGCCCGATTGCCTGTTGGGTCAAACACAACCATACTAACTCTGCCTTTATGACCCTTTAGAACCACTGGCTTGCTACTGGCCGATTTCAGGGTTATCTTTTTCTCGTTTATTTCGGCCCAAAGTCCTTTTTCATTTCCCTTTGGAAGCTGTTGATTGTAATAATCGGGGGAGTTTAATTGAGTTACCGGAGTAAATCCGGGGCAGCTGAATGCTTCAAAAGAATCAGTACTAACTATGTTTAGCCGTTTATTCGAAATATTCGAGTCGAAAAACGATTTCCCAACCACCACCATCTGACTTCCGTCGGCAGTGAATGCCACGCTACCCGAAGATGATTTTATAGGAACCAATACAGGGCTTTGTGCCGAAAGACACAACGATACAAGCATGCTTGCTATCAAAAATATAGATTGTTTCATTTGTTATTAATTTGATTTTTAATGGTCACCTGTAACTCGCCAAATAGTCATTTTTCTTTGGACAAAAATTTTTATCAAGGCTCGTTTCATTTTGTTGTTTCCGGTCAATGATTTTTTCTGCTAATACATGCCCAGTCTAAACCAGCAATAGCTTGTCTGAGTTATGTGGGCAAAACTTTCTGGGGGATTTTAAAGGTATTTAATTGATGTTAATCGGGTCGGATGACAAGGCCCACTTTAAAGCTTACATTGGTTGATGTCATGTTCATTTGATCCGACTTGAAGGTCCCTTTTTCATACGATGGATTCAGGTTAATGCCAATTCTGCTTCCCAATGGAACAATGAAATGTCCGCTAATTGCATAGCCTGGCCTTTTGGTCCCCTGGGTATTGGTCCAGCTGAGAACGTTATATTCAAAAGTGGGAACCACCAGAAAAGGACCCAGATTAACTTTGGCATAAACCAGAGGACTTATGGTGCCATACGATTCCAACGAGGCGCCATAACCTTCAATTCCATCCACATTGATTAACATGGCATTCAATGATGCACCAAGCCCAAATTTAAGCAGGTCGAGATTAATGATGTCGAACCCACCTTTGGCGTAAATAAATGGAACTTCCCCGTTGTCGTTTGGCAGATTGCCCTTGGCAATAACGCCGGTGAGTAAATATCCTGCAACGGGAATACCAAAATCCATATATCCTTTTTCGGGGAAAAATGCTGCGCGAACATCAACATAGGTTAGGGGAGCCTTTATGGTAGCTGCTCCGCCTGAATAGGTGCTGGAATTTGTGTGAAAACCTATCAATCCGTACCAAGGGGTGTAAAAGGAGTTTGTTTCCTGCGATTGACCAAAACTCAAAACAAATAAAAGTAAGAGGGTGATAATATATTTCATGTTTCTGGCATTTTAAATTATTAATAATCAGTTTATTGAACGAAAATGCTGTGCTGCAACACAAATTTTTGATTAAAGGAAGATTCCAATTCAAAGCGATGGATAATGCTACTTCCTGCTGGCAAATCAGGAACCTGATAATCCATCTCGCGCAGCCAGCCCACCTGATAGTAGAAAAAATCTGAGGGCCCAAAAGATGCCATTTCCTGTTCGGACGAAAGGCCTGTTTTTTCGAAAACTTTCATCGATTTGATGGTTTGATCCACGGTCATGGGCGAGAAATAAGGTCGCATAGTTACCCATTCACCAGCCTGTAGAGTGTCGGTGAAATTGTAGTCATAGAATCGAAATTGAAAAGGATAATTCACCGGCTGAATTTTAAACACCAATTGCGAATCTTTGGTATTTCCGTTTTTATCGGTGGCCGATATTTTCATTTTCAAGTAATTAATAACCCCCGCCATATTGTAATAGTTAAGGTCGTAGGAAACTGGGTCAATTAAAAAGCCCTGATCCATGTTGGCATTCACATTGTAGTCGTAAGAAAAGGCTTCAGTATTGTCCAGGATAATCTTATAATTAGCAGAAGCCACATTTCCAGCGGGAGAAATCAATGCACGGTAATGAATCGACAAGTCCGATGCTACATAAATGGTATCGGCAGGTACTTCGGTATCGGTGTATTGTTCCAAAAATTTAATGGTAAAATCGCCGGGGGTTGTGGATTCGTCTTTTTTGCAACTACTTAGAAACCAAAGAACCAATGTAATTGCAAAACTGGTTTTGGCAAGTATTTCTAATTTGTTATGTGCTTTCATAATCTGTTTTTTTATTTTCTAATCAATAGGTTCTCGTTTATTTAATTTCGATAATATCAACTGGGCTTGTGAAAACCCCGTTATTGGCTCTAAAGACTTCGCAGGCTGCCCAAAGTCTGGCATTGTTTGAGTACACACCACGCAGATTTATATTGCTGGCTTCCACCGTTTTCAACACCTGAAAGCTTTCTCCATTGAGTTGGTAAATGGCCCGGGGATTATCAACCGATCCAGTGGAATTACCATATCCATAGGTAATGAGCTTGTTTTGATAAACACAGAAATCTGTTTTAGTTGTCAATGTGAATTGGGTGCTGGTATTGGTTGGATAAGCTGCATTTTCTGAGACCATTTGCAGCGATGTACCATTGAACCAAAACACAGCTATGGTATTGTCGTCGCGGTTTAGTATCACAAAAGGGTTGTCGCCATTGCGGATAATTCGAACCTGAAACGCTTCAAAATAATTGACTGTGAGCTTTCTTACAGCACGGGTAGCAACACTCCCCAAATCCATCCAAAGAGCTCCGTTAAAAACTAACAGATTCATATTTCCATTCACCTGATCGCCTTGTGGGGCATCGGTATAGGCTAAAAAGCCGTTTCCATTTTCCGAAACATAGTAATCGTAGTTTTGAACTTTTGGTTTAACAGCGGTCAAAGCATTGTTCTCCCAACCCGAATATCCATAGGTGTAGTATTTCATATTGGGTAACTCATATCCATTATACAGAGCTTGAGCACCCACAGCAGTTACAACCTGATTGTTTTCTGCCATGTCGATGGCATAATCGGTATAATCTGATTGGTCGCTCAGCCCTGTGGAGCAGCAAAAATTATGAAACCAGGTTACCGACATGGAATTCGATACGCGGTAGCGATACGAAGTAAACAGGTTTCCTTGTCCGTCGAATTCATGATTCAAAACCCGATGGTAATCGGAATCGGTTCCTGCATCGCCACAAGCTTCGTAATTCGTTTTTGTAAATTTCCCACCCTCTAGCGTGCCGGCATAAATATGAACAAAAGTGCTGTAATTGAATGTTTGTTCCATTTGCCACGACGCATAGATTTTTCCTTGCACCTCGCGAATATCGAGGGGAGTGATATAATAGCTTGCCGGAACATCGGGGGTGTAGGTGTCGAATCGCCCCAGGTAACCAAACCCTGCATTTTCGTATAATCGGGCAACATCGTCCGTGGGTTCGTTTGTTGGTGTTTCCTGAGTTTCCTTTTTACAGTAGCTCAGGAGCACGGCAACCACCAATAGAATTATTACATGCTTTTTCATAGCTGAAAATTGATGAGTTAAAACCGGGCTATTTGTATTTAAAAGGTTTCCAACCCCCTGTAATCCACATATTAAGCTCATAGTTAGCGCCCAAAACAAGCTTGTTTATCAGTTTGCCAACGCCATCAAACTTGCTGATTTTAGCTGTTTTTGATTCAGCGGATACAACCACATTCATTCCCTCCTCGGTTTTTAACAAGGCATCCAGATCGAAGGCTCCCAATTTCTTAGCTGAATATGCTACGTATTCATGGTAACCTGTGGCTGGATTAATCGCCACATATTTTTTATCCGGGTCTTTGGGAACAGGGTTTTTGCCGTACATGGCATAGTTGATGGATTGAATGGAAATGGTTCCTTTTTCGTCGATTCCCAACTGAATTTTCAGGATAATCACAGCATCGAGGCCCAGTTCGCTGGCCTTTGGGCCTATTGCATCCACAAACGATGGCGAGGTAAAACTTTCGGCATAATACATTTTCTGTCCATCGGGAACAGCCAACGTTTGATAGGAGCCTTCGCTGCTCATCAGTTTGCTCAAGCCTTTCTCCTCGTAATTAAAATTGTTGTAAACTTCTTTTAATTGGTCGGAGGTTAAAAACTCTTCGGGGGTTACCAATTCCGAATTAAAATATTTAAAGTTTTCTCTTAGTTCGGACAGGGCTTCTTCATAGAAAAAATTGGTCAAACCCACTGTATTTTCAAGCGAAAGGGCAGCGCCTTTATAGGTAGTTACGGAATACATGCCTCCATATCGTTTGGTTGACACTTCGAAAAAACCAGGATCGAAAACCATAAACGACAGCAAGCCCACTCGTTTTGGGAATGTTTGAATTGCGGGTGGCCAGGCAAACATGCCATGTCCATCATCAAAACCCTGATTTTGATACATCATTGATCTGCTGTACTTCCAGAACTCATCGTCCGGAAGAGCCAAAAATTTGTCAATGGTCATGGACTTATCCATAAATTTCTGCAGTTTTGGGTCAGCCGATTGTGCCTGTGTCCGACCCCCCGAAAGAATTGCAATTACTGCCAATGCATAAATTAGATTTTTCATTTTTATCAGTTTTTTGGATTCCCGAATTATTGGGGAATGATTCATGCGACAAAAATGATTTATCGGAAGTAATTGTACCATAAGCCTATTGGCCTATTTTTCTGCAAAACGCTTGAAATTTAGTCTTTTCGTGGTGGGGGAGAATGATGGAATAGCAGTAATAAGCAAAAAGCCCGGTTGATTCTCCAATGACAACCAATCGGGCTTCAATTTTTGTGATTATGTAGTGCGAATCTGCTTTGCAATTGTGTTTAGATTTTGCAAAATCAGAAAAGCCTGAAATGAAATTTTAAAATTACTTTAGTGCAGGGTTTTGATAGGATTTGACATCGCACAATTCATCAAAACATGTCCCAATCTTTGTTTTATTTCTTTTTAAAAGCCCCGCTTCCTATCATTTGGTCAAAGAAATCCACAATCGACTTATCCAGCGGCGTGTATTTCATTTGGAGGGCTTTCAGGCTTTTGCTGTGGTCCACTTTCCAGGGATAGCCCATATTATTGGCCACCATTTTTCGTGAAACTCCTACCACTGGCGCCATCAACCACACCATCCATTTAGGAAGCTCGCTTTTTGGAAAGGGATAGCTGTTTCCATAATGATTTCTAAGCATTTGGCCAAGCTGAAGAAAGCTTACGGTTTGTGCCGAAATTATATGTCTTCCCTCAGCCTGTGGAGTAAATCCGGCTCTAAAATGTGCTTTACCCAAATCCCGAACATCAACGGCACCAATCTCCATGCCCGGTGCGCCTGTTTTCATGCTTCCATCGCCCAATTGTTTTACTAAGCTAAAACTCTCCGAAGTGGGTTTGGGATGAATTCCGGGACCAATAACCAGCGATGGATTGATAACCACCAAATCCCACCGGCTTTGAGCTTTGGCTATTTTCCATGCTTCGGCTTCAGCCACAGTTTTGCTGTAGCTGTAAGGTTGGTGATGTAGGGTGGAGGTGGTATTCCAATTCTCTTCGGTGGCTGTGTGGTTGGGGTAGGCCAATGTATCTTTGGCATCGCCAATGATGGCGGCACAACTGCTGGTGAGAACCACTCGTTTCACCGACGAAGTTTTGTTGACGGAATTCAGCACATTGCGGGTTCCCAAAAGAGCGGGATTCACCAAATCGCGTTGAGCATCTTTCACTTTATTGATAAATGGAGAAGCGGTGTGGAAAACCAATTCGCAGCCCGCCATGGCTTCGTCGTAGGAACCTTCCGATAGCAGGTCGGCTTTAAAGTATTTTATGGATCCTGAATATTTTTCGGCCAATTCGTTCAGATACTTGAGCTTGTCGGTGGCTTTGGGGTCTCTCACCGGGGCGTGAATGGTGATTCCGGCTTCGAGCAATTCCTTCATCAGCCAACCTGCCACATATCCGGTGGCTCCGGTTACCAACACTGGTTTGGATTTATCTATTGTTGTCATTTTTTTAGTGGTTTAGTTTTTGGCAAAGTAAGCCAAAAAGGCGCGAACAAATCCTAATTATCACATTCTGTTAGTGTTAAGAGTTTGTTATCTATACAGGAGAATATCGGAGTGAAAAGCTATGCTTTATTGTTTAATACAAATACACCACTTTCTTGGTGGCGAAAAACTCCTCTTCAAACACAAACTGTAGCTCTAAAATCTTATAGTGTTTTTCGGTTTCAAGTATTTCGTCGAGCACTTCGCCTCCCTTGATGTAGATAATTCCATTCTTTAAATCGTTGAAGCCTTTTTTCTTTATCTTCGATTTCACCCACCTGTTGAACTCGGGCAACTGAGTAACGGCGCGGCTCACCACAAAATCAAACTGACCTTTAACGTCTTCGGCTCTGATTTGGTCAGCGGTAACATTGGTAAGTCCCAGTTTTTCGGCTATATCTTTTACCACCATTATCTTTTTACCTATGGAATCGATAAGATGAAACTTTACCTCAGGAAACATGATGGCCAATGGAATCCCAGGGAAACCGCCCCCGGTGCCTACATCCAATACCTGAGTGCCGGGTTTGAAACTGATGAGCTTTGCAATGGACAGCGAATGAAGAAAATGCCGCTCCATCAGATGTTCCGTGTCTTTGCGACTCACTAAGTTTATTTTTGAATTCCAATCCACATAAAGTGCTGCTGCTTTTTCGAAAAGCTCCAGTTGTGCATCTGTCAATTCGGGGAAATAGGTCTTTATAATCATATCCACTTGATTTTCTGTTTTTTAATGAGCGTCGAGCCAGTTTTTTCCCGTATTCATTTCCACCAATACTGGCACGTTCAACGGAAGTGCATTCCGCATTTCGCGCTCTACTATGATTTTGAGCTGTTCCTGCTCGTCCACAAGGGCTTCAAAAACCAACTCATCGTGCACCTGAAGAATCATTTTCGATTTCAGCTTTTCAGTTCGCATGGCCTGGTCAATCTTTATCATGGCCACCTTAATCATGTCGGCCGATGAGCCCTGAATGGGGGCGTTGATGGCATTCCGCTCGGCAAATCCCTTTACAATGGCATTCTGCGAGTTGATGTCGCGCAGATATCTCCTTCGGCCCATGAGGGTTTGAACAAAACCATTTTTTCGGGCTTCTTCTATGGATTTTTCCATAAAAGTCTTTATTCCGCTGTATTTGGAGAAATAATTGCTGATGATTTCAGCAG
The DNA here is from genome assembly GCA_964293475.1 of uncultured Draconibacterium sp. Classification (GTDB taxonomy): domain Bacteria; phylum Bacteroidota; class Bacteroidia; order Bacteroidales; family UBA12170; genus UBA12170. The sequence goes on from CAXYYJ010000041.1 coordinate 27,661, forward strand.
CTTCCTTGCGGGGAATGCCCAGATTTTCCGACAATCCAAAGGCCGAAATTCCGTAAATAATCCCAAAGTTCACGCTTTTGGCGTTGCGGCGTAACTCGGAGCTGACCTCGTTCAACGGAACATCGTAAACGCGGCTGGCTGTGGCAGTGTGAATGTCGATTCCCTGAACAAAATCGTCGATCATGGCCCTGTCGCCGCTCATGCTGGCCATAATTCTAAGCTCTATTTGTGAATAATCCGCCGATAGAATCACATGGTTGGCATCGCAGGGAACAAAGGCTTTCCTGATTTCGCGCCCTTTTTCCGTCCTTATGGGGATGTTTTGAAGGTTTGGATTGGTGGAGCTGAGCCTTCCGGTAGAAGCCACAGTCTGGTTGTAAGTGGTGTGAACGCGGTCATCTTTCTTGTCCACAAGCGCTGGAAGTGCATCTACATAAGTGCTTTTGAGCTTGGTAAGCGACCGGTAATCAAGAATATCGCGGATGATAGGATGCTCTTTTTCCAATTTTACCAACACATCTTCACCGGTGCTGAACTGTCCGCTCTTGGTTTTTTTAGCTTTATCCTGAATCCCCAATTTTCCAAAAAGGATATCGCCCAGCTGTTTTGGCGATGAAATATTAAACGACTGACCCGCTTTGATATAAATTTCACGCTCAAGGTTTTGAATATCAACGCCCAGCTCCAGGCTGTACTTTCTGAGGGCTTCCACATCGAGTTTCACTCCGTTGAGCTCCATTTGCGCCAGCACTTTTATCAGGGGCATTTCCACATGATGAAACAAGTCGAGCAGTTGGTTTTGAGCCAATAGCGGTTCAAAATGCATTTTAAGCTGAAGGGTGACATCGGCATCTTCGGCAGCGTAGGAAGCCACCAGAGCTTGATCGGCCATGCGCATATTCATCTGGTTTTTTCCCTTTTTTCCTATGAGGGTTTCTATGCTTACGGGCTTGTAGTTTAGGTAGGTTTCCGAAAGCAAATCCATATTGTGCCTCATGTCGGGCTCCAGCAAATAATGGGCTATCATGGTATCGAAGAAGGGGCCGCAAACATCGACTTCATATTGTTTCAGAAAGCTGATATCGAATTTCAGATTCTGACCTATTTTACCATATTTTTCCGATTCCAAAACGGGTTTAAATTCATCTAAAACTTTTTTAGCATCGGCCATTCCATTTGGCAGAGGAACCCAAAATCCTGTATGCGGTTTATAGCTGAACGAGAGTCCAATGAGCTCATCTTTAAGCGGATCGAGACCAGTGGTTTCGGTGTCGAAAGCAAAAGCCATACAGTTTGATAACGTATCGATGAGTGTTTGGCGCTTTTCGGCAGTATCGGCTATTTCGTATTCGTGGGGGGTATTTTCTATGGTTTTGTAGGTGGTATTTTCGTAAACAGGAGCATCGGTGGTGCCGCTGAATAAATCGGTTTGTATGCCAGGGGTAGGCGCTGGTGAGGTTTCATCGGTAAATACTCTTTTGGCAAAGGTTCTGAATTCCAGCTCGTCGAACAGCTTTTGGAGCTTTTCTTTATGGGGGCCTCGTCTGGTTAGTTTGTCGAGATTTAACTCCACGGGTACATTGAGCTCAATGGTGGCTAATCTCTTGGAAAGAACTGCATCCTGAGCCGATTGCATCACCTTTTCCTTAACCTTGGGGTTTTTTATTTGTTCCGCGTTTTCAATCATCGCTTCCACGCTTCCAAACTGCTCAATGAGCTTTCGTGCAGTTACTGGTCCCACGCCCTGAATGCCAGGAATATTGTCGGAGCTATCGCCACTAAGTCCCAGAAAATCAATAACCTGAAGCGGGTTCTGAATACCAAATTGCTCACAAACTTCTTTAATTCCGAATACTTCGGCTGCCTTACCCATTTTGGCGGGCTTGAGCATAAATATATTGTCGCTCACCAACTGACCATAATCCTTGTCGGGAGTCATCATGTAGGTGATAAGGCCTTCTTTTTCAGCTTTTTTGGCCAATGTTCCAATCACATCATCGGCTTCAAAATTTTCCACTTCTATCGCTTCCACATTAAAGCCTTCAATCAGCTGCTTGATATAGGGAATGGCCCGAACAATATCTTCTGGGGTTTTTTCGCGGTTGGCTTTGTATTCGGGATATATTTCGCTGCGGAAAGTAAGGCCTTTGGGATCGAAAACCACTGCCACATAATCGGGTTTATCCACTTGCAACACTTCGAGCAATGTATTGGCAAATCCCAGAATTGCCGAGGTATTCAATCCCTTTGAATTGATTCGTGGATTGTGGTTCAGAGCATAGTAAGCCCTGTAAATGAGCGCATAAGCATCTAAAAGATATAGTTTTTTTTGTGAAGCCATTCCTGATAATTTTGAGGGTAAATGTACAATAAAAAGAAAAGAAGCTTTAAAATCTGCTGCAGCCGATTCCGCAACTAAAAAAAACGGACGGGTAAATGTTTACTCGACAGTGGAGACGACCATAGGTTATCTGGAGAGTTCGGCAGTGAAACTTACACTTTTCATTTTCCCCCCAAGCGGCGGATTCATTTTCTGAATTTTCACTTTGGCCCAGTCTATGGGAGCATAATCGGCCATAACTGTCTTCAAAATACGGCGCGCCACATGTTCCAAAAGATTGGAACTGATTTGCATTTCGGCTTTAATGAGCTGATAAACATCTAAATAGCTCACTGTATCGTGAATATTATCGGAAGTCTCGGCTCGCGATGTGTCCATGGAATAGTAAAAATCGACTTCGAAATAGGTTCCAATTTCTTTCTCCTCTTTAAAGCATCCGTGGTAGGAGTAAAACTCCATTTTTTCAATGGCAATAACTGACATAGGGTTTAATATAAAAAATCGTTGTATGGATATCTGATGGCATGAATATTCTTCACTTCTTCGTACAAAAGCTCCCGAAGCTCGGTAACATGAGTTTTCTCGGTGGCCGAAATAAAAATGGCGGGCATATGGTCTTTGCTCATCCAGGTTTCCTGCCAATCGGCTAATGTGTAGTTCTTCTTGGTGATTGGGCTTAAATCGTCGGGGTCTTTTTCGTCGTAGGTGTAGGCATCTATTTTATTGAAAACCATAATCACCGGCTTGTCTCCTGCGCCAATCTCGCTCAGGGTTTTGGTCACCACCTGAATCTGGTCTTCGAATTCGGGGTGCGAAATATCGACCAAATGAACCAGTAAATCGGCTTCACGCACCTCATCGAGGGTCGATTTGAAACTTTCCACCAATCCATGGGGCAATTTTCTGATGAATCCAACGGTATCTGAGAGCAGAAAAGGCAGATTTTCAATCACCACCTTGCGAACGGTAGTATCGAGGGTAGCAAAGAGTTTGTTTTCGGCAAACACTTCCGATTTGCTCAGCAGATTCATCAAAGTGCTCTTTCCAACATTGGTATAGCCCACCAAAGCTACTCTCACCATGTTGCCGCGGTTTTGACGTTGTGTCGTCATTTGCTGGTCGATGTCGGTGAGACGGGTTTTAAGGAGCGCTATCCTGTGGCGAATAATTCGGCGGTCGGTTTCAATTTCTGTTTCACCCGGACCACGAAGTCCAATACCACCCCGTTGCCGTTCAAGGTGGGTCCACATGCGGGTGAGCCGAGGCAAAAGATACTGATATTGAGCAAGCTCCACCTGAACTTTGGCATGAGCCGTTTGAGCGCGCTGAGCGAAAATATCGAGAATGAGATTGGTGCGGTCCAGAATTTTGCATTTGAGCACCTTTTCTATATTACGAATTTGCGAACCACCCAACTCGTCGTCGAAAATAGCCACATCGATTCCTTCAGCCTCCACATAGGCCTGAATCTCTTCCAATTTTCCGGAGCCTACAAAATATTGATGGTCGGCCCGCTCGAGCCTTTGCACAAATCTCTTCACTTCGATGGCGCCGGCAGTGGAAACCAAAAACGACAACTCGTTCAGGTATTCCTGGCTTTTTTCTGCGGTTTGTTCTTTGGTAATCAACCCAATAAGAATGGCCTTTTCGGCATTTTTTGCGGTTGAAATATTCTTGGGCATAGGATAATTTTTGTGCAAAAATACTTATTTCCACTTAGCAAGGATAAAAATAGGGGGCTTTGATTTGGCCAACACCCCTAAAACTGGAAAAGGACTTGTGGAAATTACGTTTTTCAGGCGCCCGGTGAATAAAACTTTATCTTCAGGCAGACAAAAATAAAAGATTCTTCGCTATCGCTCAGAATGACAGCTTATTATGTTTAATGCGTAACTTTGGGTTTGGTGGCAGCAAAGCTGCCACCAAACCCAAAGTTATAACCCTACAGGGTTGTCATTCAGGGCGGAACGAAGTGAAGCGAAGAATCTATTAATAGCTATTTGACTTTAATTGCACAACGATGATTTAAAATATATTCTAAATTTGCGCATCAAACAAACCCAAAATAAGATAAGAATTTAATAGTCGAACACATGCAAAAATCAATAGTTTTATTGGCAGGCGGTGGACCTGCGCCCGGAATTAACACTGTTATTGCCACCGTGGCCAAAGTTTTTTTAAAAGCCGGTTACAAGGTGATTGGGCTCAACGGGGGTTATAAAGCCCTTTTTAGCGACAGCCCCGATATTTTAAATATCGATTTTGCGCTGGCCGACAGAATTCACAAAGAAGGCGGATCGGCCATTCAAATGAGCCGTCACAAGCCCAAAGATGAAGAGTTTAAAGCCGATATTTTCATTAAACACAATGTGAAACTACTGGTTACCATTGGTGGCGACGATACCGCTTCCACAGCCAACAGAATCTCAAAATTTCTGGAAGGGAAAAACATTAGAATTCAAAATATTCACGTACCCAAAACTATCGACAACGATTTGCCACTTCCCGAAGGAACACCCACCTTTGGCTATCATTCGGCCAAGAGCGAAGGCGTTAGAATTGCCACCACCATTTACGAAGATGCCCGCACCAGCGGCAACTGGTTTATTGTGAGTGCCATGGGACGCGAAGCCGGACATTTGGCTTTTGGAATTGGGGCTGCTTGCCACTATCCCATGATTATTATTCCGGAGATGTTCAATAAAACAACCATCACCCTCGATAAAATTATCCGTCTCATTATTTCATCCATTCTCAAAAGAAAACTTTTGGGCATCAACTACGGCGTTGTGATTGTGAGCGAAGGTGTTTTCCACAGTATGGGAATCGATGAGATTGAAAAATCGGGCATCCATTTTACCTACGACGAGCACGGTCATCCGGAATTGGGAAATCTGAGTAAAGCGCATATTTTCAACGTATTACTACAGCAGGAACTGAAGAAAATAAACCTGAAAGTGAAAAGCCGTCCGGTGGAAATTGGCTACGAAATTCGCTGCGTTCAGCCTGTTGCCTTCGACCTTGTTTATTGTGCCAACCTGGGTATGGGCGTTAAAAAGCTCTTCGACCTGGGAATATCGGGCGCCATGGTAACGGCAGACCATAAAGGCGATATTTTCCCGCTGTATCTGAAAGACGTAGAAGATGAGCATGGAAAAATAAAACCCCGCCTTGTTAATATTCAATCGGAGAAGTTTAAAATGGTTTATCAGGACAATCAGCAGTATATCGTTCACGAAGACTACGATACGGCACGATATTATCTCGAAAAACCCGAAGATTACGATTTCTTTAGAATATTGAACTGGGAAGACGACGATTTATAGAAAGATGGTTCGGGGGATTTTCTACCCGAACATCATTTCATATAAGCGCTCAATGCCTTGCTGCATTTCGGGGATAGAAACATATTTGCTTTTGCGCAGGTATTCTTTTCTGTCGAAGAAAACCAGCAAAGTGGGATTCGAAAAGATGCCAAATTCAGCAGTTATTTCAGGATATTTCTCCGAGTTGATGAAGTAAAGCTTCATTTTGGGGTATTCGTTGTTGATTAAATCCCTGATTTTAGGCCGCAGACTGAGGCAAGGCGCGCAATGATCGGAGTAAAAATAGGCCAGAAGGGCTTCATCGTTTTGAATAGCTTCCTGAATTTGTGACAATTGAGATAATTCGTTATCCATATTTCTTGATTATTTTCAGGGGGCAAAACTAAAAATATTAATTTTGTTTTTAAAGCTTTAAAATGACCGAACCGAACCAAATATATATTGACCCGCAGCAGCAAAAACATGTTCGTCCCGATGGGCTCACATTTATTGCTATTCTTAGCTTTATAGGCTCCGGACTATCCTTTTTTTCCAATTTTGTCATCTTTCTTATTTATAATGCCATTCCCGAGTTGGCCGAAAGTGATGATTTTGTTCAGTTTCCGGGGATGGATGTGGAAACCATGCTCGACTTTTTGCAATCGGGCGGACGTTCTTTTTTCCTTTTAAGCTCCATATTTAATCTGGGCTCTTTGGTGGGCGTTATGCTTATGTGGAAGCTTCAAAAGAAAGGCATTCATTTTTATGCCATTTCGCAAATTGTGCTCTTGTTGCTGCCTCTCATTTTTATCGACCCAAAACTGAGCGTTTTATCGGGGTTAATTATTTCAGCTACCTTTATTTGGCTGTATTCACGCTATTTAAAAATCATGTCATGAGTTCTCAAAAAACGCCCAAACCTTTTTTGCTAAGTATAACTCTTTATAGTTTGCTGGTGGCTCAAATTTTTGCCCTGGCGGGATGGTTTGGAGTGGCTTTGAGAATGAACGATTTTAAGCAACTTTACCTTAATTTCAGTCTGGATCCAAGTACCGGAGATTTGGTTTCTACCCTTTACTACCCCGTAATTTTTATCATTTTTTTAAGTTATGCCACCATACAAATGCTTCGCCGGAAAACACATGCTTTTTTCCTGTTTTTAGGATTGAGTGCACTGTTAATAGGAGCTTTGGCATTTCAATCGCCCCCCGATATGGTCAATATCTTTCTTACTGTGGGAGTAAATGTTATTTTAGCTCTTCATTACACCTGGTTTTTTAAGAAAACTGCACCGGAAGAAGAAAAATTGGAGCAAAATCAAGCCGAAATTTGACTTTTTCAACAGCAAATTCCAGTTTTTTTTGACCAAATCGAGATAATCTGACTCGTAAAATCAATATTTTCCTGATAAATTCTTTCACTGTGCCATCTTCAGTCGCCGCAACGAAAAGTTTTTCACATTTTGTTAATAGCGGAAATTTTTCCAGCTCAAAAGACAAAAAAAAGCGTTGAAGTGTAAGTATTTAGCACCATGAACCCCTATTGAGGAATTTTAATACCTAAAATAGATGCAATTTTTTAGGTGGGAAAATGGTTATTAGAATTAATTATTTTGACAAAAACAACCTTTTGTTATTAATTTAACATGACTTATATGTTAAAAAATGTTGTAACGAATGTAAAATCATTGTAAATTGCGTGTCAAAATCAATGTTTCTATGGGGGAAGCATATTAAAAAATAAACAATAAATCAATTCAATCAATTCAATTATTAACTAATTCAATGAAGTTATGAGAAAATTAACTCTACTGCTCGCTTTGATAGGCTTTTTTAGTCTTCAGGGAGTATTCGCACAAACTTCTGTAAATGGAACTGTTACTGATGCAGACAACGGGGGAACTCTTCCGGGCGTATCTGTTTTGGTAAAAGGTACCAGTATCGGAACTGTGACTGACATGGACGGTAAGTTTAACTTACAGGTTCCAGCAAATGCCACTGCTATTCAGTTTTCTTTCGTTGGAATGGAAACACAGGATGTAGCTTTCACAGGTCAGACTACCATCGATGTAGCCTTAAAGACCAGTGCTCTTAAACTTGATGAGGTCGTTGTAACGGCTCTGGGTGTTACCCGCGAGAAAAAATCGCTGGGATATTCTACTCAGGAAGTTCAGGGCGACGATTTGAACCGTGTTACCAAAGACAACTTTATCAACTCACTTTCTGGTAAAGTTGCCGGTGTTCAGGTTAAGAACAATACCAATATGGGCGGTTCTTCGAACATCATCATCCGCGGTAGCAAATCACTCACCCAAAACAACCAGGCTTTGTTTGTAATTGATGGAATCCCTGTGGATAACTCCATTAACAACTCCACAGGACAGGAAACTGGTCGCAGCGGTTTTGACTACGGTAATGCCGCCTCCGATATTAACCCCGATGATATCGAATCCATCAACGTATTGAAAGGTGCTGCTGCATCGGCTCTTTACGGATCACGCGCTGCCAATGGTGTTATTATGATTACCACCAAAAAAGGTAAAAAAGCCACCGAAGGCAGACAAGCCATTGGTGTTAACATCAATTCCAGTGTTACTTTAGGTATCATGGACAAATCTACTTTCCCCAAATATCAAACCAACTATGGTGCTGGTTATGGACCTTATTATAGTGGTGGCGATTATCCAGGTTTGGAAGAAATTGATGTTGATGGTGACGGAAACGTTGAGTTGGTAGTTCCTTTTACTGAAGATGCTTCTATGGGACAAAAATTCGATCCTAATTTAATGGTTGTTCAGTGGGATTATTTCGACCCCAATTCTCCAAACTACAAAAAAGAAACCCCATGGGTAGCTGCAGAGAATGGACCAGATTATTTCTTTAAAAATTCTTTAACCTTGAAAAATAGCGTTGATGTAAACGGCGGAACAGAAAAATCTACTTTCCGTGTAGGTTATACCAACATGCACCAAAAAGGTATTGAGCCCAATAGCCAATTGGATAAAAACAGTTTTAATTTCAATGGTTCACAAGACATTTTGAAAAACCTGACTGTTTCTGCCAGCGCTAATTACTACAGAACCAAGGCCAATGGACGTAACCACACTGGTTATAGCGAAAACATCATGTCTATGTTCCGCCAATGGTTCCAAACAAACGTTGATTTAAAAGCTCAGGAAGCAGCTTATGAAGCTTTCAAGCAAAACGTAACCTGGAACAGAAGTTCCTGGAACGATGGAAGCCCCATTTATTGGGATAACCCATATTTCCAACGCTGGGAATCTGCTCAAAGCGATCAACGCGACCGTTTAGTGGGTTCTTTTCAGGCTGATTGGAAAATCAACGACATTTTTAGTTTAATGGGCCGTGCTGCTGTTGATACTTACGATGAATTACAGGAAGAAAGAAAAGCTGTAGGATCTATTTCCAACGAGTTTGGTGTAGGCAGAACAGAAGATGCTTCCGGTTATTCCCGTTTTACCCGCAAATTCACCGAAATAAACTACGATTTGAAATTCGACTTCCGCAAAGATTTTGGCGAAGACATTAACTTAAATGCTTTTGTTGGTACCAACATCCGCCGCAATACTGTTGACGAAGTTTTTGCTTCGACCAATGGCGGACTTATCGTTCCCGGTCAATATTCTTTAGGCAATTCAAATTCTCGTTTAGCTCCTGAAGAAGGTTACTTCAAAAAAGGTGTTAATGGTTATTTTGCTGCTGCATCTGTTGGATTTAAAGATATGTTATTCTTAGATTTAACCTATCGTTATGACATTTCCTCTACCTTACCACAAACGGACTGGGGATATTCGTACTATTCAGCCAGTGGTAGTTTTATATTCTCAGAATTGGTAAAAACCGATTGGATGCAATTGGGTAAAATCAGATTAAACTATGCAACCGTTGGTAACGATGCTCCTTATTTGAGTATTTATGACACTTATGTAGGAAATCCAAGTTTCTCTGGCAATGCTTTATATTCAGTTCCAAGCACAACAAACAACGCATTATTAAAACCCGAAATCACACACTCTTTGGAAGCCGGTATAGAAATGACCATGTTCCAATCGCGTTTGGGTTTTGACCTTGCCTTCTACAAAACCAATACCGTTAACCAAATTTTGCCAGTAACTGTATCCGCTGCTACAGGTAGCAGTAGAAAGTTTTTAAATGCTGGTGATGTTCAAAACACAGGGATTGAATTGGCTCTGAAAGGTGCTCCTGTTAAAACCAAAAACTTCCGGTGGGATGCTATGGTAAACTTTGCCGCCAATAAAAACGAAGTTGTAAAATTGTTCGATGAGGATGGGCAAACTGTAACCAATCTTCAGATTGCAGCATTGCAAGGTGGTGTTACCATCAATGCCCGTGTTGGTGAACCTTATGGAACCATCCAAGGCCAGGATTTTGTTTATCATGATGGACAAAAAGTGGTTAAATCAAATGGTTATTATTTGAAATCTACTACATCAGACAATATTTTAGGTAATATTAACCCTGATTTCAATTTAGGCTTCAACAATAACCTTTCTTTCAAAAACATCAGTTTCAGTTTCTTAATCGACTGGCAACAAGGTGGAAGCATTTTCTCTCTTGACCAATATTATGGTTTAGCCACTGGATTATACGAAGAAACAGATTATACCAACGATTTGGGAAATGATGTTCGCGCCCCCGTTGTTGTAAACGATGATGGAACATATGCAGCAAATTCTGGAGGTCTTGTTCTACCTGGGGTTACTCAACTAGCCGATGGTACATGGGTAACAAATACTACCCGCGTAGAAGGTGGTGACTACAGAGTATTCGGTTATAGCCAAAATCCCAATGCAGCCTTTGTATACGATGCAACCTATGTAAAACTAAGAGAAGTGGTTTTAACCTACGCTATGCCCAAGAAAATCATGGAAAAAACATTTATCCACGGTGCTTCGTTCAGTTTGGTTGGTGGTAATCTTTGGATTCTTTACAAAGACCTTCCACATGCCGATCCAGAAGCTTCTCAAGGTGCCGGTAATATCCAGGGATGGCAGTCAGGTGTTATGCCTTCGCTGAGAACATTCGGTTTCAATATTAAATTACAATTTTAATTAGATAATTATGAAAAGAATATATTTAATCCTAATCGTTTTAGTAGGGATTTCAGTATCCTGTACTAAGAACTTCGAAGATTGGCAAAAAGATACCAAGCATCCTTCGGTAGTTCCGGGTGAAATGCTTTTCACCAATGCCCAAAAGGCTCTGGGAGACCAGATAGCCAGCACCAACGTTAACCGCAATAATTATAAGTTATATGCTCAATACTGGACAGAAACTACTTATACTGATGAGGCCAACTACGACCTGATTAATAGAAAGATACCTGAAAATGTATTTAACGCTTATTATCGGGATATAATCAGAGACCTTAGAGAAGCTAAAGCGCTCATTTCTGCTACTGAAGTTCCTTCAAATGCCGTTGATGCAAAAACCAACAAGCTTCAGATTATTGAAATCTTAGAGGTTTACTCTTTCGCAACTTTGGTTGAAATATTCGGTGATGTTCCTTATTCACAGGCTCTTAACATCAACGAAACTTTACAACCTGCTTACGACGATGCTTTCACAATTTACAAAGACCTCGTAACCCGCTTAGATGCTGCTATTGGAGCCATGAAAGGTGGTGCCGGAAGCTATGGTGCTTCTGATATTTATTATGGTGGTGACGATGCTGCCTGGACATCTTTCGCATACTCCTTAAAACTGAGAATGGCTGTTACCATAGCCGATGCTGACAATACTTTGGCTTCTGGCTGGGCCGTTGCTGCCGCTCCTCATGCTTTCACTAGCAGTGCTCAAAATTGTAAATTGGTTTACGAAGCCGCTCCTTTGAGCAATACCAACCCATTATATCAGGACTTGGTTGCCAGCGGACGTAACGACTTTGTAGCTGCCAACACCGTTATCGACATTATGAATGGTTTGGCCGATCCACGTCGCGCTGTTTATTTCGACAACCATGTACTCACCGATTATTTGGGCGGTACCTATGGCGAAACCAGTGCTTTTGGTAATTATACTCATATTGGACCAATTTTCCACACAGAAACTTATCCTTCAACTTTAATGTCATACACCGAAGTTGAATTCCTGAAAGCCGAGGCTGCTGCCCGTGGTTGGAATGTTGGTGGATCTGCTGCTGACCATTACGCTGCTGCCATCACTTCATCGTTTGCCGATTGGGGTGTTGACGGAGTTGCCGATTATTTGGCAAAACCCGAAGTAGCATGGGATGGTTCTGGTGATTGGAAGCAAGCCATTGGTTTACAAGCCTATATCGCCTATTATGAAAGAGGTTACGAAGCCTGGACAACCCTCAGAAGATTGGATTATCCTGTGATGAATACTCCTCCAACTCCTGTTACCACCGATGGTAAAATTCCAAGAAGATTTACTTATCCTGTTAACGAACAAACTTTGAACAAAACCAACTACTATGCTGCTTCTGCTGCTATTGGTGGTGATGCAATGGAAACCAAATTGTTCTGGGACAAAAACTAATCAAAACCTAATATGAATGGAAGCCTCGCAATTTTGCGGGGCTTTTTTTTGGCCAGGTCCTAGCCCATTTATTTTGAATGGCATCCCATTTCCCGCCATAAATTTTACTAAATTCGTGCCCTGAAACTCCATGGATTTTCGCTGGCTGAAATTGTCTTAATTAGCTGTTAATCAATTGATAATAATAGTATTCATGGTTAACTCCCGGTTTTGGAAGTCGGTAAAAGGGGTTTGTATTTTTGTAATAAATCAGCAAATAGAATAATATGTTAAGATCACACACCTGTGGCGAGTTGCGCTTAGAACATGTGAACCAGTCGGTTTTTTTAAGTGGCTGGGTTCAGAAATCGAGAGATTTGGGAGGAATGACTTTTGTGGACATCCGCGATCGCTATGGTCTCACCCAATTGGTTTTTAATATGGAAACCCAGCCTGAGCTTTGCCAGTTGGCTCGTAAGCTTGGCCGTGAATTCGTTATCAGCATTCGTGGCAAGGTAGCCGAGCGAAGCAGTAAAAACCCCAAAATGCCCACCGGCGATGTGGAAATTATAGTGGATGAACTCGAAGTGCTCAATAAAGCCAAATTACCTCCGTTCACCATAGAAGATGAAACCGATGGCGGAGAAGAAATCAGAATGAAATACCGCTATCTCGACCTGCGCAGAAGCCCCCTTCGCCGCAATCTGGAACTGCGTCACCGTCTGTCTATTGCCACACGCAATTACCTCGACAAACAGAATTTCTTCGAAATAGAAACTCCCTATCTCATCAAAAGTACCCCCGAGGGAGCCCGCGATTTTGTAGTGCCAAGCCGCATGAATCCCAACGAGTTTTATGCCTTGCCCCAATCGCCCCAAACCTTCAAGCAGCTCCTGATGGTGGCCGGCTACGACCGCTACTATCAGATAGTGAAGTGCTTCCGTGATGAGGATTTACGTGCCGACCGTCAGCCGGAGTTTACTCAGATAGACTGCGAAATGGCCTTTGTGCAACAGGAAGATATCTTAAACACCTTCGAAGGATTGGCCCGCTACCTGTTTCAGGAAGTGAAAGGCATCGACATCAAGGAATTCCCCAGAATGCAATACAGCGATGCCATGAAATTCTATGGCTCCGACAAACCCGATATCCGTTTCGACATGAAATTTGTGGAGCTCAATGAATTGTCTCAAAACAAAGGCTTTAAAGTGTTCGACGATAGCGAGTTGGTGGTTGGTATCAATGCCAAAGGTTGCAGCGAATTTAGCCGCAAGGAATTAGATGCCCTCACCGATTTTGTAAAACGTCCGCAATCGGGTGCCAAAGGATTGGTTTATGTGAAATACAATACCGATGGCAGCTTTAAATCGTCGGTGGATAAATTTTACACCCCTGAAGACCTGAATCTCTGGGCCGAAAAAATGAACGCTCAACCCGGCGATTTGATGCTGGTTCTTTCGGGCGAAACTGATAAAACCCGCAAAGCTCTGAGCGATTTACGTCTGGAGCTGGGTAAACAATTAGGTCTTAGAAATCCCAACGTGTTTGCACCACTTTGGGTGGTGGATTTTCCGCTATTGGAATGGAACGAAGATACCAACCGCTATCATGCCATGCACCATCCTTTTACTTCGCCCAAGCCCGAAGACATTCATTTGCTCGACCAAAACCCCGGCGATGTTCGTGCCAATGCCTACGATATGGTGATTAACGGCGTGGAAATCGGGGGTGGTTCCATCAGGATTCATGACCGCGATTTGCAAAAACTTATGTTTAAACACCTGGGATTCAGTGATGAAGATGCACAGGCACAATTTGGCTTCCTGATGGATGCTTTTGAGTTTGGCGCTCCGCCTCATGGTGGTTTGGCTTTGGGCTTCGACCGTCTCACAGCCTTGCTGGGTGGTTCGGATAGCATCAGAGATTATATTGCTTTCCCCAAGAACAATACAGGCCGCGATGTGATGATTGATTCTCCATCGCCAGTGGCACAAGAGCAGCTCGACGAGTTGTTCCTGCAATTGGTGAAGAAAAAATAATTAGGGTAATAAGAAAAAAATGGGTTTGGTGATTTGTGCCAAACCCATTTTTTTTGGTTTTGAATTCATTTTCCCGAATGGATGAAATATTTATAAAAATCCTGCATATATAATGGTACGACCCCAGCCGGGGTCGAATTTCCATTCCAATACATT